>PBFV01000054.1 GCA_002718935.1 Verrucomicrobiales bacterium
CTCAAAATTGGAATCTAGAATTGCCAAGAAACACGGTTTCAAAAACGTCACCCACCAACTGGAGTTTTTCGGACTTTGCTCAAGCTGCCAAACGGCTTGAAAACGATCCTAAGTTTGGACCAAACGAACATCGAAACCCCCGTTTTCTGGGGTAACAGCTATTCCCCCGATCAGCCAGAAAACACTGAGAGACCCAATTCTCGCAATGTTCTCCCTATGTCTCAGTGCTATTGGTGTGTGGGATTCTTCGTTTCGATGAATCTCAGTGTTTCTCAGGAGAATCGGTGAGAACAGTGGGATTGAGTTGGTGAGTCTCTGAACTTCTCTGAATTGGGAAGTGCAAAAAAAGGTTGCAGCCATCAGTGGGCAGGGCCAGCATTTCGGACGACCAAACTGGAACACAATCCGATACCTTTATCATGAAATCTAAACTCACACTATTTGTTACAGTACTTGCCGTTGCTTTGCTAAATGTGGGGTGTGTAACTGCGGAAAAACCTAGACCGGCCTCCAAAGAAAGTGCCTTCCGATTGGTGAGTTGGGGGACGTTACAGGCTCCGATAGGTTTAAGAAATGTGAAGGCGATTGCAGCCGGGCAGTCACATGCTTTAGCCTTACTCAAAGACGGCAGCGTCATTGGTTGGGGGGATAACTCCCAAGGCCAAGCTACCCCCCCCAATGGGTTAAAGGGCGTGGTAGCAATCGATGCAGGCTATAATCACAGCGTTGCATTAAAAGGCGATGGAACGGTTGTGTGCTGGGGTGCCAATTCTTATGGGCGCTCCACACCTCCGGAAGGATTAACCGACGTAGTATCAATTTCCGCGGCTTCGTGGCAGACTTTAGCACTGAAAAAAATGGTGAGATTGTGGGTTGGGGCAGGAATGACAGCCGAGGCGAAGATATAGGCCTTGCTCGGCCGCCGGACGGCTTGAGGGATGTCATCGCTGTTGCCGCAGGTGAGAAACACAATTTGGCTGTAAAAAAAGACGGGACAATTGTCGGCTGGGGTTCCAGTTATCGGGGGAAGATTAGTCCTCCTGAAGGACTAAATAATGTTATCAAAATTGCTGCTGGTGAGAATCACAGCATTGCTTTGACCGAAGATGGCAAGGTGCATGTTTTCGGTTATAATAATTACCATCAATGCGGCCCTATGCCTGTTACTATGGAAGGCAAAAAGATTTTAGCGATTGATGCAGGGTATCAATATAGTCTTGCCCTAGATGCAGATGGCGTTGTCTATGCGTGGGGAGGGGCTAGAGAAATCGGAGTGGATACAAATCCCGCGGTTGTTCCACAAGCGGGGCTACTAAATAACGTAGCAGCCATTGCTGCAGGACATACATTTGGACTTGCTTTGATAAGAGAATAACCCTCTGCGATCTCGAGAAACCAAAAAAGTAAACCTCTTTCCCCTCTTCACCCACCCAATCATCTCAGATAACTCATCAATCACGGTAAGACCCAATTCTCCCGGGAGATCTCACATATCTCGACACAGATAACACAGTTTTCTCCACGACTAATTCTCTGAGTCATCTCTGAATCTAATTACAGGAATTCCAGGAACCCACAGATTCCAATTGGAATAACCTAGAAAAGAGTTGGATGTGTTTTGGGAATCGAACCCAACGGACATCTCCTTTTGAAGTTGCCTTTCGGGTGGCGTGCCTCAACATCACGGCACACATGAAACGCATCATTCCTTTCTTTGCATTTTTGATTTTGGCCGCGGGCGTTTTCGCGGAGGACACTCGTTGTTATGAGCTGCGCATTTACACGGCGGCGGAGGGCAAACTGGAGGCGCTCAATGCGCGGTTCCGCGACCACACTTGCGCGCTGTTCGAAAAGCATGGGCTCACCAATATCGGCTATTGGGTGCCGCTGGACGCCAAGGATAACCGACTCATTTACGTGATCAGCTCGCCGAACCGCGCGGCACACGCCAAATCGTTTGAGGCGTTCCTGAATGATCCGGACTGGAAAAAGGCCTACGCGGCGTCCACCAAGAACGGCCGATTGGTGGCCAAGATTGAGAGTACCTTTCTCAGCGCAGTGGATTACTCGCCGGCGGTGAAGGCTATCACGACCAAGGCTATCCGCGTGTTCGAGCTACGCACCTACGTGACCGCGGAGAATCGGCTCAAGAATCTGCACGCCCGTTTTCGCGATCACACCTGCGCGTTGTTCGAGAAGCACGGCATGTCCAACATCGCCTACTGGACGCCGATGGACGCCAACAAGGGCAAGGCCAACACGCTCACGTACATTATTTCCCACAAGAGCAAAAAGCAGGCGGGCAAGAATTGGCAGGGATTCATCGGCGATGCCGACTGGAAAAAGGCCCGCGCGGCGTCAGTGAAGGACGGCAAAATCCTCGCCCAACGCCCCGCCTCCACCTACATGAAGGCGGTGGATTACTCGCCGATCAAGTAAATCGGGGTCATTTTTTCCGGATTTTTGAATAATCCGGCCGCGTCATATTCCAATGAACGTGAAATGGTTGCGCGTCATCCTGTGCTTTGCGGCAGTGGCTGCCTCGGCGGCGGAGCCGTTGCATTTGCGCATCGACAAGCTGATCGATGGTGGCCAAATCGGCGCCCTCGCCGGGCCGGCGTCGGATGCGGAGTTTGTGCGGCGGGCGCATCTCGACCTCACCGGGCGCATTCCGTCCAGTGCCGAGGCGCGGGCGTTCATCGACAGCAAAGACGCCAACAAACGTGCCACGCTGATTGACCGCCTGCTCGCTTCGCCGGAGTACGCGCGCCACATGGCGGTCTCCTTCGACATCGCGCTGATGGACCGCCGCGCCGACAAGCACGTGAAGACGCCCGAGTGGCGCCAGTACCTGTTCGATTCCTTCACCGCCAACAAGCCGTGGGACAAGCTCGCCACCGAGATTATTTCCTCCGACAACGATCGCAACGCCACCACCGCCAAGCATCCGTACGCCGCCGCGAAATTCATCATGGACCGCGACGCCGAGGTGAACCTCGTCACGCGCGACCTCGGCCGCAAGTTTTTCGGCATGGACCTTCAGTGCGCCCAGTGTCATGACCATCCGAATATCGCCGACTATTATCAACGCGACTACTACGGCATCTACGCCTTTCTCAGCCGGTCGTACATTTTTCAGCCGGACAAAAAGAAGCCCGCGTTGCTCGCTGAGAAACCGACCGGCGAAGTGAGCTTCAAGAGCGTGTTCACCGACGTCTCCGGCCGCACGCGCCCGCGCTTGCCGGTGGGCGTGGAAATCCCCGAGCCGGTCGTCAAGTCCGGCGCCGAGTACACGGTGAAGCCCAATCCGAAAAACAAAAATCTGCGGCCCATCCCGGCATACAGCCGGCGCGCACGCTTGGCCGAGCTGGCGGCGGGCAATCGCATGTTCCAGCGCAACATCGCCAACCGCCTGTGGGGTCACCTGATGGGTCGCGCCGTCGTCGAGCCGCGCGACGGCCTGCACACGGACAATCCCGCTGCGCATCCCGCCTTGCTCGAGCTGCTCACCGACGGGCTCGTGGAAATGAAATTCGACGTGCGCGCCTTCCTCCGCGAGATCGCCCGCACCCAGGCGTACCAGCGCAGCTTCCAGTTGCCCACCGGCCTCACCGCGCCGGACGTCGCCGCGTTGTATGAGGTGTTCAAAAAACAATCTACCGCCAGCGAGGTGGTGCAGAAGGAATTCGACACCGCCAAGGAAGCGCTCGACAAGGCCCGCGGCGACCGCCTCGCCGCCAACGCCGCCATTGATACCGCGAAGAAAGCCGTGCCCGCCGCCAAGAAAGCCTTTGATGCCACCGTCAAGCCGCTCGCCGATTCCCAAAAAGCCCTCGCTGCCAAGCAAGCCAAGCTCAAGCCCGTCGCCGCCGCTTCCACTGCCGCCAAGGTCGCCGCCGATGCGGTGAAAGACAACAAGGAACTCGCCGCTGCCTACGCGAAGATTAAAGCCGAGGCCGACAAATACTCCGCCGAGGTTGCCACTTCGCAAAAAGACACCGCCGCCAAGGCCGCCGCCAACAAGGCTGCGCAAGCCAAGCTCACCGCCGCCGAGAAAGCCGTCACCGACGCCCAAGCCAAATGGACCGCCGCCGACCAATTCGTGCAAGCTGCGGACAAAGTTTGGATAACCGCCTTCGCCAAGCGCGAGCAAGCCAAGGCCACCGCATCCCGCGCCATGCGCCAATGGGAGGATGCCCAGGTGCTGGCCGAGATGACCGCCGCCCAGACCGCGCTGGCGAACGCGCAAAAGGCAAACGCCACCTTGCAGCAGGAATTGAAATCCGCCCAAGCCGCGCAGACTGCCGCTGGCGCGGAATTGCCCAAGGCCCAAGCCACCATGACCACCGCGCAAAAGGCCAGCACCGAAGCCGCAGCTGCCCGCGCTGCGCAACAAAAGTTGATCGACGCCAAATCCTCCGAGGCCAAGGCGGCGGCGGATGCGGTGACGCAGTCCATCGAATCCGCCAAGCTCACCGGCGAGGCACTGGCACTTGCGGTTAAACGCAATGACGCCGAGGGGCAAGCGCTCAAAGCCAAGCTGACCGCCGCCAAGGCGCTTGCTGATGAAGCCACTGCCAAGGCGCAAGCGGTTGATGCCCTGTTTAAGAAAGAAGTCGGCGCTCTCGCCACTGTGCTTGCCCAGCGCGATGCCGCGGCGAAGGATGCCGCCGGCAAGTTGGCCGCCGCGCAAAAAGCCGTGGTCGCCGTGCAATCGCGCATGGCCGAAGCCGCCAAGCGCACCACCGCTGCACAGGCGAAGGTGGCGTTGGCCGCGAAGACGCAACAGGAATCCGGCGACCGCGTGGATGCCGCCGTGGCAACGGTCACCAAACGCTGGAGCCGCAACGTGGCCACCGGCGCCTTCACGCATCTCACGCCCGAGCAGCTTTGCTGGAGCATGATGGAAGCCACCGGCCAAGTCGCCGCCCAACGCAACGCCGGCATCGTGGACTTCAACAAAAAGAACCCGCTGAAGGAAGGGGCCAAGGAAGACGCCGCGCGCCAAGCCGCCCGCGCGAAGCACGTGGAGAAATTTGTGTACGACAAGCTGAAGGGCAACACCGGCAACTTCATCAAGCTCTTCGGCGGCGCGGCGGGCGAACCGCAGACGGACTTTTACGCCACCGCCGATCAGGCGCTGTTCTTCACCAACGGCAGCACCATCCGCAGCTGGCTGAACACCCTTTCCGCCCGCCTCGTGAAAATCACCGAGCCCAAGCCCCTCGCCGAGGAATTGTACCTCACCATCCTCACCCGCCGCCCCACCACGGCGGAAACCGTCNTGGTNGAAAAGTTAATCGNCGCCGNCCCCAAGCAAAAATCCNCAGCCATCTCCGACATCGCATGGGGCCTCTTGACTTCCTCGGAGTTTCGGTTCAATCACTGAGCATTGAGTGGCAAATTCGCATTGCCCAAACTGAAGCCGGAGGCTTCATGGTCATTAGCCGGTGGTAAGCAAAGCGCCACCACCGGATGTCGGTTCTGATACAACGCTACCNCGAAGGGGGGNAATTTTTTTGGGATATAAAGCGGTGGTGTCGCTGCGCTCGACCACCGGCTGTTAGCTGNTACGCTTCCAGCGTGGAATCCGGATAGTGTTTTTTAAAAGGGAGCTCTGAGTTGCTGTCTAAATGAACNAATTGTTTCTTGCCTAAAACAACGCATCAATCGCCCGGCCTTCGCTGGCGGGGATGGTGAANCCGTCGGGGGCGAGGCGGGAGGCGGGGTTGATNCCCATNGCGGTGAANAGGGTGGCNGTGAAGTCGGGGAGGGTGACGGGGTTGGTTTTCACGTAGGCGGCGTGTTTGTCGGANGNGCCGTAGACCGCGCCGCCGCGNATGCCGGCGCCNGCGAGCATNGCGGAGTAGCACGCGGGCCAGTGGTTGCGCCCAATGCGCTTGGCGCCCTTGCTAATCTTCGGNGCGCGGCCNAATTCGCCGANNAGNACGACGAGCGTGGTGTCGAGCANACCGCGTTCGCGNANNTCCTCNAGCAGCGTGGCGACGGCTTGGTCGGTGCGGGGCAGGGCGAAGGGCAGGCCGTTCCAGCCGTTTTCAAAAATNCCGACGTCNGCGTTGCCGTGCATGTCCCANGTCTCNACGCTCACGAATTTTTCGCCGCGCCCGAGGCCGGTCCAGGCGGCGACATTGACCAGCCGCGTGCCGGCNTCGACGAGGCGGCGGGCGAGCAGCAGGTGTTGGCCGAGCGGNTTGCGNCCGTAACGATCGCGCATGCGTGNNGATTCGCGNTCAAGGTTAAAGGCATCCTTNGCGGCNCGTCCGTTGAGCAAATCAATGGAGCGTTGTTGATGGGAATCGAAGGCCTCGAACTCGGCGGTGCCGCCGACGGGGGAAAGTTGCTGGGCAGCCTCGAGCAGGCGGCGGCGATCGGCGAGTTGGCCGGGCGTGATGCTCTCCGGCGTGTCAAAGGCGCGTACGCGGAAACCGGGCGTGGCGGGGTTGTCATCGTGATTGCGGCCGAGCAGCATCGGGGCGTAGGCCATGCCGAGGTGGCCGCCGGTGAGGTAGGTGTGGTCGGGCGGCGCGGCNCCTCCGCCGAATTTTTGCAGCCACACGTGGTCCGGAATGCTTGCCTTGGAGGGGCGCAGCTTGGCGACCATCGCGCCGAAGCTGGGGTCGTCCGCCGCGGGATTTTCGCGCCCGGCGAGCATCATGGAATTGGCGAGCTTGTGTTCGGCCACCTTGTGGGTCATCGAGCGGATAACGGCGTATTGCTCGGAGAGCTTGGCGAGGCGCGGCATCAGTTCGCAAATCTGAAAACCCGGCGTGGCGGTCTTGATGGGGCGATACGGCCCGCGGATTTCCTGCGGCGCCTCGGGCTTCATGTCCCACGAATCCAACTGGCTGAGCCCGCCGTATTGGTGGATGAAAATGCATGACTTCGCCGAAGCCTGCTTGTCCTCCCCGCGCAGCAGCTCCGGCAGCGCCAATCCCAACGCGCCGATCCCTCCGGCTTGCAGCAGGCGCCGGCGCGATAGTTTGCTGGTTGAATTGGCGTTCACGGGCTGTATTTCCACGCGCCGTAATTTTACCGGTTGTTCAATTTAGGACAATGAGATTTTGCCGCCACCATCGTTACTCTTTCGGCAGCGGCACCTTGAAAAAGTTTTCCACCTCGTTCGTGGCTGTGCCCCATTCGCCGAGGACGTCCCAGGAATCGAGGTGGTTCATGCTGGCGACGTGTTCCACGCCTCGGCTGCCGCGCGCGGCGGAGGCGGCATCGATTTTGCCGGTGGCGAGCAGGGTGTCGTAAACGAGCTGCCATTGATGCCACGCCACGCTGCCGTATTGGCCGGTGGTGCTGTACGAGGCTCCCCACTTGGTGATGCGCTCGCCGCGCCGCAGGGTACCGCCGTGCCAGCGGCCTTTTTGGGCGAGCAAACTGTACGGATCGGTGATGGCGAGGATGCCTTTGTTTTCGGGATCGGCGGCCAGTTTTTGGTTTTGCGCATCGAGCGCCCGTTTGGCGGCAGCGATGCGCGCCTGCAGATACTGGTCGGCCGTGAATTTCGTCGGGTGGCTGTAAAATTTTAACAGGCCCTGGTGGCCGCCGCGTTTGTGCTCCAACAGGGCGCGGCGCACTTGCGCGAGCGAATTGCCGCGCGAGGCATGGCTGAAGCCCAGCGAACACTCAGGATGCTTGCCGCCGGCGCGGAGGTCTTCGCCCCATCTTTTGAGGTAACCGCAGTTGCCGGGAAAGCCGCCATCGCTTTCGGAGCGATGAACCAAGCCGCCGTATTTTTTCTTCATGTCGAGGCTGACCGGGTTCCACGCAATCATTTTAAACGCCGTCACGCGCCCCCAATTGGAGCCATCCGGCAGCCACGCATCGGGCCAGCCGGGCCGATAGTGCATGCGCCGGCCGGCATTGGTCCAACTGTCGGCCATGCGATCCCACGTGTCGATGCGCGCTGGGTCCAGCTCCAGTTTGCGCACGTGCTCATGCCACGCGTAGGCCTTTTTCATGAGATTCATGTGCGCCTCGTCGCCGGTCATCAGATACAGCCAAATGAGCAGCGGACCGGTGCCGCGGGTCAACGTGCGCGGGTACAGCAGCTCGATCTCGTAGCCGCGGGCGCGGGTGGGCTTGGCGTTGTCGTGATATTGCTCGGCCCAACCGACGACTTTGCCTTCGCCGAAGTTGGCTCGCTTGATGAAGTTGCCGAGCTTGCTGAGCCGCGCGATGTATTTTTTGTCACCGGTGAGGTGATACATCATCAGCATGATGCGAAACGGCGCGTTGGTGCCGTTGTCGTTGAAGGAGATGCCGTGGCGCACGCCGGTGTTGCCGGACGCGCGGCCGTCGAAGGACCATTGATCCGGCCAGCCGCCGGCGGGGCGCTGAATGCTCAGCAGCACATCGGCGCAGCGCCGGGCGGATTCAAAATACTTTTTGTCACCGGTGAGCTTGTGCGCGTAGAGCATGATCCAAAACGGCTCAGTGGTGTAGCCATCCTGCACGCGCACAAAATTTTCGCCTTTGCCCGGCCACGGCCAGTGGCCCTTCGGCCATTGTGTCTTGAGAATGAGATCCGCCGCGCGTTGGCCGGCCTCGAGAAATTTTTTGTCGCCAAAAATCTCGTAAGCCCGGAAGAAAATCCCCGCCGCCGCGCGCACGTGAAATAGGTCGCGCCCGCCATACGCCGCCGGCAACGCCTGCGCCTGATTATCGAGCCACTTGCGAATGTCCGCTTCGCATTTTTTGGTGAGGTCGTGATTCAGCTTGGCCAGTAGGCCAGCCAGCTCCTTCTCTTTGGCCGCCCGTTGTTTGGCGGTCAACGCCCCATAATGAACAGTCTCACCGCCAAACAGCCGCGCGCGTTCTGCCGCTGACAGCCCTTTATCGGTCAGCGCTTCGTAGGACAAATCCTTGTAATAGCCAATCTTCGCGTCAAACATCAATGGCTTAGCGGCGTGGGTCGATGCGGCGGCAAATGCGAATAGAGTGGTAACAATGAGTCGAATGTCTTTCATATGGAATTAAAGAAGTTAAGAGGATTCACCTTACTCCTTTGAATGGAATGCATAGTCATTAATTCATTTGCCAAAGTGTAAAGTTGAGATAAGAGGCAAAGCTTACCCATGCCAGATAAGGAATCAAAAGATAAGTGGCTATGGAGCTGACGCGCCAGAAATGGGTCATGGTAATGACTATTACCACCCCAAGCAGTACTATGTTTACAAATGCCAGAGCAGGCTTATGTAGGCCAAAAAACAATGGTGTCCAGGCAGCGTTCAATGTGAGTTGACATAGAAAGCAAATTAGAGGTTTGCGTTGCTCTGCCCAACCGCCTTGTTTCCATACCGTCCAAGCAGAGAATGCCATCATGAAGTAGAGTGTCACCCATACGGGTCCAAATATCCAGTTGGGCGGATTCCATGATGGCTTATCAAGGTTTGCATACCAATCATCTGGACTGATGATGGCTCCTGTCATTGAGGCGGCAAAACAAACGGCCATCCAGCCTGCAAGCCCCATTAATTGTGACTTGCACTGGTTTGGGTTTTCTTGATCGTTGGCATCCATTCAAACTAATGGTAGGAATCAGTCTTCTTTAGTAGCTCTTTGATCCCTATCAATTTTTATCAATTCCCCAATAAGCTTATCACATATGTTGCGCGATTTTTCATCTTTGGAATTAGTGGCGACAATAAAAGTTCGGTCTAACTTGGGCGCAACCCAGACAACTGCATACCACATAGTGTTGCTGCCGTTATGCGTTAGAACGATTCCCTTTCCCCAATTTCGTTCCACAATTACCCATCCACCTGCATATTGACCAGTGGGTGTGACTATTTTTTGAAGCAGCTTTTTGGAAAGCAAATCTTTGTTAGAGTTTGACAAGTGCAGTGATAGAAACTTTGCCCAATCCGACACCGAGCAGTGCACTCGACCAGCAGGGCCCAAAGCTTCAGCATTATCAAATTGTCTTGGCTTCCATTCACGTTCTATCCGCCGATGGCCCCATGGTTGCATGATTTTTCCCAGTGCACCCGGAGGCCCAAATCCTGCAGTCTTCATGTCCAGCGGAGAAAATATTCTTTTCTGCATGAGCGATTCCCAAGTTTGTCCGGTTACCTTTTCAGCCATACAACCGGCAATCATGTATCCTAAATTAGAATAGTTATAGGCACCCAGCCCCACTTTTGGTGCAGCCTTGAGATTTTCCCGAATTATTTCTATGCGTCTTTCCTTTAGTTCCAAGTTGCGATACTTCCACCAGTTCTCAGCATTGGCAGGCACTCTCGATCTATGGGTTAATAGTTGCCAAAGAGTGATTGAGTGATAATTCGCATGAACATCTTTCTTTAGTTCAGGAAGCACCTGAATCAACAGTGTGTCCCACTTTAATAAACCCTCACTGACTAGGGTTGCCAACATCGCGGAGGTCATAGCTTTTGTACAGGAACCCAAGTGTATCAGATCATGATTTGTAATTTTTTCGTGGGAACCAATCTTGCGAACCCCTTCTGAACTGACTGCAAGGAGGCCGTCCGAGGACGTAATTCCTGCAATGATACCTGGGATCTTTTCCCGATGGACAACTTCTTTTAAGGCTGCCCCAATTTTTGAAGATAGGGCTGTAGAGATGTCGGCTTTTTTCTGTCTTGCTGATGATTCGCCAGCATAAAATGCAATAAACAAGCCGATGGTTAATGCAACTATTCTATTCACTCGTAAGACTGTCTTACACCCTCATCTTGCTAGGGGGAAGTTTTTTGGATGATTAGCTTGAGCTTAATTGGTTTTAGATTTCATTTGCTCGCCTAGAAACGTAATCAGCCGCTTTGCATTTTCATCTTTATAAAAGACATTACCTCCGTGCCCGGCACCTTCAATTGTGTAAAACCGAATAGATAATCCAGCTTCTTTGTATTTCGTTTCAATCGCTTTAGATTGATCGATGAGGACAGTTCTATCCCTTGTTCCGTGAAAGACCAATAACGGCTGATCGTCATTGCTCACATGATAGCAGGCAGAAGCCAGTTTGGCGGCAGCTATCTTTTCATGGGCCCCACCACCAAGAAGATCATAAACTACAGAACCTTTTTCATTTGCACGTGAGGGCTGAGTCTTGCTCCTTAAGACAAAATCCGTTGGGCCGTAATAATCAATTGCTCCAATAATTGACGAAGACTGGTCGAGGTTGCCGCCAGTAACCCCTTCCAAGAACTTGTGACTTCCTGTTGTAGCCATAAGAGCTGCCAAATGCCCGCCGGCACTAGCTCCAGCCACAAAAATTTTATTGGGGTTAAAGCCGTACTTGGAGGCATTTGCACGCAACCATCGCACCGCTCCCTTGCAGTCATGAAGTTGAGCAGGAAACTTTGCAACATTGCTGAAAGGGTAGGAGATGCTCGCCACACTAAAGCCGTATTTTGGCAGCCAGTTAATAAAGCAATTGCTTTTATTACCTTTGCGCCATCCTCCACCATGAATCCACACCACCAATCCTGATCCTCGGGGCTCAGACGGAAGATACAGATCCAGTTTTAGGCTTTGGCCTTGAACATTTGCATACTCAATATCCTTAATCATCTTTTCTGCTGACTCTACACGAGGGATGAAAAGGCCAATGATAAAAAGGATAAGGCAGATATATAGTTTTCCGGATTGTCGTGTTTTATGACTCATTTTCCCAGAGGATTGTACCGGATCTTGGTAATACAGAGAAGTTTATAGGGATTGTTTTGTGGCGTTTCCACAGCAAACAAATATACTGAGCTCTTTCTCCAGTGAGAAAGGATGTCAACCTATGCGTACTGCAGTTTTTATCTTTGCGTGCCTTCTGTCGGGGGCGTTTTTTGTGAATCAGTCTTTGGCTGATTGGCCTCAATTTAGGGGCCCAAATGGGAATGGGTATATTGGCGATTTAAAGCACCCTGCCCAGTGGTCCATGAAGAAAAATATGGCATGGAGCCAACCTGTTCCCGGTGGCGGCTGGGCTTCGCCAATAGTGATTGGAGATCGCGTAATCATAACAACAGCTGTAGACTCTAAGAATACAAAACCGCTTGGCCACGCTGGAGGTGTTCGAAATATGCGGGGGAAGAGGCCTATGGAACCGCTAGATTTTAAGTTGATATGCCTTAGCCTTAAAGACGGCTCCTTACAGTGGGAAAGAAGTGTGGCGCGTGAGCAACCCAAATACGCAATACATCCATCCAATACTTATTCAACCGAATCACCGGTTACCGATGGGAAACATATCTTCGGCTACTTTGCTTCAATTGGAAAAGTGGCAGCCGTTGATCTGAAAGGCAAAGTTGTATGGTCCGTTGATGTTGGTGCTTTCCCCAGCGGAAATGGTTTTGGAACAGGCAGTTCACTTACGCTAAACGACGACAAACTATTTCTGCAGTGTGATAATGACAAAGATTCTTTTGTCCTGGCGCTGGATACAGCTACTGGTAAGGAACAATGGAAACAAAAACGTTCTTCAACGACCAGTTGGTCTACTCCATTTATTTGGAAACATGAAAAGCGAACCGACCTAGTTATTTGTGGCTCAGGAACCGTCACTGGATATGATCCGGCTTCAGGCAAAACCAATTGGAAGCTAACCAACACCCGTTCAGCTTTTACCGCATCGCCCGCATCGGATGGAAAATATATTTTCCTCGGAAACAGTGGCCCCTTCAGGCAAGGGCCGCTTTTAGCTATCGGGCCGTCAATTAATGGGGAATCAAAACTTGATAGTACCAACATGCCCAAGGGAATTATCTGGGCAAAGCCAAGGGGAGGCCCTGGCATGTCTTCGCCGGTAGTTAGCGGTGATTACCTATACATTTGTAGCCGTGGATTTCTAACCTGTTACAACAAAAAGACAGGACAAGAGGCTTACAAATCTCGGTTGCCCAGCGCTAAATCCATTGCTGCTAGTATGTGGGCTGATGAAGAGAAAGTCTTTCTCATGGATGAATCAGGTAAGACATTTGTCATCAAATCCGGCCCAGAGTTTAAGATTCTTCTGGAAAATGAACTAGATGACTTATTTTGGGCTACGCCTGCTATAACCGATGGTGCGTTGCTATTACGCGGAGCCAACAAGCTCTATTGCATTCGTGAAAAGCAACCACTGAAAAATTAATATTAAGGTTTTTCTGAGTGATCAGCGTGATAGCTGTATTTCCCCTGAAAACGGGGGATTCGATGTTCGTTGGGTTCGATTCCCCAAACACATTCTGCACTTGCTGAGTGGTAGCCTTATGGGGCTGAGGCGGGAGACCTTTTCGGGTTTTTCCGCGGGCAAATTAGGTTTCCGGATTATTTCACTCTTTTCATTGGGTAATCCAAATCGAAACGACTGGATGGGGCATTACGAAATTTGTTTAGCACAGGGTTATAAGTGTAGACCTTTATCTTGTTCTCGTTTGGTTCAAAGACCATATAGCGGAGCCAAGATTCTCCGCCATTGTTTAAGTGTTGATAATCACTCAGAACTTGATGAACCTGATTGCCGTGATCGCCGGCGTCTGTGCGAACGGCCTCTCCAGCGTGGTGCCCGCAAAGAACCATGAAGATGTTCTTGTGCTTCTTGACGAACTTTTGCCACGTCTGCTCACCGGTGTTGCCTTTGGCCTTCACTCCACCCGAGGTATTTCTTGATTTTTTCGGGTTCAGATAGGCGTGCGTCAGGACAATGACACGGTGGTCAGGGTGCTTAGAGACCACCTGATTCGACCATTCCAACACCTCGTCGCGCGGTTTGCATTCGAGGGAAACAATCAGGAATTTCATACCTGCTGCCTCGAAGTGATACCAGGAATTGTCATGGCGCTCCGGATCAAAGGTGCCGCCAAATTCTTGCCGCTTTGCGAATTTCTCGCGAGGAAAGTAGGTGTTGAAATGCGTGGTCCGGTTAACGCCGATGTTACCGCCATATTTGTTATCTGCCTTCTCAAAACCCATGTCATGGTTTCCCAGGCACATGCTATAGGGAACCTTCCCGTCCAAGACAGACATTGCTTCCTTTGCGATGGCCCATTCCTCCGGGGCATCCGCCTGCACCAGATCTCCTTCGTGGACGAGAAAAGCGATATTGAGTCGCTTCTGGTTGTCACGAACCCAGCGGGTTTGCGCGAAAAAATAACGGCGCAAGTCTCCGTTGCCCCACTTTTTAGAAAGTTTAAGCCGCGTATCGCAGTAGAATTGGGTGTCAGGCAAAACCGCTAGAGTAAACGATTTGCCTTTTTTGGGAGCCTGTTTCTCCAACGGAATCTTTTCCGCCGCTGAAGTACCCCCACCCAGCAAACCAATGAAAATTAGAATCAAGGTTTTCATTGCTGAAAGAATCCTACCTTACGAATCAGACTCAGAGAAGTTCATAGTCATGGTTCAAAGTACTCTTGAATGAGACGGCTGCTCAAGGCAACATCCGATCAACGCCCCGCAGCGCAGCCAAGTTGCTGGCAATGCGTAGTGTGAATCTAAAAGGATCTAATGATGAAAAATTTGATATTTGGCAGAGCGGCCATTGCTCTCCTGTTTGTTTTAATGACGTTGCCCGGCCATTCTGCGGAGCAGGCCAAGAAGAAACTGCAGATCTTCATTTTAGCCGGCCAATCCAATATGGTTGGTCATGCTAACCCTCATACCATTGCAACCTTGTATCAATCGGAGGATGCGAACGACAAGAGGCTTCTTCAAATGGTTTTCAAGAATGGAAACGGTATTACCAAAGATGCACTGAATGAACAACTGGCCCGAGCCAAAAAGATCGATCAACTCACCGGCGGTATTTCAAATGAGAAAATCAAGGCGATGAGTGAAGGGCCGGAGAAAAAAGCACTGGAAGCACGGGTGAAGAAGCTTAAGGAGGAGTATGAGGCTTTCAAAAAGAAGATCCTTTCAGCGTACGTCGTTTCTCATCAAGTTTACATAGCTTCGATTGCAGATGGCAACAAAGGGGCAGGGCCACTGACGATTGGCTATGGTGGAAGCCGTGACAAGATTGGTCCGGAATTAAGCTTTGGCTTATCGATGGCGCAAAAAATGGATGCGCCAATCTTGATCATCAAAACCTCCTGGGGAGGCAAGTCCTTGAATTATAATTTCCGCCCCCCATCGGCAGGGCCTTATACGCCTAATGAAAAGGAAAAGGCCGCAAAGAACGCGGCAGATATTAGTAAGAATGCGAGCCTCAACTGGAGAATGATGAATGAGGCTGTTCACAATGTGTTGAAGGACCTGAAAAAACATCACCCAAAATATGATGCCAAGGTTGGCCATGAAATGGCGGGCTTTGTCTGGTTTCAAGGATTCAACGATCAATTTTCCGATGAATTCCGCAATAACTACCGGGACAACATGGTTCATTTTGTGAAGGACATCCGCAAGGAATATAAGACGCCCAACATGCCATTTGTGATTGGAGTGCTGGGAACGAACATGACCAAGGAGGGCGTCGACAAGAACGCGGTTTCCGTGGCTCAACGCAAAGCGGCCGCAGCCCCGGAATTCAAAGGCAACGTTGTTTCAGTGGAGAGTTATAAGGTTTATGATTTGGAAGCGCGGAAGGTTTACGATAGCGGCTGGGCCAAGCATTTTGCCCAATGGTGTATTGTCGGGAGCGACCGTCCTTACCATTACTTGGGCAGCGGTAAGTTCTTCGTCCGGTTGGGAGATGCCTTTGCCGGTGCCATGTATGGCCTGATAGAAAACCAGAAAGATTCGGGCTCTGGGAAGTAGCGTTGGCCCGCAGGGCCGCAGTATCGCCATGTTTCCTTTCGACGCCATTGCGGTTGGCCTTGCTGTCGCCGTATTAATATCGATCGTCTGGACCAGTTTTCGAGTGGGCATCTCCCCGATGCCAAGTTCTCAAAAAGCACAAAAGGCGATCATTTCTGCCATTCCGGAAAACACCCATGGCCTCATTATTGACCTTGGCTCTGGTTGGGGAAGCATAGTTTTTCCTCTGGCCCGATCCTTTCCTTTAGCCACCATTCGCGGCATTGAACTCTCCCTAATACCTTGGGCTTTCTCCCGAGTCAGGGCGTTGCTCTCGAGGCATTCCAATCTAGATATTCAGCGAGGCAACTTCCAGACGACCTCACTCGATGGGGCTGAAGTAATCGTGTGCTATCTGTTCCCTGAGGGCATGGAATCTTTAAGGGCTAAATTCGAAGAAGAATTGAAACCTAATACACTTATCGTTTCGAATACATTTCGATTGGCCGGATGGGAGCCCGAAGAAGTCATCACCCTCGATGATATTCACCAAACCCCCATATATCGCTACCGTGTGCCTGCCAAATAATTTAGGTAAATCGGTTCGTGGGTGGAGTAGGAAATATAGTTTCGCTGGCCAGTCTCAATAGGTGATGCCCCCGGGTTATTAGTTTTTGCTCAAAGGCATCCGCATAGGAATGGCACTTCGGCAAATGCTGATTCAGCGCAAGGGACGCACCTTAATGTCCTTGAACCAAACCACTTGTCCATGGTTTTGGAATCCTATGCGTCCTTTTCGCGGAAGATCTTTCAAGGCGCTCTTGAACTTATTAGCGGAACCATCTGGATTCTTGCCCGGAGTATCCCATTTATCTACGTTCACGCTGAAGCACTGTCCTCCGTTGATATGACAGGTAATGATCGGGCCCTTGCAACGAAGGACCAGTTCATTCCATTGCCCGACGGGTTTGGAGAAGTCCTTAGCCGGAGCTGCTCCGTCATAAAAGGAACCGTTCAACTTGCGGGGCGGCAG
>PBFV01000055.1 GCA_002718935.1 Verrucomicrobiales bacterium
CAGTGCACACGGCGAGAGCAAAAAGGGTGTTTCGCATAGGGCCCCTAGCCAAGCAGATTGCCCGGCCATGGCGAGCCTTTTCTTTTGGCGTGACAAACCTTTCGCCACGCGCGAGGTTGCCGCGGATGAGTGATTCCAATGACGAAGTGGCCGTAATCTCCACCAATCACGGCGAGATGGTGATTGAATTCTGGCCTGAGACTGCACCCGGTCACGTGGAGAATTTTAAGAAACTCGCCAATGAATCCTTTTACGACGGGACCTGTTTCCATCGTATCATCAAGGGTTTCATGATCCAGGGCGGCGACCCGCTCACCAAGGACCCCGATGAGGAGCACGCTTGGGGCACCGGCGACCCCGGCTACAAGATTGATGCCGAGTTCAGCGAACGCCCACATGTCAAAGGCGTCCTATCGATGGCTCGCTCGAGTAACCCTAACAGCGCCGGTAGCCAGTTTTTCATTTGTCTGGCGGACTGCAAACCACTCGACGGCCAGTACACCTGCTTCGGCCAACTTATCAAGGGCGAGGATGTCCTTGAGACTCTCGGCGACGTGCCCTGCGGCGGCCGCGAAGGCAGCCGGCCCGAAGACCGTCAAGGCGTGCTCTCCATCACTATTGTGTCGCGCGCCGATGCCGGCGTGGAATGACCGAGACCGAACAAGCTGCCCTTGCCAACGCCCTGCAACAGCTCGGTGTCCCTGCCGCACAGGCCCCCGCCATGGCTGCTCAACTCGATAAACGCGCACATCAACTCGCCGAACAGGACGGCCGACCCTACGAAGATGCACTGCGGCATTTGCTGCAGCTCATGAAAACCGCCCACGACGAACGTACGAAATCATGAGCGACGAAATTCGCAAATGGAAAAAGAGCGCCAGCCGCATCGTGAGCGATCATCGTATCTTTAAAATCCGCGAAGACCGCACCACCAACCCGCGTACCGGCACCGAGCACGAAATGGTGGTGCTCGAGTGCCCCGACTGGGTGAACATCATTGCCCTCACGCCCGAGCGCGAAGTGGTGTTTGTCGAACAATACCGGCAGGGCAGCGAGACGGTGGAGCTGGAAATTCCTGGCGGCATGATGGACCCCGACGAAACCGATCCCGTCGCCACCGCACTGCGCGAGCTGCGCGAGGAAACCGGCTACACCGGGGACGGCGCCCGCCTCATCGGCGAATGCTTCGCCAACCCCGCCATTATGAACAACCGCGTGCACACCGTGCTCGTCGAAAACTGCCAACGCACCCACGACGTGCAATGGGATGCCGGCGAAGACCTCCTCACCCGCCTCATCCCCGCCGCCGATTTGCCCGGGCTCGTGAAAGACGGCGCAATCAAGCACTCCATCATCCTGACTGCCTTGCACTACTTTGCATTGGGGGAACAATAGCCACCGGCACGCAACGGCGAGTCTTGGCTACTCAGATCTTTTCGTTCGGAAAACAAACGACCAAAGTGTCGTCACAAAAATCACCGCCAACACTCCCACGAAAAACTGTCCCACACTGTCGGTCATCACCAACGCGCGCAGCCATTCCGGAAATTCTTTCAGTTCATCGCCCACCTTGGACCGATAATAAACCGCCAGACCACCTCCCACCAAAATCAGCGCCGACAACCAAAACGCCCCAAAGGAAAGTAACCGCTGTCCCAAGCTTGCTTCTGCTGTCGGCTCATCCGGCATGGATCATTATTGAACCGCCAAGACGCCTTGACGCCAAGTATTATTGATGGAGATCCGGCTGCCGGTGTGCCCGGACTAATTCTTTATTTTCCCCGCACGGCCTCTTTCTTTTCTTCCAGCTCTGCCTCAAGGGTTTTGCGGTCGGAAGCGAGCTGCTTTTGCAGTTGCTCGAGGGCCTCGAAATCCCCGGCAGCCTCGGCCTCGGCGATCTTGCCGCCGAGGAACACCTCGCGTTCGGCGAGCTTGGATTGGTACAGGTTGTCCAACTCCGCCAACTCGGCCTTTTGTTCCTCGGTCACTTTCACTTCCGGTGACTCTTTTTCCAGCCGCTCCATGGCCAGTTCGTATGCGCTCTTCATGTTAATCCTTCTTTTTCTTCCACGGCATGTCGGGAAATTTCGTGGGCAGTTTCATCGGCTCCGCCTTGGGCGCAGCCATTTGCAAATCATCATCGCCACCGGCCACCTCCGCATTGGGATCCGCCTTCCAGCCGGCGATCTTCGCCTGCAGGCCGTGATGCTCGGCGGTCTCCTTGTCACCCGCCCGCATGTAGGCCAGCGATAAATTCGTGTGAACGCGCTGTTCATTTGGGTTCATCGCCTCAGCCTTTTTACCCTCCTCAATGGCGCGCGCGAAATCCTCCTGCCGATAATAAGCCATGCCCAGTGACAGCTGCGCCTCAAAGTGCTGCGGATCCGCCGCCAGCACCGCAGCAAAGCCCTCCGCCGCGCCGGTGTAATCGCCGGTGGTGTAGGCGTACACGGCGTCGTCGTAAACAGTTTGCAATTCNTCGGCCATCGGCGGNAATGTTTTGACACCGCATTGTGNGGTCGATTCACTGGCGCGCGCAAGGCCAACATGCCCCCGCTCACGCCACCCATTCAGCTNATCTGCACNGATTTNGACGGCACCCTGCACTCGGATTACACCGTGCCGCCNGTGCCCGTGGCCTTGCAGGACGCNCTGGCCGAACAGCAAGCCGCCGGCGCTCGGTGGATGATTAATACCGGCCGCGAGTTGGATGACCTCCTCGAAGGCCTCNGGCGCGTGCAGTTGAGTGTGCANCCGGATTACTTGGTGGTGGTCGAGCGGGAGATNCACCAACGCGTGGGCGATGATTACGAGCCNTTNACNGAGTGGAACGAGCAATGCGCCGCGGCGCAGGCGGCTGTTTTCGAGACCATTGCCGACCNTTTGCCGCCGCTCTTTGAGCAATTGCGACTCGATCATGACGCGCACTTATACGNNGACCCGTGGTCNCCATTCTGCTTCATCGCCCGNGACAATGACGAGGCCGACGCCATCCAGNCTGTGGTGGACGCNCTCCTGGCCGATCTGCCGAATATTGCACTGGTCCGCAACGACATTTACGGCCGCCTCTCGCACACCGCCTACACCAAAGGCAGCNCCATGGCCGAGGTGGCGCGGCAATTATCGATTGCCCCACAAAGCATACTGGCCGCCGGCGATCATTGGAATGACCTCTCCATGCTGCGNGCCGACCTCGCCCATTGGCTGGNTGCTCCCGCCAATGCCATGCCCGAAGTGACCGCCCAAGTACGCGCCGAAGGCGGCTACATTGCCACCACCNAATGCGGCGAAGGCNTGCTTGAAGGCCTCCAACACGCCCTCAATCAGCTCGCCAAAAACTGATTTTCAATTAGTGNNCCTAATGTGAATTGCGNNCACACAAAACGCGGCTGATGGGGTTGNTCNCATCGGTTTTTTGGGNGTGGANAAAAATNGCATCAAAATGGTATTTTGCCTGTGAATATCGTTTGACAGGTCGCTTTTTAGTGTTAGCTTTGCTCATCTTCTCTGCGCGAGGAGAGGTTCGCCGCGCAATTGGCATGGTGTGGTAGTGGCGGGCAATTTTACTGTTTCCAATCAATGAGCGATAGTTCCACGGCCTCGGGGGCCGTTAGTGACAGTCCGAAAGTCTCGAAAGTTTCCGAGGCGGTCATTCGCATTGCCGGCAATTCCCAAGATGGTATCCAGTCCATCGGCGGCTTCCTTGCGCGCCTGGCCGGGCGCAGCGAGCAGGAGGTGATGACCTTCATGACGATCCCGTCGACCATCTCCGGCGGACCATCGATCTTTCAGGTGCGCATTGGCTCGGGCGAAGTACTTTCCTCGGGTGACGAGGCGGATGTGTTGCTGGCCTTTTACCAGCACAGCTATGAAAACCACATTGATTTCCTCAAGGACGGCGGCGTGGTGCTGTATGATTCCGCGCACGTGGAGCCGGATCCGGAGATGGAGAAAAAGTACCGCCACATCGGGTGCCCCATCTCGGAGTTGACCGTGGAGGCCATCGGCGGCACAGCCAAAGATAAGGGCAAAAACATTTTTGCCCTCGGCCTAGTATCGCGCATGTTCGATTTGGACGCGGCCAAGCTTGAGAAACTTATCACCGGTCGATTCAAGGGCAAGCCCAGCAGCATCACTACCACCGCCCTCACGGCATTTCATGCGGGGTATGGTTATCCGCTCACCACTTTGGCGGAAATTTACGAATTTGAAGAATCCACCGCACGCGACTCCGAGCAAGTGGTGTGCAACGGCAACGAGGCCCTCGGCTACGGCATCCTCGCCGCCGGCGTGCGTTTCGGTGCCGGCTACCCGATCACGCCGTGGTCGGACATCATGGAACTGCTCCGTCGCGAGCTGCCGAAATACGACGGCGTGTTTGTGCAGGCGGAGGATGAAATAGCCGCGGTCTCCATGGCCATCGGCGCCAGTTGGGGTGGCCGCTGTGCGGTGACCGGCTCCTCCGGGCCCGGCATTGCCCTCAAGGGCGAAGCCATTGGCTGGGCCGTAATGGCGGAGATTCCACTGATCATTGTCAACGTACAACGCGGCGGCCCCTCGACGGGCATGCCTACTAACGTAGAGCAAAGCGACCTGAACATTGCCTGCTACGGGGGCCACGGCGATTCGCCCCGCGTGGTGATCGCGCCGGCCAGTGTGGAGGATTGTTTTTACACGGCCATTGAGGCGGTCAACATCGCGCGCCAATACAGCACGCCGGTNATCATCCTNACCGATCAGGCCATTGCCACGCGCATCGAGGCCTTCGGCATGCCGGACCTCAAGAACGTGTGCCAGGATATTTCGCCGGACTTGTCTCCGCGCGAGGATCACAAGCCCTACGACCTTTCCGCCAAGGACGGCATCACGCAGCACGCGCCTCCAGGCACCTACATCAAGAGCGGCAAATACCCCGTGGTGACCGGCCTGGAGCACAACGAGATGGGTCATCCCAGCGGTTCACCCAAGATGCATTTGGACATGACCGCCAAGCGCCGGAGCAAGCTGCAGGCGCTCGGCCGGGCACTTCCCGCACCAGAGGTTTACGGACCGGAGGAAGGCAACGTGCTGCTGGTCGGCTGGGGCAGCACGCAGGGGAGCTTACGCGAAGCCACCGAGCGCGCGCGCAAAGCGGGCGACAGTGTGTCCGCCCTGACCATCCGCCACATCAACCCGCTGCCTGATGGATTGGAGAACATTTTCGACGGGTTTAACCATGTGTTCGTGGTGGAAAACAACGATGAAGGCCTGTACGGATTCGGCCAATTGTGTGCGCTGCTCCGCGCAAAGTATTGTGACCCAAAGATCTTGGGTATCAACAAGACCGACGGCCTAACTTGGCGCGTGAAAGATGTACTTGCCCGAGTAACCGAAAAGATGACCGAATTGGAATCCAAATAATTTAAGATCATGAGCGACATTGCCGAAATCGAACGCAAACCGCTGACCAAGAAGCAACTGGCTGCCGACCACCCCACGTGGTGCCCAGGCTGCGGTGACTTCTCCGTCCTCGCCCTGTACTTCAAGCTCATCCAAAACCGCGGGCTGAACCACGAGCAATTTGCCACGGTAGCCGGCATTGGCTGCAGCAGCCGGTTCCCTTACTTTGTGCAAGCCCACGGCGCGCACTACATCCACGGCCGCGCGCTGCCATTTGCCACCGGAATTGCGCTGGCCCGGCAGGATCTGGACGTGTTTGTCTTTGGCGGCGACGGTGATGCCTTCTCTATCGGCGGCAACCACTTCAACCATTGCGCCCGCAAAAACGTAAACCTCACTTATGTGGTGATGGACAACAACGTGTACGGGCTGACGAAAAAGCAGACCTCGCCCACCTCACCGGTCGGCTTCAAAAGCAAGACCGACATGTGGGGTGCCGTAGATACGCCCATCAATCCCATCAAGCAAACCATCGGGGCCGGTGCCACCTTTGTTGCNCGCACCACCCACACCAATCCCAAACACCTGTTGGCTATGATGGAAGCCGCTATGGATCACAAGGGCTTTGGCTTCATAGAGTGCCTCAGCGAATGCACCGAGTTTTACGCTGGTGCATTTGATGCCAGCAACCCGCGCAAGGGCGGCGAGTTTCTCGAGATTCCTGAGGATCACGATCCCACCGACGAGATGGCCGCCTACAAACTGGCCGACGAACCATTCCCCGGTTACTTCGGCATCTACTACCAGGCCGACCGCCCCTCGAAACAGGAAAAGGAACAGCAAATCAACGCCAAGTTCCGCGAAAAAACCGGTGACCTAGAGGACTGGCAAATCCTCCAGCAAAACTTCGACAAAATGAAGTAGGCCACGGGCTAACTATTTGGAAGAGGCAAGGTTCACCTTGCCTCTTTTTTATGAACCGAGGGTTAGCTTAAATATANTAAGCAACACCCNTCANAACACCGGCCAGTGCGCCGGCGAGGATGTCGTCCATCACCACACCCCAGCCGTTCGGAAGGGCTTGGATGGAGTTGATGGGTCCGGGCTTCCAAATATCGAACAGNCGGAAGAGAGCAAAACCGGACAGGGCCCAAGCCCACCAAANCGGAANTGATTGCACAGCGGCNAGGGTGGGCTGACTGGGACCGGCGAATTCCATGATGGCAAAGATGCCCAGGAAGCACAGNGGCAGGGCGACGATTTCATCGAGCACGACGGAGGGCGGGTCTTTTTCATCGAGCAATTGNTCAGCCCGTTCGCAGATGCGAACACTGAGCGGAATGATCACGATACAGCCTGCGAGGTAAGCCCAAAAATTGCNGGGCCACAACAGCAGGGCGATGAGCGGAAAACCGCCGAGCGTGCCTGCCGTGCCNGGCGCCTTGGGGATNAGGCCGAGCCCGCAGCCTTGCGCCAGCCAAAGGGTTGCNCGATCCATCACATGTCCTTCATGTACAGGTCGCGGTTGCGCCACAGGTAATGGACGCCGGACACCGCCGTAAGCCCCACCGCGCCCCAGGTCACAAGGAAGGTGAACCAAATACTCCATGGCCAACCGGCAATTTCCCAACCGAAAAATTGGATCCAACCNGGGCCCCACTCGGGGTAGCTGATGAGGATGAGCATAGCGATCACGGCGGCGAACTGCAGATTGGTTTTGCGTTTGCCGATTTTCTCGGCCGGCAGCACAACCTGCTTGTTGGCGGCCAGCAGGCGCAGGCCGGTGATGGCCAACTCGCGCGCAACAATGACGATCACCATCCACGCGGGCATCAGCGAAAACCCCGACATGCCGGGCGCGCCAACGGCTTCAGGCAGTTTGTATTTGCCGAGAATCATGTCGGCGTNCGCCTCGGGGATTTGCATGCCCACCAATAAAATGAAGCCGGCACACACNAGCACCTTGTCGGCGAGCGGATCCATGAGCGCGCCGAAATCCGTCTGNAAATTTCGGCGCCGGGCNATGATGCCNTCCGCNATATCCGTGAGGCCGCCGATGAAAAACAGCAGCGCCGCCCACGAGGTATGGTACGGCAGGCGATCCCACAGCACCACGATCACAAAGGCGATGGTGATGAAAAACCGCGAGGTAGTGAGTTTGTTGGGGAGATTCACTGTTCAATCACCGGATTTGCTCGGCGTGCAGGTCGTAGTCGGTGTGGCCGGTGATGCGAACCCACGAGAAATCACCGAGGGGCAGCTCGCCCTGAACATACACGCGGCCGTCGATGTCCGGCGCATCAGCTTCACCACGGGCAAGCGTGCAGGGGCCTTCNAAGGTTGCCGNGTCCTCGGTGCCGTTTCGGGAATGGCCATGTTCCCATGAGCGAATATCGGCATTTTGCGTTTCCGCATCCTCCACAGCCTCCTCGGCGAGGACACTGATTTTTTTGCCCACCAACGCGGCGGCATGCTCGCTGGAGATTTCGCGCTGCACGGCCATGGCGGCCTCGCAACGAGCCTGCCGCTCGGCCTCGGGAACCTGGCCACGCATGCCACCGGCTCGAGTGCCGTCCTCTCGCGAATAGGGAAACACCCCAAGCCGTTCAAAGCGGGTTTCGCGAATGAAATCAAGAAGCGCCTCAAAGCGCTTTTCGGTTTCACCNGGGAAACCNACAATAAAAGTNGTGCGCAGGGCAATACCGGGAATGCCTTCGCGGATGCGGCCAATGAGATCGCGAATATAAGCGCCGTCGGTTTCGCGCCGCATGCGCTCGAGCATAACATCATGAATGTGCTGCAACGGCATATCCACATAGCGCGCCACCTTAGGGCATTCGGCGATGGTGGCGATGAGGTCATCAGTCCAATGGGCCGGATGCGTATAGAGCAGGCGGATCCAAAAATCACCGGGCAAATCATTCAACTCACGGAGCAGGGTACAGAGGCTGGCGGCGCCGGTGGGCAGGTCCGCATTGGCGGCGGCAAAGCGCTCCGGCGAGGCAATCGCACGGCTGGCGTTGGGCCGGAGATCCATGCCGTAATAGGTGGAATCCTGCGATATGAGATTCAGCTCCTTCACGCCCTGCTTGAGCAGCTGGCGCGCCTCGGCCACCACGTCCGGCTGCGGCCGGNTGCGATGGCTGCCGCGCATGCGCGGGATAATGCAAAAACTGCACGGATGATTACAGCCCTCAGCAATCTTGACATACGCGGTGTGGCGNGGTGTAAGGCGAAAGCGCGGGGTGTCNACATCCGGCACGTATAGCGGTCGGTGGTTGATTTCCGAAACCGGATCCGCCTTCTTTTTGNTGCGCGCTTTGGCGGTTATTTTTACCAGCGGGTTTTCGGCGCGCCGGGTAATGGCTTCGCGCACGATNCGCGGCACCTCGGCGACTTGATCGACGCCCATGAAAGCGTCCACCTCCGGAATGAGCTTGGGCAGTTCCTCGCGNAAACGTTGCGGCAAACAGCCGCTGACGATGAGTGCCTGCCCGGGCCGATGCGCCTGACGCAGCTCGGCGGACTCAAGAATGGTATCCACACTTTCCTCCTGGGCAGACTCAATGAAGGAACAGGTGTTGACGATGAGGGCGTCCGCCTCAGCCGGTTCGTTGGTGATCTCGAGGCCGTCAGCCATCAACGAGCCCAGCATCACCTCGGCGTCCACCAGATTTTTGGCGCATCCGAGGGAGATGACGCCCACGCGCGGCGGGGCGTCGTTGCGTTGGGGTGTTCCGGCCACGAGCNGGGCAGGGTACGCAAAGGCGTGGGCAAACTCAAGTTAGTTGCCGCGCGTTTCGGCCGGNGCCTCAAACGGCAGGCGATCGTTCCCGGTAATCGTCTCCTCCGNATTCAGGCCGCTGCCGAGNTCCTNGAGNGGATCNGCCTTGGACGCGTNGCGNTACCAGTNGATGCCGAAGTAACCGCCGGNAGCCACNGCAACCAACAAAAACACCGGCAGCACCGCGCGCCATTTCACGCCGGAGAAATGCAGCATCAACCCGTCAATCAACCCCGAACGCAGTGGCGCGTTGCCGGTGGCNCCGTCGCCATCTTCGCGGGCGCGTCCCATCTCGGCGTCCAACTCCTCGAGCAGGATGTCCACATTCATGCGCAGGAGTGACGCGTAATTGCGCACAAATCCCTTGGTATACACTGGCGCGGCAAAGACGGACCAGTCACCCGNTTCCAGCGCGAGTACCTGATCGGTCTTCATCTTCGTCTGCTCCACCACCTCGGGTACGGACAGGCCGCGCAATTCCCGGGCTTGGCGCAGTTGATCGCCGACGGTTGCCATGGCCCNAACATACGATGCGCCTCTCCGCTGCCCATCAAAACTTATTCCGCCTCCCGTGTGAACAGNACGGGGATGGATGTTTACAAAAATCCGCCATACAAG
Source organism: Verrucomicrobiales bacterium (assembly GCA_002718935.1). Taxonomy (GTDB): domain Bacteria; phylum Verrucomicrobiota; class Verrucomicrobiia; order Limisphaerales; family UBA1100; genus UBA1100. The sequence goes on from PBFV01000055.1 coordinate 9,782, forward strand.
TANCCTCCACCGCGNATGAGNAAGNCCNCCCTCCACGCGCTGGGCACGGGCGACGGCTGGGCGGGCGATCGCCGCGGCCACTCGGCTTTTCTCTTTCGGCTGGGCGAAAACACGGTGCTCATGGACTGCGGCGAACCGGTCAGCCGCCGTCTGCGCGCCGCCGGTGTGGCGCCCGACGAGCTNGACGCCATCATTCTCAGCCATCTGCACTGCGATCATGTAGGCGGTTTTTTCATGCTCATGCAGGGCCTNTGGCTGGACAAACGCACGCGCCCCCTGCCCATTCACCTGCCNGCCGAGGGCCTCGAGCCGGTGCGNAACATGCTGAATGCCGCGTATATTTTTGAGGAGCTCCTCGCCTGCGAACTGGCNTATACGCCGCTGGCCGCCAAGACGCCCTTCAACGTNGGCAACATTCGCGTCACCCCCTTTGCCACCACGCANCTGGATCAATTGCGNGAGNCGTTTGCTGAAANATATCCNGCGGCGTTTGAGGCGTTCAGTTTTCTGCTGGAAACNGACGANGCGCGCGTGGCGCACAGCGCGGATATCGGCGCCCTGACCGATCTCGATCCGCTGCTGGAAAAGCCCGTGGACCTGCTCGTGTGCGAGCTGGCTCACGTGGAACCGNATGAACTGTTCGCCTACCTCGCCGATCGACCGATTGGCCACGTAGCCTTCACGCATCTATCCCGGCCCTACCGTGAAAAGCTGGATGAATTGAAAGCCACCGCCGCCAAGGCGCTCGGTGATTTGCCGCACACCTTCCTGATGGATGGCGACGTGTTGGAAGTGTAGCGCCGCGGTCAGGACCGCGAGCGCATGATGATGGTGTCCTTCTTGTGGCGCTCGTTGTCCGCGCGAATGCGGGCGGACATTTTGCGAGCGATCGCCAGCAAAAACGGTGCGGCCACTTCCGGCTGCTTGTCCATCATGCGGTTAAACACCTCCGAACTAAGCCGCAGCAGCACGCCATTGCTGTTGGCCACGATATCCGCCGAACGTTTGCCCTGATCGAATAGCGACATTTCGCCAAAGACCTCGCCGGCATTGAGCACGGTGATGACGTTTTCCTTGCCGCTGATCATTTTCCGCACGCGCACGTTGCCCTCGAGGATGATGAACATCGACCCACCCGCATCGCCTTCGCGCACCAGTTCATCGAATTTCTTGAATTGCAACACCTCCATGCATTGGGCAAACCGCCCGCGTTGCTGGTCGGTCATGCTCTTGAAAATCCCCACCCCCTGCAGGGTGCCCACCGGCACGCCGGGGATGAGCGCGGAGTTGATTGTGCCCGGCTGCAGCATGGAGTTGGCCTCCTGAAAATGCAGGCCCAGCTCCGGCAAATCCGCCGCGCGGCTCCAGTTTTCGGTTTGCTCGGTAAAAACCCAGTTCTCGCGCGTTACCCGCGCCTCTCGCACCCATTGGGAGAGCAACGGGAAATCGATCGGCCCGTAAACCACATCATCCGCCGCCCAAACCTTGTACGTGCGCTGGATGTTCGGAATTTCGGCCATTGGTGGGATGGTAAGCGGTGGCCGAAGCAGGGAAAAGAATTTAGTGCACGCCGCGTTTTTGCGCCGTGGGTTTTATTCAAACCATTTCCGCGACACCCTGCCCGCGACCGTCGGCACCGGTGCCGTCGAGATCGATGAGAATCTCGCGGGGCTCGTTGCCCATGGCGGGGCCGACAATCCCGCGGTCTTCCAGCTCGTCCATCAGGCGCGCGGCTCGGTTGTAGCCGAGGCGGAGGCGGCGTTGCAATTTGCTGACGCTGGCCTTTTGCTCGCTGCGGATCACCTCAATGCACTGCTGGATGAGTTCCTCATCCTCGCCGCAGCCGCCTTCCATGGGACCGGCACCGGCGGGTTTGGAAAGCTGCTCGTGAATCTCCATCTCGTAGCTGGGCTTGCCCTGCTCGGCGATGAAATCGACGATCTGCTGAATCTCGCTATCCTCCACCAACGGGCCTTGCGCGCGGATGGGCTTGGGCGCGCCGGGCGGTTGATAAAGCATGTCGCCCTTGCCCAAAAGTTTCTCCGCACCCATTTCGTCAAGGATCACACGACTGTCAATTTTCGACGCCACCTGGAAAGCAATGCGGCTCGGGATGTTGGCTTTGATGACGCCGGTGATGACCTTCACGCTCGGGCGCTGGGTGGCCACGATGCAGTGGATGCCGGCCGCGCGGGCCATCTGCGTAATACGGGCGATGGCGTTCTCCACCTCGGCGGGGGCGGTGAGCATGAGGTCGGCCAGCTCGTCGATCACCACCACGATGTAGCTGAGCTTGTCGGGGATCTCCAGCTCCTCTTCACGCGGCACCACAATCTCCTCATCGATCTCCACGGCAAACCCGTCCTGGCTGCCGTCACCTCCAGCAAAGAGCGGCAGCTCAGGCTCCGGCTCGGCCTTGGGCTTGCGCGACCGCTTGTTGAAGGCGTGAATGTTTTTCACGTTTTCCTTCGCGAAAATCTTGTAGCGCTTTTCCATCTCGGAAACCACCCAACGCAGAGCGAGGATCACCTTCTTGGGATCGGTCACCACCGGCACCACGAGGTGCGGCAGCTTGTTGTACATTTGCAGCTCCACCACCTTGGGATCGATCATCACCAGACGCAGTTCGTCTGGCGAAAATTTGTACAACAACGAACCGATGATGCTATTCATGCACACGCTCTTGCCCGAGCCGGTGGCGCCGGCGATGAGCAGGTGCGGCATCTCCGCGAGATCGGCGATGATCGGCGCACCGTAAACATCCTTGCCCAGCGCCACGGGAATCTTGGCCTTGCTGCCCTTCCACTCGTCGCTCTCGAGCAGGTCGCGCATGATCACCTTGGTCTTTACACGGTTGGGCACTTCCACGCCCACGGTGCTTTTGCCGGGGACCGGGGCGAGGATGCTGATGCGCTCGGCTTCCAGCGCGGCGGTGATGTTGTTGGCGTAGGCGGTGATGCGCTCCATCTTCACGCCGGCAGCCGGGTGCAGCTCAAAGCGCGTGATGGTGGGGCCCTTCGTAATGTCGCCCAGAGCCACTTCCACGCCAAACTGATTGAGCGTGCGCTGGATGGTGATGGCTTGCGACTTGAGTTCCTCGGTGGAATCTACCGCCACGGCATTGTACTCGGGTGCTTGCAGGTAATTGACCGGCGGCAACGAATAATTCTCAATAATCGGCACGCGGGCCACGGCGCTGGGCTTGGGCCGCTTGCGCTTGGGTGGCTCGTCCGGGCCGGTGCTGCTGGTGGTGGGCGCAATGTGAACGGTCGGCTCCGTCTCGTCTTTCTCGCCTAAAATCTCTTCCGCCGTGGCGGGCCCGTGGTCGGGAGCGTCCTCTTCCCTGGCAAGGATCGGTTCCTCGTCCTCGAGGGCGTCCGGCGGCACGGTTTCCGGCTCTTCCTCCATCAGCTTGGTTTCATCGTGATCTTCCACCTCGGCAAGGGCCACGGTGTAAATCTCGGCTTCCTGCTCCACGCCTTCGAGGGAAAATTCACCCAGCAGTTTCACCTCATACTGGGGTTGGCTCGCGAGGTCCTGCTGAATTTTTTCGGATACTGCCACGCCGCCGATCGGCGCGTAAGGTTCGATGCGCGAGGCGATGTTCACGCCGTCACCGAGCACGTCGTTGCCTTCGCGGACGATGTCGCCCTGATGAATGCCGATGCGCAGGTCGAGGTGTTCCACGTCGCGCACCTTCTCCTGAATAGCCAGCGCGCACTCCACGGCGCTGAGGGAGCTTTCAAAACTAAGCAGCAGGCCGTCGCCGATTTCCTTGAGCCATTCGCCTTCAAACTGTTTCACCAACGGCTTGAGCAACCGGCGCTGTTTCTTGATGAGCTTGAGCGCGGCCTTTTCATCCTGATTGGCCAAACGGCTGTAGCCGGCGATGTCCGTAAACACAATGGCCGCGAGCCGCCGGCGGGCATGCGTGCCTTCATCCTGCTCAGCCGCCGACTCCGCCCCGGCGGGACGCGAGCCGGGTTGGGACAAATCGATAATGCGTGGATCCTCGATAGGCTCCTCGGCCATTGACGGCGGCTCGGCTAGGCCCCCGGCCGGTGCGGGCTGTTCACTGGCCTCGTCTAACCTGCGCTCCAGTTCCTCCACCTTAGCGGCCAATTCCTCTTCGCGCTGGGTCAGCTCAATTTCCTCGTTGGCCAGCGGCTTGGATTTGTCGATCCGGCGCAATTTCCATTTTTGCCAAGCCTCCTTGGCCCAATCCTTAAGCTGAAAATTAGTAAGGTACAAGAGGCTCACCATGTAAATGGCCAGCAACAGGACCGTGGCTCCGGCCGTGCCAACGTGTGTGAAAATCCCCGCGTGCAGCAGGTAGCCGACGTATCCGCCGGCGTCCACCGTGTTTAACTGGCTGGACAGGCCGCCAAATAAATTCGGATACAGGCTGAGCCCGGCCGCTCCGGCCAGCACCAACGCCACCGCCCACGGCCAGCGCCGACGCAATCCGTCGAGTTTGGTGATGAAGAATGCAATGGAGAAAACCAGCATCAACGGCGGGAGCAAATACGCCGCCACGCCCAGCCCGAGGAAACAGCCCTGCGCCAGCCACGCGCCCAGAGTGCCCACGAGATTTTGGCGGGGATCATTGATCTCCGTGCCGTTGAACGACAGATCGCCCTTGTCAAACGAGAACAACGCCAACAACAGCAACACCGCCAAGGCAAACAAGCCAATGCCGAGCACTTCGTTGGCGCCACCCTTTGATTCCGCCGACTGGGCCGCTTTGGCAGTCGATTTTTGGGGAGCCTCCTTACGCGCCATCCGCCGGAGAGTAGAGCAGAAAAGGCGCGAAAAATCAAGATTGGAGGCACTCATCNCCTTCAACCTTCTACCCTCCAGATTCTTTTGCTACCTTGCCGCCGCGTGGCGAATCCGCTCGATCACATCCCCAACCCGTGGAAGGTTTTCAAGGAAGACCTCGCNAAAGTGCGGGAAAAAGAAAGCCGCGTGGTGCTGNCCAAGCTGTGGATGCGCGTGGCGCGCTTCGTGCTCCTGGCGTATCGCAAGTTTGACGAGGAACGCTGCTTCATGCGCGCCGCCGCGCTTTCGTTTAATTCTCTGCTCGCGCTGATTCCCGTGTTGGCACTGGCCATGGTGCTCACCCAGGCCTTCGGACAGGAAAAGCAATCGCAGTCCGTCCAGAAATTCGTCAACCAGTTCATCATGGGCGTGCTGCCCGCCAAGCATGACGATGCCAACAAGTCCGATCAGATCGAAAAGATCCGCGAAGACCTCAGCGAAAACATCACCGGCTTTTCGGAGAACCTCGCCGATCAGGTGAAATTCGACATGGCCGGCGTGATCAGCGCGCTCGTGTTCATCTACCTAGGCCTGTTGGTGATGACCCAGCTGGAGGACACGTTTAACGACCTGTGGGCCGTGCGCCGCAGCCGGCCGTGGTACGAGCAGCTGTATAAGTTTTCGCCCGGGCTGATTTTCGGCCCCGTCACCATCATCCTCGTGTTCACGGTGCTCAACGCCGCGCATTTCAGCGGCATCAGCCAATGGCTCGCTTCTACCGGCCGCTTTGGCAATACCGCTGTGCCGCTGCTCTTTGCCATTGCCGGCTTTACCTGCCTTTATAAGCTCATCCCCAACACCACTGTGCCGTGGATCGCGGCCGGCTGGGGAGGACTCGTCGCCGGCAGCCTGTGGCAAATCAATCACCTTGCCAGCGCCCTCTACATCACCCACGTGGTGGTGGAGAAAGGGTGGTACGACAAGATCTACGGCGGCAGCCTGTCGCTCCTACCGGTCTTCATGCTGGCCATTTATTTTACCTGGCTCATCCTGCTGTATGGCGCGTTGGTGGCCGCCCGCGTGCAATACCATTCCACCCCGCTCAAGGAATCCATCGAGGATAAAGACGCTGAACCCGGGAAACCTGATGAAACCGAAGTCCACTGACCCCAAGCGCATTGTGCAGCTGGTCGGCGCGCTCAACGCCGCCCTGTGGCTCGGCGGCGCGCTCTTTTTCACCTTCTTCGCCGGGCCGGTGTTTTTTGATCCCGCGCTCGAAGGCATCCTGCCGCCGCCGGAAAACGGCATCGCCGCGCGGTTCCTCATTGGCCGATTCACCGCCTTTCAACTGGCCTGCGGTATTTTGGCCGGACTCATCCTGCTCATCGGCTGGCGTATGCGCGGCGGCCCCTTCCCCCGTGGCCGCACCCTGCTACTGGCCGGCGTGATGGCATTTATATTGATTGGGGCATTTTATTTAACCCCACGATTGGATCAACTGCACGAGCTGAAATATGCCGGTTACTTTGACTTGAATGCCACCACCGACGAAAGCGCGGCGGCGGCCAAGGCATTCGGGCCGTTGCATGGGGTATCGCAGGTGGGCAACCTTGTCGTGCTGCTCGGGCTGATGGCCCATTTCATTTGGGAATGGAAGGAAACCGCCGGCGAGCGAGTCGGCTAACTATTCAGCGACGCGAGCCGGCTCCACCACGTGGGCATCATTCCAGAGCCCTTCAAGGTCGTAGCGCTCCCTCACATCGCGACTCATGACGTGCACGATCACGTCAAACAAATCGACCACCACCCAGTTGTTGAACCGCGCGCCCTCCGGCTTCGGTGCATTCACCTGGTGCTGGCGCGAGAGGCCCTTGGTGATCTCCGTCCAGATCGCACGCACATGCGGCTCGCTGCTGCCAGTGGCAATCACAAAATAATCGGTGATGCCCGACACCTCGCGCACGTCGAGCACCAGTACGTCTTCCGCTTTCTTGTTGGCCGCCAACTCGCGGCAGGCCTCAGCCAATTCCAGTCCTTCCATGTTTAATAAAGATGCATCGTTTTCAGCGCTTCCGCAACTGCCGGCGGGACCCAATCTTCGATTGGCTCCCCCGCCGCCAGCTTGGCGCGCAGTGTTCGGGCCGAAATATCCGTCGGTTGCCCCGCCAAAACCTGCCCGCGAAACGGTTCCGGTACTACCGGCACCGCCTCGCCCGGACGCGGCACTACCACAAAGGTGGCCAGTTCCGCAAGCGCCGCCGCCTCTCGCCATTGCGGCAAGGTCGCAGCGTGATCCGCGCCAATCAGGTAAAACAACTGGGCCTCCGGGAAGCGCTCCGCCACCGCACGGACGGTGTCGATGCTGTACGATACCCCTTCGCGCTCCACCTCCTGCAGGTCCAGCTCGCACCTCTGCAGATCCGCCAAGGCCAGCCGCAACAATTCCACCCGCGCCGCCGCGGGGGCCAGAGCTGCTTCCGGCTTAAAAGGCGACTGCGCCGCCGGCACAATCAACAAACGGTTCAACCCCAACTCCTCCAAGGCCACCCGTGCCACCATCACGTGCCCATTGTGAACCGGATCAAACGTTCCGCCAAAAATACCAATTGACTGGAGAATGGAGCCGGATGAGTTGAGCGCGGAATCGCTCATGCCTTGGTCTCAGCGCTCAATTCTCCCGCATCAATTTGATCCAAAGCATTCTCCTCTAGCACCCCCTTGGCTTTGGGCCATGCCTTGATGGCTTCAATAATCATCCAGATTTCCAACACCAAAGCTGCGAATGCAATACATATGAGAAGCCACTTTCCATCCTCCAACCAACTGTTCTCAAAACCAACAGCCTGTACGAAGACTTGGTGCAGTAGTGCCCACGCAGGAAGGATTAACATGAAAACCATTGGCACAACCATGAACCAAACCGGCAGCTTTCGTCGCCACATCCAAAAGGTTATAACCATGAACGCCAACCCACCTAGCAATTGGTTGGTGGCACCAAACAGTGGCCAAAGAATGAGCCCTCCTGTACCGGCATTTTTAACTGACCAATCCGCAGCCGTGCCGTTCAGCGATGCCATAGCCCCAGCAGTGACCACCGCTACAATTGTCGCCCCGTGCTTTGATGCCAGCGCTGCCCATACACCAGTCACCGGCTTGTCAACGGAGCCGCTACCCAGCGTGGTGACCAGTTCTTGGATGACATATCGCTGTAGCCGACAGGCGGTGTCCAGTGTGGTTGCAGCAAAGGAAGCCACTAGCACGCCCATTAACGCCACCGCGACTCCCGGACCAAGGCCAAGTGACTTGAGAAAATTCGCCGCGCCTTCCACAAATGCGCCCACTTTATCTCCCAATCGTTTCGAGGTTTCCCATGATTGGTATCGTGTGTTCCAAGCGGTCTTCCCAGTGAGAACGACTGTGGTGTTAGTTGAGGTTCCCGAAATATGGATGCCCTGAGCAGCATGTGAAGCAGATAGTTTCTCGACCTTGTTTCCTTCCCCAACGGCAACGCCATATGTTCCTCCAGCTTGGCGTGAAACATCGACTGTGGTGGTACCATCAGCCATCACAACTTTTTCTGGTTTGTTCGGATCATCGAACTTCAACTTCGCCCCCATCCCCAAGCCTGCGCAGCAAGCCAAGATCACCAGCGTCGCCAAAAACCCCTCGGTGAGCATCGAGCCATAGCCGACAAACCGCGCATCCTTCTCATTTTTGATCTGCTTGCTCGAGGTGCCGGAGCTGACCAGGCAATGGAATCCACTGATCGCCCCGCAAGCAATGGTGATGAACAAGAACGGGAATATCATCGGAGCAAACGTCGGGTCAAGATCCACCATTGGCGCAACAATCTCCAATGATTGAGCTTCCCCTCCCGCCACCGGTGCGGGTCCATCCAACACTGCCGCCACCACCAGCCCCAGCACAATGAGCGCCAGCGCGGAGATTAGTTGAAGTGAGTTGATGTAATCGCGTGGCTGCAGCAGCGTCCACACCGGAAGCACCGAGGCGATATACGAGTACACCAGCAATACCGCCACCCACGCGATCAATGGCCATTCGGCCATGGCGGCATTCATTGCGCCCAGCCCGCCGTCATTGCCGAAAATCACCGTTAGGTACATCACTGCCAAGGCAATCAATGAAGGTAGCAGCAACCCGACGCCCTTGCGATGCAGTAGCACACCGATGGCGACTGCGATAGGGATCTGGATGAGACAGGGAAAAATGGCCGCCGGATAAATACGAAACACCGAGGCGATGACGAGGCCAAAGATGGCCAGAACCACGGTGAGCGCCATGAAAAGGATAAGCAGGAAAAGCAATCGCACGCGCTTATTGAGCACCCGCCCGGCAATATCGCCGACGGTTTGCCCGTTGTTGCGCAAGCTGACAACCATGGCCCCGAAATCGTGCACGGCTCCTATAAAAATAGACCCAAAAACTACCCACAACAGAGCAGGCAGCCAGCCCCACATCACGGCGATAGCCGGGCCCACGATGGGGCCGGTGCCGGCGATGGAGGTAAAGTGGTGGCCGAAGACAACGGATTTGCTGGTGGGGACGTAGTCGACACCGTCATTGAGCCGTTCGCTGGGGCAGACGGCTTTGGCGGAGAGCCGGAATATTTTGCTGCCGAGCCAACGCCCGTAGGTGTGGTAGGCGACGATGAAGCCGAGGCCGGCGGCCAGCGCGATGAGGAGTGTTCCCATGACAGCAGGGCGCTTACGCTAGTGGAAATGAGTCGAAAAATCAACGCCGTACGAGGCCGGGGCGGCGATAACAAAAAAAATCAAAAAAACGGTTGTTAACAGGTGTTAGCAGTGTTAGTAACTAACTTTTGCCGTTGGCGCGAGCCATCAACTACAAAGTTGGCCTCGCCCGTGCCAAGGAAGGTGTGCCCTCTTGAGAGGATTGCTCATTGGATTTGGTGCGGCGGGGTGACGAGGAACAGACTATGTCACGACATCGCAGTTTACGCACTTCATCGAATCTGGGCGCCAAGCGCAACGTACTCAAACGGTACGAGCGAGTGGCGGTGCTCAAGGAGCGCAACCAGTGGAAGGAAGGGGATCGCGTGACGGGCCTTCGCAAGACGAAGGCTGCGGAATAGCCGCGCCCGGCAAAAAATAGCTTCGATGTCACGGGTCTTCGCCCGCTGACTTTCTCTGTTTCCGGTTGGACACCGAACACTTGTTCCGTGCCCGGACTGGTTGTGTTGATGGTACGCCTGCAAAAATTTCTGGCTCAGGCCGGGATCGCTTCGCGGCGAGCCAGCGAGGCAATCATCCGGGACGGGCGAGTGGAGGTGAACGGCCAAGTGGTCACCGTGTTGGGAACCCAGGTGGATCCCGTGAAGGATACGGTGGCCGTGGAGGGCCGTGTAATTCAGCCGAAAAGTCACCGCTATGTGGCGGTGCATAAGCCCAAGGGGGTGTTGTGTACCCGGAAAGACGAACGCAACCGGCGGATCTTGACCGACCTGTTGCCGGCGGACTGGGACTTAAAACCTGTCGGGCGATTGGACCGTGACAGCGAGGGTTTGATCTTTGCCACGAACGACGGCGCGTTTGCACTGCGGATCACGCATCCGCGGTATGGCGTGCCTAAGGTCTACGAAGTGGAGGTGGCAGCCAAGGTGCCCCGGCGGGTGCTGCGGCAGCTGACCATTGGCGTGGAACACCGCGGTGAATTGCTGCGGGCCGCCCACGCCGAGTTGCTGGAAACCAATCGCACCCGCAGCTGGGTGCGGCTGGAACTGACCGAGGGCAAGAACCGCGAAATACGCCGCATGTTTGCGACACAGGAAATGGAAGTCACCCGGCTGATCCGGGTGGAAATAGGAGCCGTCAAGCTGGGCGAATTGCCCGTCGGAAAATGGCGAACACTGACAGAAACAGAAATACAAACACTGCTGAGGAAACAATGAAAACCACCCGCATACTCGTCCCCGCGATGGTGCTGACCGCCGGTGCCCTGCTCACCGCGCAGGAAACCCCGGGCCAACCACCCGAACGCAAACCCGAACCCCCCACGCCTGCCCCGGCGGATACCCAGCCAGCGCCCGCGGATACCAAGCCCGCACCGGCCCCGGCGGCCCCGACAGATAACACGCCTGCAGCACCGGCTCCGGCAGACACCAAGCCGCCGGTGACGCCCGCCACTCCTGTGGCCCCCGCTGAAGCTTTCCCCACCCCGGCAGATGTAAAGCCTCTGCCCCCCACCGCACCCGCTACGCCGGCACCTCCGGCTCCCACCACACAGCCGGGTGCCCCCGCACCGGCTACACCCGGCACCCCGGCGCCCCAGCCGATCTCCCCGGTCAAGCCGATCGTGGAAGTGCCCGCCGTTCCGGCCACCCCGGCACCCGCTCCCGCCACGCCCGGTTCACTCGTGCCCAAGCCGCCGACCGTGGTGCAACCCGCGCCGAACGTGCCCGCGGCGCCGGCAACCCAGCCGAATGAACCCAACCTGAAGCATCCACGCCAGCCACAATTCATCGGCGGAGGGACCATCAACGGCACGCGAGTCAGCGCCCGCGGCCGCGCCACCATCTTTAGCTCGCTGGTGTTCCAGTTTCATAAAAATGAAGTGGTCAACATCATCGAGGAAATTACCATCGCCGCGCCCAAGGCCGGTGAACCGCGCAAATGGTACCGCGTGCAAATGCCCGAAGACGCCGGTGTGTATGTGCACGGCCAATTCCTCAGCCCCACGTTTAACAAAACCATAGTGGACGCCAACGGCCTGCAGATCACCCAGCAGTTTGCCACCGTGCAAGCCAACCTGCTCAACGTTCGCAGCAATGCCGGCGAAAATTTCCCGATTGTCTGCAAGCTATTGCAGGACACTGCCGTGCGCGTGTCCGGCAAAAAGAAGGGCAAATGGGTCGAGATCTTTGCCCCGCAAAATGCCTCCGTGTTTGTGGCCGCGCAATTTGTCACCCCCGCGCCGCTGAACAACGGCGTGGTCGCCATCCCCCAACCGCAGGCGGGCGTGCAACCGAAGCCCGACGGCACGGCACCCGCTCCCGGCGGCGCCACCACGCCCGGCGTGTTGCCCCTGCCACCCGCCAAACCCGGTGCTCAGCCAGCTGATGCCGTGGTGAAAGTGCCCATCACTGAACTCACCAAACCCAACGGCACCAGCGAAGGCGGTGTGCCCATCCAGCGCAATCCCGGCGCCGGTGAAGGCGTGAAGCCCACCGAAGCGGCGAAGCCCGCTGAACCGGTCAAGCCCGCGGAGACTGTGGAAACTGTGAAACCCGCCGAGCCCGTCAAGCCGGCCGAGGAACCCGGCAAACCTGCCGAAGTGGCTCAGCCCGCGAAACCGGAGGAAACGGTGAAACCCGGTGAAGTCACCAACCCCACCGAAACCGTCAAGCCCGCCGAGCAACCGGAGAAGCCGCAGGTGACCGAGACCAACCCGAACCTGCCACCGGCTTCCACCGAGAAGCCCGGTGAAACCCCCAAGACCCTGCGCATTGTTACCCGCGAAGGCGTCCTCAAGAAAAACCTGCTCGCTCCGCAAGCGCCCTCCGCCTACGTGCTCAAGCACGTGGAAACTGGCAAAGTGATCAACTACCTCGTACTCAATCACCCGGTATTGAAGCTCAACTGGTACGAAGGCTCCAAGGTGCTCGTCACCGGCGAGGAAGCCATGGACGCACGCAACAAGAAAACCCCCGTGCTCAAGATCGTCACCATCAAAGGCGAAGTGAACAAGGCCGTGCTCGAGGAGATCGCCGAGGCCAAGGCACGTCCGGTGAAACCCACCGAGCCCGTTGCCGCCAATCCGGAAGCGGAGACTCCCCAACCGGAGGCCAAGCCCGAGGGCCAACCCGAACCGGCCCCTGAAGCGAAGCCGGAAGCTCAACCGGAAGAAACGCAGCCGGACGAAAAACCCGAGCCGCAACCCGAGGGTGAGCCGAAGGAAGAGAAAGAAGCCCCCACCAACTAACTCAGCAAAGCATTGTGGCTTCCGACAACCTGATCGATGGCCGAGCCATCGCCGATCAGATCAACGAGGAAACCCGGCGGCAAATCGAGGCCCTGCGCGAGCGGGGCACGCCGCCGGGCCTCGTTTTTGTAAGGGTCGGGGAAGACCCCGCCTCGCGCGTATACGTGGGCATGAAGGAGAAAACCTGCGCCCGCCTCGGCATTGAGAGCCGCACCGAAGTGCTCCCGGAAGACACTCCTGAGCGCGAGCTGCTCAAGCTCATCGCCGCGCTCAATGCCGACCCCGCCGCGCACGGCATCCTCGTGCAGGCGCCGTTGCCGCCGCAGATCAACGAGGCCGCCATCTTCGCCGCCGTTTCGCCCAATAAAGACGTGGACGGCTTTCACCCGCTCAACGTCGGCAAACTGCTGCTGGGCGATGGTGGCGGCTTTGTGCCGTGTACCCCCGCCGGCGTGCATCAGCTGCTGATCCGCAGCGGCTTAGAAACCAGCGGCGCGGAAGTGGTCATCCTCGGCCGGGGCAACATTGTCGGCAAACCGATGGCCGCCATCCTTTGCCAAAAAGCCGAGCACGCCAATGCCACCGTCACCCTGTGCCACTCGCGCAGTTCGGACATCGCCGCGCACTGTCGCCGGGCGGACATCCTCATCGCCGCCATGGGCGTCCCCGAGTTTGTGAAGGCAGACATGGTAAAGCCCGGGGCCGTGGTGATTGATGTGGGCGTGAACCGCATTGCCGATCCCGCCGCCAAGAACGGCAGCCGGTTGGTCGGCGATGTGGACTTTGCCGGAGTGCAACCGGTAGCTGGCCGCATCACCCCCAATCCCGGCGGCGTGGGCCCCATGACCATTGCCATGCTCATGGCCAACACCGCGCGCGCCGCCGCAATGGCCACCGGTATGGATCCCGCTACTCTCCAGGAAAATTAACATGACAGACACCCGCATTCTCCCTGACCTCCAATGCTCGCTGCTTTGCGAGGAAATTCGACAGGAAGCCAATGGCAACCCCATGCTCTTTGGCATCCTTGGCCAGCTCGTGGTGCCGCAGCTGCCGGTCACCGCCTTCAAGCTCGTGTGCTTCAACCGCTGGTGCGCCGGCGTGGGTAGCTTCACGGAACACGTGAAACTCATGGCCCCGGACCAATCCACTGTTGTGCGCGAAAACAAAATGAAATTTGAGCTCGAGCGCCCCGAAGTCAGCCGCAGTAATGTACACCTCTTCGGCAACGTGGAATTCACCGAGGTCGGCGTATATCACATCGAGGTGATTGTGGATGACGTGCTCAAGCTGCGTTATCCCTTCCCGGTGATTCTCATGCCGCCCAAGGAGGAAGCCTCCACCAACTGAATGCCGCCATGAATCCGGACACGCCCCAGCCCGATGCCCCCCGGGAGGAAGGCGCGCCCATTCCGGAAGAAGCGAATGAGCCCGCCGTTGAACCGGCGGGTTTTCCCTTTACCCCCGGCGGCGTGGCGAGCTTTGCCGTTACCGGCTGGGGCCGCCTGCTCAAATGGCAGTTCATTACCGCGCTGGCCCTGGGCGGCACCCTGCTGCTGCTCGCTGCGCAGCATTGGGCGCCGGTAATCGACCGCTTCGTCCATCAACATTTTCCGGAACAAACCGGCCTGAACGCCGGCCGCCTCATTTGGCCTGCGGACGGGCAGCTCGTCACCGTCGGCAATTCCTACTTTGTCCTGCGGGTGGATCCCCAGCATGACTCAGAAATCGGCCTGACTGGTGATGTGCAGGTGGAGCTGACCCGGGAAGACTGGACCCTGCGCTGGGTATTCGGCGAACAGGCCTTCGAGTACGCCCCCGGCACGGTGGAGCTGGATCGCGCCACCGCCGTGCCGTGGTGGGGCTCACGGCGGCCGTTCATCCTGCTGGCGGTGGGAGCCGGCGGCGGGCTGCTATTGCTGTTGGGCGCGCTGCTTTTTGGCGGACTGGCGGCGTGGCCGATGAAGGCGGTGGCATCCTATCTGAACCGCGAATCCGCCCTGGGCCCGGTGTGGCGCACAGCCACCGCGGCCACGTTGCCCGGCATTGTGCTGCTGACGATGGGTCTGCTGTGCTACGCCATCGGCCTGCCACTCATGGGTTTGCTGGCGGTGCTTCCCCTTTGCCTGCTGCTCAGTGGCGGGTACGCGTTTCTTGCCGTGTTTCAGTTGCCTAAGTCGGAAGACACTGCGGCCGATCCCTTTGGCGAAGGAGCCGGGGAGGAGGAGGAAACGGACGAAACTGCAGGCCGCGGGGACAATCCCTTTGCCGCTGATGAGCCGGAAGACGGTTGATAACCCTCCATTGCCACGGCGTAAGGAATTGACGTATTTTTCGCCAATGAAGTTGCCGGGGAGGTGCTTTGGACTCTTGAGCGTGATGTTGTTGTGCCTATTGTGGGCCGGCTGCCATCCCACTGCAGACACTTCTCAGGAGGATAAAGAGCCGCATTACCTCGCCGGCCGGCGGCTTGTGCAGCAGCGCGATTGGAAAGGGGCGGAACGTTCCTTCCACAAATCGCTTGAGGCCAATCCCCGTTCCTCGCTGGCCCATTACGAGCTGGGGGTCATTTATCTTTCCCATCATCCCAACCCGGCCGCGGCGGTGTATCACATGGAACGCTACCTCGCCCTCAAGCCGGATGCGGTTAACCGGAACGAGGTGCGCGGCCACATTGATGCCGCGCGGCGTGACTTGGCCGCCGAGATCCACGGCACGCCGGACGCCCCGAGCCTATCCATCCAGCGCCTGCGCGCGAAGGTGAACGAGTTTGCCGCCGAGAACGAGGCACTCAAGCATCAGCTGCAATCGCGCGGCATTGAGCCCAACCCACGGTTCGGCCGGGGGGCGACCAATCAACAGGCGGTGGTGTTGCCGCCACAAAATCGACCGCCCAACGCCCCCACGCCGCCAACGGTTTCCGCCCTGCGCAAGCACAAGGTAAAGCGGGGTGACAATCCTTACAGCATCGCACGGCAGCACCGCATTTCCCTTTCGAAGCTGCTGGCGGCCAACCCGGGGTTGAACCCGGCCCAGCTACAGATCGGTCAGGAGTTGAAAATTCCCTCGCGCTAGGGGTAAGCTCCCGCCCGTTCCGATATGCAGCGATTCATTTTCGCATTGATTGCCTGTTTTTGGGTCTTCATGGGCTGGCGC
>PBFV01000056.1:0-21196 GCA_002718935.1 Verrucomicrobiales bacterium
CCATCGCCAAGCGGAAGAAATTGGGCGGCGGCTTCACGGCGGGCTGTAGTCTCGGCCCCAAGTTGATTCAGTGAATTGATGGGCATCTGCTGGATGCCGGTCTCCTCGTAAATCTCCTCCCACGATACGGCATTGAGCACGGCGTCCATGCCGCGTTGATTGCGACTGTCGCGGTAGCTGAAAGTCGGCTCCATGACGGCGCCGTTTTCATCGAGCAAAAAATAATCCAGCCCCCAGGCATCGCAACTGATGCTGGCGATGGGGAGCTTTCGGTCGGCAGCTTTCTTCAAGCCAACCTTTAATTCGGAAAACAGACGCGGGATATCCCAACACAAACCATGCTCGGCCCCGACCGGGCCATTGGGGAAGCGATGCAATTCCTCCAGCGACAGGCGGCCATCGTCCAGCGTGCCGAGCATGAGCCGGCCGCTCTCGGCACCGAGATCGCAGGCGAGGTAGTGCATAGGCGGATTGAACCGCCAAGACGTGATGAGGCCAAGATAAACTCACCCGACTCCGAGTGAGAATAAAGCGAGGTTGCCTTGCTCGGTCTTTTGCGTGTAGGCCATCGCCATGGCGAAGACGGCGTTTTTGTATGCGGGCCAAGGCGCGCAAGTGGTGGGGATGGGCAAGGATTTGGCGGAGGCCTTTCCAGAGGCCCAAGCGTTGTTTGATCGCGCCAACGAGGCTTTGGGTTACGACCTCGCGCAGGTGTGCTTTGAGGGGCCGGAGGAGGACCTGACCAAAACAGAGAATGCGCAGCCGGGCATTTTTCTTGTGAGCTGGGTGGCGCAGGAAATTCTCAAGGCGCAAACCCCCAATCTCAAGGCAGAAG
Source organism: Verrucomicrobiales bacterium (assembly GCA_002718935.1). GTDB lineage: Bacteria > Verrucomicrobiota > Verrucomicrobiia > Limisphaerales > UBA1100 > UBA1100. Next base: position 836 of record PBFV01000056.1, read on the forward strand.
CTACGGCTGGTTTGTCACTGGGGGAATTCACGGCGCTCACAGCGGCGGGGGTGATGTCTTTTGAGGACGGACTGAACGTGGTGCGCCAGCGCGGGCGGTTTATGCAGGAGGCCTGCGAGGCGACCGAGGGCGGCATGGCGGCCATTATTGGGCTGGACGAGGCGGCCACGCGCGAGGTGTGCGCGGAGGCGGAGGTGGAATTGGCGAATTTGAATTGCCCGGGGCAACTGGTCATTTCGGGCACCGGCGCGGGAATCGAAAAAGCGTGCGAGCTGGCCAAGGAACGCGGCGCCAAGCGGGCGTTGCCCTTGCCGGTGGCCGGCGCCTATCACTCGCGGCTGATGGAGAGTGCGTGCCCGAAGCTGGAGGCGGCCCTGCGCGAGGTGGAGCTGAACCTGCCTACCGTGCCGGTGATCTCAAACGTGACCGCGCAACCTCATGCGACGGCCGGCGAAATATTGCAGCGGCTGGTGGAGCAGGTTACTTCGTCCGTGCGTTGGGAGGCGTCCATCCGGTATTTGATTGATGACGGCTTCACCCGCTTTATTGAGCTGGGCCCGGGCAATGCCCTCACCGGTTTCATGCGCCGCATTGACCGCGGGCTAGAGATCCACAACGTGGCTGATGTGCCGAGCTTGGAAAAAACGGTTGCGGCGTTGAACGAATAACACTACTCACCACTCTCCATTCACTATTAACTCAACATGTCACTTGAAAACTTAACTGCAGTGGTCACCGGCGCGGGCCGGGGAATTGGGCGCGCGATTGCGCTGAAGCTGGCCGAGGCCGGCGCGAACGTCGTGTGCCTTTCGCGTACCGAGGCGAATTCACAAAAGGTGGCAGAGGAAATCACCGCGCTCGGCCGGCAAAGCTGGGCGGTGGCGGTGGATGTCGGCGACACGGCAGCGGTGGAAGCGGCCGTGGGCAAGATTTTGGACGACACCGGCGGCGTGAACATCCTCGTCAACAACGCTGGCGTCACGCGTGACGGACTGCTCATGCGCATGAGCGAGGCCGACTGGGATGCGGTGCTGGATACCAACCTCAAGGCGGCCTTCACCCTCACCAAGGCCTTTGCGCGCCCAATGCGCAAGGCGGACAACGCGCGCATTATCAACATCTCNTCGGTNGTCGGCCTGATGGGTAACGCGGGCCAGGCCAACTACGCNGCGAGCAAGGCNGGCCTGATCGGGTTTACCAAAAGTTGCGCCAAGGANTTTGCNNCCAGCGGCATCACGGTNAANGCCATNGCGCCCGGNTTNATCGCCACGGACATGACCGACGAACTNANTGACAAGGTNAAGGANGCCATNAAGACNAANATCCCGATGNGNGAATTTGGCGAGGTAAACGACATCGCNGAGGCCGTGGCCTANCTNGCNGGNCCGGGCGCGNGGTANGTGACTGGTCAGGTNCTGACNGTCGATGGCGGGATGGTGATGTGATTTTACGCCAAAAAGCTGTCCAGTTTTGTGAATAAAAAAACGCGACTCGGGGCTTGACGCTTGGCGAGAATTGGCTGACAAGCAACGCACATTTTTTGGAGCATTATGTCTGAAGANAAATCAATTGAAGATCGGGTANNNGANATCATCTGTCGAACACTTGANCGCNAANCNNGAGCANNTGACNCCGGAGGCNAAGTTTATTGANGANCTCGGCGCGGACTCGTTGGACACGGTGGAGCTGGTGATGGCGCTTGAGGAAGAATTTGGCATTCAAGTGCCCGATGAAGAGGCGGAGAAGCTGGCGTCAGTTGGCGACGTGATCCGCTTCATTGAAGACAGCACCAATTAAACGCACTGCGCACCTTTGGGCAGCTGGCCGCGCGGTCGTGCTGCCCCTTTTTTATGTCGAGCATTGTTGGAAATAGAGTGGTGGTGACCGGNATGGGTGTGGCCTCCCCGCTCGGTTGCGAAGTGGAGCCGTTTTGGCAAAACGTCATCAACGGCGAGTGCGGCATCGGGCCGGTNACGGCCTTTGATGTGTCCGAGTATGCCTGTCAAATTGCCGCGGAGGTGAAGGATTTTGACCCNACGCCCGCGTTTCCCAACTCGAAGGAAGTGCGGCGCGCGGATCGCTTCACGCAAATGGGCGTGTATGCCGCGTGGCAGGCGNTGCAGGATTCCGGNCTGAACCTCGACGAAAATGACGGCGTGGACCGCGAGCAGNTCGGCTGCTTCATCGGCAGCGGGATTGGTGGGCTGGGCACCACCGAGCAACAGCACACCGTGCTCACCAACCGCGGCCCGGGCAAAGTGTCGCCGTTCATGATCCCGATGCTCATCCTGAACATGGCTTCGGGGGTCTTCTCCATTTACAATGGTCTCAAGGGACCCAACGTTTCCACTTGCAGTGCCTGCGCCACCAGCACGCATGCACTGGGCGAGGCGTGGCGCACGATCAAGATGGGCGATGCCAAGGCCATCTTTGCCGGCGGCGCCGAGGCCACCATCGTGCCGATGGGCATGAGTGGGTTTGCCGCCATGCGCGCTATGAGTACGCGCAACGACGATCCCAAGCGCGCCTCGCGGCCCTTCGACGTGGACCGGGACGGTTTCGTGATGGGCGAGGGTGCCGGCGTGTTGCTGNTGGAGGAGATGGATCACGCCATCATGCGGGGTGCGAAGATTTATTGTGAAATCGTCGGCTACGGCAACACCGCCGATGCCAACCACCTGACCGCGCCGGATCCCGAAGGCGCCGGCGCTGCCCGCTGCATGCAGATGGCCCTGCGCAATGCCGGCCTTGACCTCGATAACGTCGATTACATCAATGCCCACGGCACCAGCACGCCACAGGGCGATATCTGCGAGACCAAGGCCGTCCGCACCGTGTTTAAGGAACACGCCGACAAGCTTGCCGTAAGCTCCACCAAGGGTGCCACCGGCCACATGCTCGGCGCGGCTGGCGCGGTGGAAATGATCCTCACCGCCAAGGCTTTGCAAACCGGTATTTTGCCGCCCACCATCAATTTGGAAAATCAGGATCCCGAGTGCGATCTGGACTACGTGCCCAATGAGGCGCGGGAAAAGGAGATCAATGCCGCGCTCAGCAACTCATTTGGTTTCGGCGGCCACAACGCCACCGTTGCCGCCACCAAGTTTCACGGCTACGCTGCCCGCGTTGATTAACGCAGGCGGCGCATGAACTTCCTCANTCTCATCGAACGCAAACGCGATGGCGGCGAATTGTCGGCCTGCGAAGTAACGGCGTTGGTGGAGGGCTTTACGGCNGACGCTATTCCCGATTACCAGATGGCCGCCTTCCTCATGGCGGTNAATTGCCGAGGAATGACGGCCGCCGAAACCCGCGCCCTCACTCAGGCCATGCGCGATAGCGGCGAGGTCCTGCAGTTTCCGGAGGANGCCCGGCCGATTGTTGACAAGCATTCCACCGGCGGCGTGGGGGATAAGGTTTCACTCGTGCTAGCGCCCTTGCTCGCCTGCCTTGGTTTCCGCGTGCCGATGATCTCAGGGCGCGGGCTGGGCATCACCGGCGGCACGCTGGACAAGCTCGAGAGCATCCCGGGTTTCAGCACGGAACTTTCCAACGAGCAAATCATTGAACAGGTACAATCCATTGGCGTAGCCATGGGGGGGCAAAGTGAAACGATTGCCCCGGCCGACCGCCGGTTGTACGCGCTGCGTGATGTGACCGGCACCGTGCCCTCCATCCCGCTGATCACTGCGAGCATTCTTTCGAAAAAGCTCGCGGAGAATTTGGATGCGCTGGTGATGGACGTGAAGTTTGGCAGTGCTGCCTTTATGCAAACTGANGGNGAAGCNCGCGCCTTGGCGGAGTCTATCACGGCGCTGGNCANTGAATGCGGTGTGCAAACGGCAGCGATTCTNTCGCCGATGGATNTGCCGCTTGGCCGGGCGGCCGGCAATTGGCTGGAAGTGCGTGAGGCGGTCGATTGCCTCGATGGCCAGGGCCCGGAGGACTTGCGCGAGCTGGTGCTTGATTGCGCGGNGGCGTTGNCCGGTGTGGATCGGACGGCCGCGGCATCGGCGTTGGACGATNGCCGGGCGCGGGCGAAGTTCGATGAATTGCTGGCAGCCCAAGGCACGGACATNCNGGCGTTTGAGGCCAAGCTCAAGGAAGAGGTGAGCGCCCCGGCGGTGGCNGAACTGCGCGCTNCATCCAGCGGNATCGTGACCCGTTGTGATGCGAGGTTGATCGGCGAACTGGTGCGNGATTTGGGNGGTGGCCGGCAGACNAAGGAATCGGTGATCCAACNGGAAGTCGGCGTGGATCGGCTGGTCAAGTCGGGTGAACAAGTTGAAGAAAGCGCGGTTTTGGGTCGAATCCATGCGCGCACTGCGGCGGAAGCGGAGGCTGGTAGGGGCCGATTGGCCGAAGCGGTGANAGTTTAATGAGCCATTGACACGCCGCTGGTAAGCTGGCACACTCCGCGTTTCCCNACACGNAAAANGGGCATTTGACACGTTTTTTTGCAAATTTGGACGATTTTTCATGAANCGCACATTTCAACCTTCGAACCTGAAACGGGCCCGCAAGCACGGCTTTCGCAGTCGCATGGCGACCAAAGGCGGCCGGGCCATCCTCAAACGCCGCCGGCAAAAGGGCCGGGTTCGCCTGACACCTGTGTAGATGAACCCCGCGGCGCCGGCCCGGCTGAGGTTGACCCGCGCGATGCGCCTCCGGCAACGGGGTGACTTTGCGCGGCTCAAACAGCAAGGCCGCCGATTGGNTCGAGGCTGCCTCGTGCTCAACTGGCAGGAACTGGCTCCCGGCGCTNAAACGCGTTTCGCTGTGATTACCACCCGCAAAATCGGCAANGCCGTTATTCGCAACCGCTGCCGTCGCTTGATCCGCGAATGTTTTCGCCTGCACCAGCANGCNTTNCGNGNGCCGGTGGANATGGTGCTGATAGCACGGCCGTCGATGGCGGGGAAACATTTTGCGGCCGTAGAGGCGGCCTACCTGAATCTGCTGCGNGAGGCGGCGCTGNTCGATTAAGTGAACCCCTTGCAACTCATCCTGCTGGCGCTCCTGCGGTTTTATCGCTGGGCCATCTCGCCATTGCTTACAGCGTTGGCCGGCGGGACGATCTGCCGGTTTGATCCCAGCTGCAGCCAATACGCCATGGAGGCCATTCAAAAACACGGCGCCTTACGCGGGCTATGGCTCACCGCCAAGCGGCTGGGGCGCTGTCATCCTTGGGGCGGGTGCGGGCATGATCCGGTGCCGGCCGCCAAGCATCACATTTCAGTTTCATAAATAATGGATCGCACGGGCAAACTCATTCTCGCCGCATCAGTCATTTTGCTGGTGGTGTCCTTCGTGTACCGGCCGGAGCTGCCGGAGCGGCCCGCGCCCAATCCGTTGGGTGAAGGCAACGCCACGCTGCCGGACCTCAACCGCACGGACGCCAATCGCACCGATCGCAATGCGACCGTCAGCGCGCCGCCGGATGCTAATGCCACGGATCAAAACCAGACGCCGCCNCCCGTTGCCCNGCCGGTGGCGCCGCCTAAGGTGGAAACCCCGGAAAAAACCATCGTGCTGACCAACGCCAACGCGCGCTACACCTTCACCACCAAGGGCGGGGGTGTGGCCAAGGTGGAATTGATCGAGCGCGACGCGGACGGTCATCTCAAATTCCCGGAAGCCATNGGCGATCAGGACGCCAACGCCACGCCNATCGCCATGAATCTGGACCGTGGGCGGCTGCCGTTGCTGGCGTTACAACCGGCGGATGCGACGGTGGATTACGGTCCGGTGGGCAAGCGGCCCTATCAGGAAGCGCCNGTGGAATACACCGTGGTTGACAGCAACAAAACCAGCGTAACGATGCGCGCCACNGGGGTGACGGCCAACAACATCCCGGGCTGGGTGGTGGAAAAGAAATTCACGCTGGGCGAGGGCTATCAGCTGGAGGCAAGCGTGACCGTCAGCCAATCGGTGCAGGGGACGGCCGGTCAGTCAGTGTTTTATCTGGTCTCCGGCACGGCCAAGGAGCCGTTGAACGGCAGCCAAATGATGGGGCTGGGATACGGCATGATGTTGATGGCCGGTGGGGAGTCCGATTCCATCATGGGTAATTGGTTCGATAATTACCGGATGGGTTGTCAGTGTTTNGGGAGTAATGGCGCCCGCAATAACTATCGGGCGGGGCAAAACAATGTGCAATGGGTCGGCGCGTACAGTGATCGATACTTTATCCAGGCGGTGATCCCCAGCCCCGAGCAACCGGGGAGCGTGGTGAACATCAACCGTTTTCGCCTCAAAGCGCTTTCGCAGAGTGAGGCGATTGCGGCCGGCAAAAAGTTGACGGACAACCAGTACGCCTTTGAGACGGCGCTGGCGGTGAGCCTGAATGCCGGCGAAAGCCGCACCTTTACCTACACGCTTTACACCGGCCCGCGCGAGTATGATCGCCTGCGGGATATCGGCATTGCCAAGGGCGGCAACCGGTTCCATGAGATCATGGACTTTGGTTGGTTCGGCTGGGTGGCCGAGCCGTTGCTGCGCATCATGAACTGGTTTGAGCCGAAGCTGGGTTTTCTCAAGGAGGCGACCGTGAGTGGCTATGCGCTGGCNATCATCGCCATCACGCTGATTATCAAGCTGATCTTCTGGCCGCTCACCGCTCGCAGCACGCGCGCCATGAAAAAGATGGCGAAGGTCAACGCCAAGATGATGCCGGAGATCCAAAAACTCCGCGAGAGGTACAAGAACGATTATCAAAAGATGAACCACAAGATCATGGAGGTTTACAAAAAGTACGGTGTTAACCCGCTCAGCCAAATGGGNGGCTGCCTGCCGATGGTCATTCAAATTCCCATCTTCATCGGCTTCTTTACCATGCTGCGCAGNGCTGTGGAATTNCGTGGCTCGGAATTTCTGTGGGTGACGGANTTNTCCTCNCCGGACACCNTNNCCNNNATNGCCGGNTTCCCNATNAACATNATGCCCCTGNTGATGACCGGNACNATGTTTCTCCAAATGCGCCTGCAACCGCCGGCGCCCACGATGGATGCNACGCAACAAGCGGTCATGAAATACATGCCGTTGATGTTCGTGTTCTTCCTTTACTCCGCCTCNGCGGGNCTGTGCCTGTACTGGACANTGNANAATATCCTGTCCATCATCCAAACCAAGCTGACCAAGGTTGAGGAGGATGAAGACACCGAAGGTGCCGTGGAGGTGATCCCCCCAAAAACCAAAAAACGAAAGAGCTGAATACCATTATGACCATGTCATCCTCAGCCAAGGATATACTCGAAAACATGCTCACGCGNNTGGGCTTTGATGCCGCCGTGGAGGAAACCCCCATGGANTCCGGCAGCCTGCTCAACGTAAAAACCGAAGANGACCCCGGCCGCCTCATNGGNCGTCAGGGNCGNACCNTGAGCGANCTCCAATACCTCACNAACCGCCTGCTCATNGTGCANGACAAGGAGGCCCCGAAGGTNACCGTGGACGTGGGCAACTANCGCACNGAGAGCCGCGACGGNCTNATNGAAAAGGCCAAGGCCGCCGCNGAGAAAGCNCGNCGCTGGGGCGAGGTGGTGGAGNTGGATCCTCTGAANGCCTTTGACCGCCGCGTGGTGCACCAAACCCTGCAGGACGTCGAGGACGTCTCCACCGAGTCCATCGAGGTGGAAGGTACCAACAATAAGGTCATCCTCGTTCGCCCTGTGCGCAGCTAAGCCACCGGGCCAAAATGCCAATCNCNGCGGGCTGGAAACAGCCCGCTTTTTTTATTTCTCCGATTAAATTGCGAAATCCGATCACAAAAAACGCGGATTTTCNCATGACACAGGCGAATATATATAAAAAACAAAATTGGCATAACAGATGCTACGTGTGCGGGCAATATATATGNCAGNGGGNATTAAAACAACGAATTTGGGCGAATTTGAGCAGGCCTCCGAGCGGGTGTTGCTGGAAATCGCGTTGGAAGCNTCCGGNCGGGAACTGGCCAGTTTGGCCCAAACCGTGAGCCGCACTGNCAAGGTGCCGGCNGCTCCCCAGAAATTGCCCACTTGGCGCTCGCCCGTGCTGCANCAGGTGGAGGCTTAACGGTTTTTCGCTTTCGGTTACGGGCACTTCAAACGTGACNTTCTTCACCTCGAAAACTCCAAGCTCCGTGCTCGCGGTGGAGCCTTCCACCACAGGAGTGGCTTGTTTCACGCCTGAAATGATCTGCTGCNCCCCTTCGGTGANGAACGTCAGAACACCGGTGCATTGCTGCATATCACAATGGAACGGGGTTATTTGAGNAGGCCTTTCAGGTAGGCTAGAATCAGCTTTGGCAAATCATTGCTGTAGCCNCCTTCGAGGATGTTGGCTTGGGGTTTTTTCAGGGCGCGGAGTTGTTGGGCGATCCACGTGAAATCCTCGGGCTCGAGCTGTTGCTGGCAGAGGGGGTCGCGCTTGTAGGCATCGAAACCGGCGGAGACGCAGATCAAGTCGGGATCAAATTTCTTTAACGCGCCNAGTGCGGCGGTGGCGGCTTCGCGCCATTTGGCAGCGGGGCTTTCGGGGGGCACGGTGAAGTTGTGGCAGTTATCAAAGCTGCGCTGGCCGGTGCCGGGGTAGGCGGGGTGTTGGTGGATGGAGATAAACTGGGTGCCTTCGACCTTGTGCAGAATATCCTCGGTGCCGTTGCCATGGTGCACGTCAAAATCAAACACGGCCACTTTTTTGATGCCGTCAGCGCGGGCGGTGAGGGCGGCGATGGCGATGCTGTTGAAGAAGCAAAAGCCCATGGCGCGTTCCTGGGTGGCATGATGGCCGGGCGGGCGGAGCAGGGAAAAGTTGGGCTTGCCGTCGCGGGCCAGCTCCAGAGCGCGCAGGGCACCGCCCGCAGAGCGGCGGGCGTGGCCGTTGATATCTGGATAATCGGGAGTATCGCCATCAAAGGGGCCGTTGGGTTTGGCGACGAGCTGGATGTGGGCGAGCTCGTGGGCCCGGCGCAGGGCGTCGTCTTTTACGGCGGCGGGTTTTTCCCAGGTGATCTTTAGCTCCTTTTGTTCGCGGAGCAGAGCGAGGGTGCCGGCCACACGCTGGGGGCGCTCGGGATGGCCACGTTGAGAGTAGTCGAGACAGCGCTCGTCGGTGATCACGTGCATGGGGCAGTGTGCCGCAGGGCTTGGCGGGCGTCCACTGTGAACAACCTACGTTTCCCGCGCCCCGCCGCCGGGCCTATGCTGCGGCGCGCGAAAAATGGCGGAATACAAGGTCAAGTTCGAGGTGTTCGAGGGCCCGATGGACCTGCTCCTGTATCTGGTGAAAAAGGAGGAGGTGGACATCTATGAGGTGAACCTTACGAAGATCGCGCGGGAGTTCATTGAGTATGTGGACCTCATGCGCGAATTTGACATTGAGATTGCCGGCGAATTTCTCGTGATGGCTAGCACGCTCATGTACATCAAAAGCAAGGAGCTGCTGCCCGTTGATCAACAGGTGGAGGCCGAGGAGGACGATGAGAGTGAAGATCCGCGCTGGGAACTGATTCGCAAGCTGGTCGAGTACAAAAAATTCAAGGACGCCGCCGACAAGCTGGAAGTGCTGGAGCACGAGCAGGAGGACGTGTATCCGCGGCTGCCGGCCAAACAGGATTTTGAAATGCCCGAGGACCGCGGGCCACGCGTGGAGGTTAACATTTTCGACCTCATCAACGCCGTGAACGACGTACTCAAGCGCGTGGAGTCGCGCGCCGGCGATGAGCGCGAGATTTTTGATGACCAATTCACCGTGCCGGAAAAGATCAACGCCATCCGTGAACGCCTCGCGGGCGGTGGCAGTTTTTCTTTCACGGAACTGTTTGCCAGTGCCGCCAGCCGCAATGAGGTGGTGGCCACCTTTCTGGCCATGCTTGAAATGATCCGCCTGGCGCAAATTCAAATTTCGCAGGCGGACGCCTTTGGCGACATCACCATCACCCCCGGCGAAGGCGAGCCGGAACCTGAACCCGAACCCATCGCCGATTGAACTGACTGACCGCATGGAACTGAAGGACATCCTGGAGTCGATCCTGTTCTCCTCGCAAAAACCGCTCAGCACCAAGGAGCTGTCGGACATCCTCAAACAGGCCGCCGAGGGCGACGCCGCCATCGCCGCGCACGCCAAGGCCAAGGCCGCCAAGCTCACCGCCGCTCTGGAGGAATTGGCCGGCGAGGTCGAGGGACTGGATCGCAGCTACCGCCTCGTGTGTGTGGCCGGCGCGTGGCAGTTTGTCACGCAAACGGAATTTGCCCCGTGGGTGCGCGCATTGGTTGGCGTGAAAAACCGTCCCACGCGCCTGTCCAAGCCCGCGCTGGAAACGCTCGCCATCATCGCCTATCGCCAGCCCATCACGCGGGCGCAGATGGAGGAAATCCGAGGCGTGTCCGTGGACGGTGTCATTGGAACCTTGGCCGAGCGCGAGCTGGTTGAGGTGGTCGGCCGCGCCGACGGCCCCGGCCGGCCGCAAACCTACGGCACCACGCAAATGTTTTTGGAATACTTTGGCCTGCGCGGTCTCGAGGAATTGCCCGATGCCGAGGAGCTTCGGCAGGTGCCCATCACCAAGCCCGAGGCGCCCGTGACCACCGGCGAGGATGAGGCCGAGGAAACCGAGCAACTCAGCCTCGAGGAGGTGACCACCGCCAAGGACAGCGATGCCGGTGAACTCGCCGAGCAGGCCGCCACCGCGGAGGGTGCCGATGAAGAGGAGGAAGAAGATTACGACGAGGACGATTTTGAGGATGACGACGATGATGATGAGGAAGTTGACGGCGACGATGGCGAAGCGTTAGAAGAGGCGTCGCAATCCTCATGAGCATTCAGAAACATCGCGCCGCGATCGACAAGATTGACGCCCAGATCGTCAAGCTGCTCAACCGCCGCACCAAGCACGTGCTGGGCATCGGCCAGGCCAAGCTTGCCTCCGGCAAAACCCCCTACCAGCCCGACCGCGAGCAGGCACTGCTGCGCCGCATCTGCAAGCTCAACGACGGCCCCATCAGCGACGAATCGCTCCGCCACATTTACCGCGAGGTGATGAGCAGCTCCATCGCACTGCAAAAGACCTTCACCATCGCCTTCCTTGGCCCCGAGGCCACCTACACGCACCAGGCGGCCGTGCGCCGCTTTGGCACCAGCCTGAACTATGCCCCGCAGAAAACCATTGCCGAGGTTTTTGCTGAGGTGGAAAAGAACCGTGCGGAATACGGCGTGGTGCCTGTGGAAAACACCACCGAAGGCGTGGTTACCCACACGCTGGACATGTTTGTGGACAGCCCGCTGCAGATCATCGCGCAGATTATTATGCCCATTGAGCACTGCCTTATTGGCAAGGGTACGGTGGACAGTGTGAAAAAACTTTATTCGCACCCGCAAGCCTACGCCCAGTGCCGCAACTGGGTGCGCGAAACAATGCCGCGCGTGGAGTTCATCGGCAGCAGCTCCACCACCGCCGCGGCCGCCTTGGCGGCCAAGAGCAAGACGGCCGCCGCCATTTCCAGTGCGTTGGCCGCCGAGAAATACAGCCTCAACATTCTCGAAGCCGGCATTCAGGACCACAGCGGCAATGCCACGCGCTTTCTGGTGTTGGGCCAAAGCGGCAGCGCCTCCACCGGCAACGACCGCACCAGCCTGATGTTCACCGTCAACGACAAGGTTGGCGCCCTGCACAACGCGCTGCAACCCTTCCGGTCGCTGCGCTTGAACATGACGAAGATCGAGTCACGCCCCAGCAAGCGGAAGGCGTGGGAATATATTTTCTTCGTGGATGTCGACGGTCACGCGGACGATCCCAAGGTCGCCAAGGCCATTGCTAAGCTCAGTGAAACCTGCAGCTTTGTGAAAATCCTCGGCTCCTACCCGAACGCCGACTGATCCAAACGGTTTCATTGTCTTAACCGTTCAAAACCTTGCCCCGCCACCGTGGGCTCTGGCATGCTGCGCGCGTGGCCGGCAAGGCAAAGTCTACATTATCCATTGCGAAGCAGGTGCTCGATATAGAGCTGGCCGGCCTCAAGGCCGTGCGTGCTCAGCTGGACGGCCAATTTACTGCCGCCGTGGAAGCCATGGTTGAAGCGTTGGGCCGCCGCAACAAGCTGGTCATCGTGGGCATCGGCAAGAGCGGCAACATCGGCCAGAAAATTGCCGCCACCTTCAATAGCACCGGCGCCACCAGCGTGTTACTCGATGCTGCCAATGCGTTACACGGCGACATCGGTTTGCTTGATGACGGCGACGTGGTGCTGGCCCTGAGCTATTCGGGCGAGTCTGACGAACTACTCAACCTCATCGGGGCCATCAAGAAATTTCCCGTGCAAATCATCGCGCTCACCGGGGCGCCGCGTTCGGGACTTGCGCGCCTCAGCGACGTGGTACTGAACGCCGCCGTGCCCAAGGAAGCCTGTCCCTTCAACCTCGCTCCCACCACCAGCACCACCGCGATGTTGGCGCTGGGCGACGCGCTGGCCATGGCCCTGCTGCAGGCGCGGGGCTTTAAGAAAAAGGATTTCGCCAAGTACCATCCGTCCGGGGCCATTGGCCGGGCCCTGTTGCTGCGGGCGGCGGACATCATGCGCACCGGCAACCGGCTGGCCACCGCGCCCCGCACCGCCACGGTGCGCGAGGCCTTGCTGGTGATGACCCGCGCCAAGTGCGGCAGCGTGTGTGTGGTGGGCAAAACCGGCAAGCTCGCGGGCGTGTTTACCGACGGCGATCTGCGCCGGTTCATGGCCAAGGCCGGCGATGCGGTGTTGGAGAAACCGCTGAGCAAAGTCATGACTGCAAAGCCCGCCACCCTGCGCGAATCCGCCTTGGCGGTGGAGGCGCTGAAGATTTTTCACACACGCAAGATTGACGACCTCATCGTCATCAATGCCAAGCGCGAGCCGGTGGGGCTCATTGACTCGCAGGATTTGCCCAAGCTGAAGCTCGCCTAATGCAGCCGGGCCACCGGCCCGGACCACTTGGTAATGACCTTTCCTTGCGGAACAAGGGGGCCGCGTTACGCTGTGGGCGCGATGAAGAAAATTCGACCTTACTTGATCGGCGCGGCGATGGCCGTGGCGGTGATCGTGACCATGGGGCAGGCGCGCGAGCAGGCAGCCGGGCCACGCTGGGAATACCTGTATGTGGAACAGCAGTGGGTGAAGTTTGATCCGGTTCCCAACCAGGCCGGCGGCCCGCGCCTCGTGCGCAGCCGCTTGCTCAATGACCTGGGCGCCGAAGGCTGGGAACTGTTGCAGGCGGGCGTGGGCGGTTATCTGTTCCGCCGCTCAGTGCGCGCAGGCCAATGAGGCTTGACGCCGCCGCGCCCCGGGCCAAAGCTGCGCGGCGATGAAACCATTCGCCCTCGCCCTGCTGTTGGCCATGGCCGGCCCGGCGCTACATGCGGCATCCGTGCAAACCCAGCAATCCATCGAACTGAAGACCGGCGGCAAGGTGCAGGTATCCTACCTGCAATACCTGCCCGAGGGGTATGCCGATGATGAAAAGAAACGGTGGCCGGTCATTTTGTTCCTGCACGGCGCGGGTGAGCGTGGCAACGATCTCAACCGGGTAAAAGTGCATGGCCCGCCGAAACTGGTGGAGGCCGGTAAAAAATTTCCCTTCATCATCATTTCCCCCCAGTGCCCGCGCGGGCAGGTGTGGCAGAGCGGCACCTTGCTGGCGTTGATGGAGCACGTGTGCGAGAAGTACCGCGTGGACACCACGCGCCAGTACCTCACCGGCCTGAGTATGGGCGGCTACGGCTCATGGAGTTTGGGCATTCGCGAGTGCGACCGGTTTGCGGCGATCGCGCCGATTTGCGGCGGCGGGAATTTTATCAAGATTTACAACGCCAGCGGCGCGAAAGGAAAGGCGCTGCGCAGTTTGGGCGTTTGGGCGTTTCACGGGGCCAAAGACACGGTGGTGCCGCTGGCCGAAAGCGAAAAGATGATCGCAGCCCTAAAAAAATTCGGGCACCCAAATCCGAAGCTGACGGTGTACCCCGAGGCCCGGCATGATTCATGGACGAAGACGTACAACAACCCTGAGTTGTACGAGTGGTTTCTGAAATATCAGCGCAAGTAACCGCGCTAGTTGACCTGCACGAGATCCACTTTGCTATCCGCGATTACGAAGCTCACGGTGGCGGCCACCAGCCGGTTGCCGGCGCGGAAGCGCATCATCCGGTACACCCACGTGTCACCCAGCCGCTGATCCGGCGGGCCAAAGGCAGCCAATAATGTGGCCGTGGGTTTGCCCTTGTAGATGCCGGTGATCTGCGCGGTGGTCCAAATATTGCGGCGGCCGATGGCGTTGGGATTGGGCTTGGCATTTTCCGGCGCGGTGACGTTCGGAGGCGGCTTGGGTGTTTCGCCGGTAGCGGCGGTGCCGAGTGCCGCGATGAGTTCGCCTTTGGCATTCCAGCGCTTGTCGCTGAGCATTTGGCCGTCCTTGTAGGTGGCTTCCTGAATCTTTACTCCATTGGTGTCCCACACCGCGAGCCGGTCCAGTTGGCCTTCGGAAAAATTCTGCTGCCGCTTGAGCTTGCCGTTGGCATGCCATTCCAAATGCGCGCCAACCGGCCGGCTGCCGTCCCAGCGCGCTTCCCAGGCCTTGTTGTCGTTTTCGTACCAACCGGCGGAGATTCCCTGATTCTCGCCGTTCGCGTAGGGCGTGACACTGCGCCGTTTGCCATTGCCAAAGAATTCCACGAAATCGCCGTGTAGTTTACCGTTCTTCCATTGCGCCTCGGAAATTTTGCGGCCGGTTTCATCAAAGGTAATCTCCATGCCCTGCTGCTGATCGGCGGCGTAGGTGGTGGTGGTGCGGGCGGCGCCACTTTCGTAATACTCGACGGCTTGACCGTGGATTTTTCCATTCTGCAACGGCAGCTCGTATTCCTTTTTGCCGCTTGGATACCAGCCGACAATGGTGCCGACCGGGATGCCGTTTTGCATGTTGGCCTCGGTTTTTTTCTGGCCGCTCTTGTACCACTCAATGGCGGGGCCCTGTTGCAGGCCGTCCTTGAATTCCACCTTGTAGCTTTTGACGCCGTTGGAATGGTAATCGATGACGGGGCCGGTGTAGGGATCCGTGTCGCCCACGGCGTAGTAGCGGCCCTTGTCCTCGAACAGCTGGCCTGAGCCTCGCACCGCCGGCCCGGTATCGCCACCACCACAGCCCCACCAGCCCACCACGGCTACGGCGTAAAGGAAGAGTGCCCCTCGTTCCATGTGGCAACCTAAGCCCATCACGGGCGGGTTGTCAATCAACGCAGCCTTTTCCGCGCAGCGTTTTTTTGGTAAACCCACCGCGGCGCTGGGGCGCCATTATTAAAAATGGCTTTATCATTCGTGGCAATCCTCACGGTGGCATGCGGCATGGCACTGCTGGCCAAGCGGCTGCGGCTGCCGTATACAGTGGTGTTGGTGGCCGCGGGCCTGATCGTCAGCGCGCTGGCCTCCTTGGGCTCGGCGGATACACTGGGACTGGACATCCACTTGAGCCCGGAGCTGCTACTGCAGTTGTTCCTGCCCATCCTGCTTTTTGAGGCCGCGTTTCATGTGGACCTCACAAAATTCCTCGAAAACAAACGGGCCATTTTGTCGATGGCCATCCCGGGCGTCATCGTGGGTATGCTGCTCACCACAGTACTGTTTATGGGCGGCGCAGCGGTGCTGAATCTGGGCCTCGATTGGCAACTGGTGCTGCTCGCCGCGGCGATGTTGGCAGCGACGGATCCGATCTCGGTGGTGGCGCTCTTCAAGGAATTTACGGTGTCCAAGCGGCTGGGGATTATTGTTGAGGGTGAGAGCCTCATTAACGACGGCATCGCCGTGGTGCTCTTTGCCGTGGTGGTGAAAATCACGGCCGCGCATCTGGGCCTGAAGCTGCCGCATTTTGGTGATGCTACGGAGGTGCAGGCNCTGGCGGCGTTGTTGGATTTCCTGCGAGAGGTGCTGNTGGGCACGGCCATCGGNCTCGGCGTGGGCCTNGCCATCTCGTANCTCACCAGCAAGTTTGATGACCAGCATATCGAGGTGGCGCTCACGGTGATCGCTGCGTACGGCGCCAACGTCGCGGCGATGGAGCTGCATGCCTCGGGCGTGATTGCGGTGGTGGTGTGCGGCATGATGATCGGCAACGTGGGCGTGAAGCANGGCATGAGCCCCACCACNCGTGAGGAGGTGGTGAGCTTCTGGGAGTTTGCTGCGTTCATGGCCAACTCGTTCGTGTTCATTCTCATCGGGCTGGAGATTCAGCTTGGTGGCCTGTGGGCCAATGCCGGAGGGATTGTGCTGTTCTTCGTGATCATGATTCTAGTGCGAGCGATTACTGTTTTTGGCGTGCACGGGCTGGTGCGCCGTGAGGGGCTGCGATTGAAACGTGAATGGCTGCCGGTCATCACGTGGTCCGGTGTGCGCGGCAGCCTGTCGATGGTGCTGGTGATGATGCTCGTGTGGGTGGGCACGGGGAGCGCGGACAGTCAGGCTGCCAGTGATGCCAACCAAAGCGCGGCGGCGATCGCTGCTGATGCCAATCAAACCGCGTCGGTGGTTGAAGGGGTGGACGAACAAACGGCCAACGCCAACAAGGACAAACTGCTCAATCTCGTGTACGGCGTGGTGCTGATGTCCATCCTGTTGCAGGGCACGACCATGCAATGGCTGATGCGGCGGTGCGGGTTGATTGTGGAGACGCGCGAGGAGACGGAATACGAGATGGCGTTGGCCCGCCGCCAAGCCATTCGCGCGATGCTGACCAATCTTGAGGCGGCCGAGGCCAAGGGCGGCATGTCCAACGAGACTTATCGCATCCTGCACGAGGGCCTGCTGGAGCGCCGTGAGGCCAATGACCGACGCCTGGCGGAGATGCTCGAGGCGACGCCTTCGCTCAACGCCATTGAGCTGGAGATGGAGGCTTCACACCTGCGCGCTCTGGAGAAACAGGTGTACCGCGACCTCGAGAAGGAGGGCGATCTGGATTATGAATCCATGGAATCCCTCGTGCGTGACGTGGTGAAAAAGCCCAAGGAGTAATTTAGCCCGGGAGGGCGAGGCTCCTGCCGAGCCGCCTTACATCCCTCCCGGACCAACGGTTCGGGCTACAACCCGGCTCAAGACAGGATTGCCCATTGACGGCCTGCGGGTTTGGTGGTCTGCTTTCGCGCGAATCATGAGAGCAATTCTGGCTTTATTCCTGTGTCCCTTCGCGGTGCTGGCGCAAAAAGTGCCGGTGAAGGAGCAATTCTTGTCCAACGGCATGAAGGTGCTGATGGTGGAGCGGCGCGATGCGCCGAGTGTGAGTGGTGGTTGGGTGGCCCGCGTGGGTAGTGCTAATGAGCGACCGGGCATCACGGGTATCGCACATCTCTTCGAGCACATGATGTTTAAGGGTACACCAACCATTGGCACGAAGGATTACAAGAAGGACCTAGATATTATCAATGAACAGGAGCGCGTGCGTGACCTGATGCGCAAGGAGGAACGCACGATGCGCGCAATGTGGCGTCGCGGGGAGATTACTGACCTGCAGGATCCGGACCAGAAAACTGACAAGTGGAAAAAGCTGCACGAGGAATTCAAAAATCTTGAAGCTGAGCAGGCGAAGATCATCGTGAAAAATGAGTTCGACCGCATCTACACAGCAAACGGTGGTAGTATGATGAATGCCTACACCAGCTATGATCATACTGCGTATTTCATCACCGTGCCGGCTAATAAATTGGAGTTGTTTATGTGGATGGAAAGTGAGCGGTTACTGCGGCCGGTTTTCCGTGAGTTTTACACGGAGCGCAAAGTTGTCTTCGAAGAACGCCGTATGCGCACGGAGAGTACGCCTCTCGGGAAATTTTACGAGAGCTTTGAATCGCTTTTCTGGGAAAGCCACCCGTACGGTTGGCCGATNATCGGATGGCCTTCGGATATCCCGGCCATTTCCAAAAAACAGGCCGACGAATTCTACGCCACCTTTTACGCACCGCAAAACNTGACACTCATTCTGGTAGGCGACTTTGAAGGGAAANGTGCGCTGGAGCTTGCGGAAAAATATTTCGGCCGCATCCCGAAGGGTAAGGATGAAGCACCAGATGTTGTAACGCTGGAGCAACCACAAAAGGCCGAGAAACGGTTCAATGCTGAGGCCGAGACTAACCCCAATGTAGACATTTATTATCACTCACCCGCATTCGGACACAAAGACTTGTACCCGTTACAGGTCGCCGCACAAATTCTCTCCACACGAACTGGTCGTTTACATAAGCAACTAGTGCTGGAAAAGAAAATGGCTACTACCACTTGGGCGTGGGTGCGTGGGCTGAAGTATGCCGGGCAATTCAACATCGGTGCTGAATTGGTCGAGGGCAAGTCTCTGAACGAGACCGAAGACGCCCTTTACGCNGAAATTGAAAAGCTCAAGAACGATCCAGTGCCGGCCCAAGAGTTGCAGAAAGTTAAGAATAATTTTGCAGCTGCTGAGTATCGACGGCTTTCTTCCAGCCACGCCATTCTAATGCAGTTGATGCGTAATGAAGGGACTGGAAGTTGGCGCTCCATCAACGAGGCAGGGCCTAAACTGCAGGCCGTTACTCAGGAGGATATTCAGCGAGTGGCAAAAAAATATTTCACCAAGGAAAACCGTGCCGTGGCTCATTACCGTCGCAAGGCCGGCACCGGCGGCGGTGATCCCGCAATGGCTGGCCTGAGTGCCCAGCAAAAGGCCGTGGTGCGCAAAATGGCTACGGCCATCCAGGCTGAGAAAGACGCCGCCAAGTTGCAGGCCCAACTAAAGAGCATAGAGGACCGCATGGCGCAGGAAGGCGCCAAGACGCCGCCCATNGCCAAGGCCNTGCGCGCCNTGCTGGTGAAGCGCCTNAAGGAATTGGACNAAAAATAANTTTTACGAGACGAACNATGAAACNNTTTTTACTGACCACTCTTTGCCTTGCNGTNGNAACNGCNGGCGCGGCNGANGACATTCCNGACCGGCCGGAGAAACTNAAGTTNCCGGCCCTGAAATANGANCCGCCGACNGGCNCGGATTATCGNGTGNANNTGAANAACGGCCCNGTGGCTTATCTNGTGCCGGACCGCGANNTGCCNNTGGTGAGCATCAGCATCCGNGTGCGCACCGGCGGGTACGAGGTGCCGGNGGACAAGGCGGGCTTGGCCGCGATGACCGGCAGCCTGTTGCAGGCCGGTGCGGGCAGCCGCTCGGCGGCGGATCTCGAAGAGCGNCTGGCGTTTCTCGCGGCGCGCCTGAGTACGAGTGTTTCCACCACGCACGGCTCCGTGAGCCTGAACCTGCTTTCGAAGGATTTGCCTGAAGGCCTCGGGATTCTTCGTGAGGTATTGACGCAGCCGAAGTTTCAGGCCGACCGCTTNGCGCTCCTGAAGCAGCAGCAGCTGGCGTCGATGAAGCAGCGCAATGACGACTCGCGCGGCATTGAGCGCCGCGAGCGCGGCAACCTGTTGTTCGGCGAAAACTTTTGGCGCACGCGCCTGCCCACNAAGGCCTCNATCGAGTCCATCACNCAGGCGGACCTCAAGGCCTTTCATCAGGCATGGTTTCACCCGGCCAATTTCACGGTGGCGGTGAGCGGCGATTTTGAAGTGGAGAAAATGAAGGCGGACCTCGAGGCGCTTTTTGCCGACTGGCAGTTCAAGGGCAAGGTCGGCAGGGCGATCCCGTCCGAAGGCCGCACCTTCGCCAAGCCGGGGGTGTATCTGGTGAACAAAAAAGTGAATCAGGGCCGCGTGTCGATTCTGTTGCCGGGCATTCAGCGCGACAATCCGGACTATTACGCGATTCAGNTNATGAACGACATCCTGGGTGGNGGCGGTTTCACCAGCCGCATCACCAACCGCGTGCGGTCTGACGAGGGGTTGGCCTATTCGGCCGGCTCGTCCTTCCCGGGCGGCACGTATTATCCGATGGCGTTTTTCGCCGGTTTCCAATCCAAAAGCCGCACGGTCCTGTTCGCCACGTCGATCGTGCTTGAGGAAATGAAAAAGATNGNGGCCGAGGAGGTGAGNGATCGCGAGCTGGNGACGGCNAAAAATTCGTTCATCCAAACCTTCCCGCAAGCCTTNGCGACGAAAGGGCAGATTGCCGGGACGTTTATGGATGAGGAATTCACCGGGCGCGCCAAGGCNAACGCNAAGTATTACGATGAGTTTCGCGCCAAGATTGCNGCGGTGGACAANGCCGCGGTGCAGGCNGTGGCGAAAAAGTATCTGGTCCCNGGCAAGGTGGTCGTGCTGATCGTGGGCGATAAGGATGAGATNCTGAAGGGGCATCCGGATCATCCGGTGAAGCTGGNGGACCTCTCGCCCGGCGGCCTGATNGAGCTGCCGCTGCGCGATCCGTTNACGCTNAAGCCGCTNGANTANNCNC
>PBFV01000056.1:21202-31363 GCA_002718935.1 Verrucomicrobiales bacterium
CNNNNGCTGGGAATACTCGCCGGTTGCGCGCNGGNCAAAAAACGGGCACATTGTCNCCAGCCATGGAGATGGTNATTAAATGTCCCGCGTGCTCGATGGACCTGACGGTGGAAGACACCGCTGCCGGTTCACAGCTCAAATGCCCNACCTGCAACACCTTGNTGGTGGTGCCGGCCGTNTCGTCNGAGGCNCCCAAGCCNAANACNTCCACCTCGTATTCCACNGGNAGCGANGAGCANCTGGCNGCCAANNTGGCGGCNGCCTANCGNACGTTNTCCGGCGAGGTNGGCAAAGCCATCGTNGGGCANGATGATGTNATCGAGCANATCATCATNGCCATNTTCGCNCGCAGNCATTGNTTGNTGGAGGGCGTGCCNGGCCTGGCCAAGACNTACATGGTCAAGAGCCTGTCNGAGGCGATGAACCTTTCCTTTCGCCGCGTGCAGTTTACGCCGGACCTCATGCCGGCGGACATTACNGGNACCGAGATTTTGCAGCAGGACACCGAGGGCCGGCGCATGATGGTTTTCCAGCATGGGCCCATCTTTGCCCAGCTGGTNCTCGCNGATGAGATNAACCGCTCCCCCCCAAAAACACAGGCGGCTCTGCTCGAGGCCATGCAGGAACATTCCGTCACTTCCGGCAGCCAAACCTACCGGCTGGAGGAACCGTTCTTCGTGCTCGCCACGCAAAACCCCGTGGAACAGGAGGGCACCTATCCGTTGCCCGAGGCGCAAAAGGACCGTTTCATGTTTCACGTGAAGGTCGATTACCCCAGCAAGGATGAGGAAGAGGAGATTATCAACCGCACGACCGGCTCATTTACCGCGCGGGTACAGCCGGTCATCACCGGCGAAGANATCGTCCAGTGCCAGCAGTTTGTGCGCAAAGTGCCGGTGCCCGATCACGTGAAAGCGTACGTCCTCAACCTCGTGCGCCGTTGCCGGCCGGATGATCCGGAAGCGCTGCCGTTTACGCGCGAGCTGATCAGCTGGGGGCCGGGCCCGCGCGCCTGCCAACAGCTCATCGTCGGTGGCAAAGTGCGCGCCATCCTCAAGGGCCGGCCCAACGTCACGCCCGAGGATATCGCCGCGCTGGCGCATCCGGTGCTACGCCATCGCATCGTGCCTACCTTCAACGCCGAGGCCGAGGGCATCACCGTCAACCACATCATCGACAAGGTGTTGCAGTCGGTGCCGCAACAGGCCGCCGGCGTCGTCGCCTAGGCGGCGGCCGATTCCGCCCATGGCGTCCGCGTCCGAAATGCTGCAACCGGAGGAGCTGCAGAGCATTGCCAACCTCCAGCTCATGGCCCGGCAGGCGGTGGAGGGCGCCATCTCGGGGCAGCACCGTTCACCGCACAAGGGATTCAGCGTGGAGTTTGCCCAGCACCGCGAATATGTGCAGGGCGACGAGGTGCGGCGTGTGGACTGGAAAGTGTTTGCCAAGACCGACCGCTACTACGTGCGCGAGTACGAGGAGGAAACCAACCTGCGCGCCACGCTGTTGGTGGATGCCAGCGGGAGTATGGGCTATGCCGGGGAGGGCGCCGCTTTCACCAAGTGCCAGTACGCGTTGCGGTTGGCCGCGTGCATTGCGCACATCATCCTGCAGCAGCGTGACAGTGTCGGGTTGATTACCTTTGACACTGAAGTGCGCGGCTTTATCCCGCCGCGCTCCAGCACGCGCCACCTGCGCATCCTGTACGATCGCATGACCAAGACGGTGCCGGGCGGCGAGACGGATCTTTCCAAGGTGTTTCACGAGATCGTGCCCCGCATCCAGAAGCGGGGGATGGTTTTCATTTTGTCCGACTGCTACACGGACGTGCGTGGGCTACTCAGTTCACTGGCGCATTTTCGCCACGCTTCACATGAGGTGGTGTTGTTCCATATCATGGATCGTGACGAGGTGGAGTTTCCATTTCAGCAATGGACCAAATTTGAAAACCTCGAGCGGCTATCGGAATTTCGCATGGTAGATCCGGCCAGTTTCCGGGTGTCATATCTGGAAAATGTTGAGCGCTTTCGCGAGGAGCTCAAGCGCGGCTGCCAGCGGCACCGCATTGATCTTGTGCCGATCTTCACGGACGAACCGCTCACCGGCACGCTCGCGCGATTCCTTAAGCAAAGGCAGGCGACCGGATGATCGCCGCGCTGACCACGTTGGCGCCGTGGCTGCTGGGTTTTGCCGGCGCGGCGGCGATCCCGGTGCTCGTGCACCTCATCAGCCGCAGCCGGCATCGCGAGGTGAAGTGGGGCGCGATGCATCTCATCGAGCTGACCCTGCAACAAAAACAAAACCGTATGCGCGTGGAAAACTGGCTGCTCATGCTGTTGCGCTGCCTGTTGCCGCTGTTGCTGGCTTTCATGATGGCCCAGCCGATTCTCAAGGGCGCGTCGATTTTGTGGGACGAAGCCAAGGTGTCGGTGGTGCTGGTGCTGGACAACAGCTATTCGATGGACCATGCCGGCACGGGCGGCACGAATTTCGAGCTCGAACGCGAGGCCGCCGCCGCCTTGGTGAAGGTACTGCCGCGCGGCTCGGATGTGAACGTCGTGCTCATGAGCCATCCGGATAAGCCGCTCTACGACAAGGGCGTGTTCAACCTCGATGCCGCGGCCAACGACCTACAACAGATGAAAGCCGGCTTCGGCCAGGCTCAGGTGCCGGCGGCGTTACAAAAGGGATTGGAACTGGTGGCAGCGATGGAGCATCCGCACAAGGAGGTGGTGGTGTTCAGCGATTTTCAGCGGCTCAGCTGGGGTGCGGAGGAGGGGCCATTGCGCCGGCGGGCCGTGGCGCCGGCGGCGGCGATGGATTTTCCGCCCAACCTCACGCTCTTTCACGTGGGTGCTGAGGGTCGCGAGAATGTGTGCGTGGAGTCACTGGAGTTTTCGCACTTGTTGCTGGGCGTGAATCAAAAAGTGCAGGTGCGCGCCAACCTGCGCAATCACGGGGCGGAAGATCATCCAGCGTTGCAGGTGGCCTTTCTCGGTGACGGCAAGGAGCTGAAAACAACGCAAATTCCCCTGGCTCCGGGCGAAACGCGGCAGGTGTTGTTTACGCACAGTTTTGCCAAGGCCGGTTCGCATGTGGTGGAAGTTTCCATCGACGCCGACACGCTCAAGGCCGACAACGTGTACCGCGCCAGTGTGCCGGTATGGGACAACGTACCCGTGTTGATCGTGGACGGCGACCCTAGCGACCAGCCGTTGCGCAGTGAAACCGATTACCTGAACATCGCCCTGCAACCCTATCGCGAGGGNGCCACCAAGGACTTGGTGGACCTGCTGCAAACGCGCGTGGTGACGGTGCCGGAGTTTAACGCGCGCGCCATCGGCGAAGCCCGCGTGGTGGTGTTGGCCAACGTGAACCGCCTGCAACTGNCGCAGTTGAATGACCTGCAGGCCTTCGTGCGCGACGGNGGCGGACTNCTCATCTTCGGNGGNGAAAAGCTGGACCTGAATTTTTACAATGACCGGATGCATCCCTTCCAGCTGCTGCCCACGCGATTGGCGGCGGTGGAAGATCGCTNGGGCGAGCCGGAGCCGTTCACGCGCATGGTGGTGCGGCGCTTCGAGCATCCGGCGTTGCGCATCTTTAACGACCAACGCAATGGCGATCTGGGCGCGGCGGAGATTCGTAAATGGCATCGCACGGTGGAAGAGCCGGACAACACGTTGGTCAACACCATCGCCCGGCTGGACAGTGGCGATGCGTTTCTGGTGGAGAAAGGCTTCGGCGCCGGCCGCGTGATGTTTTGTGCCAGCACGGTGGATGACGCGTGGAACAATCTGCCGGGCCGCACGTTTTTTGTGCCGTTCGCCCAGCGACTGTGCACGTACCTCGCCTCGTCCGTGCTGCCGCCGCGCAACCTTGGCGTGGGTGAGGAGGTGGTGGCGCATTTCCCGGCGGAGACCGCCGGCGGCGAAGTGAAGGTGATCGATTCGCTCGGCAAAGAACATGCCGTGAAGGTGGAACTGTCCGGTGGTCGCGGGGTGGCGCGTTTCAACGACACCCAGCGCCCCGGCCTGTATACGCTGGCCGGCCCAGATGGCCCGCTGCATTTCGTGGTGAACACCGGCCGCGCCGAGAGCAATCTGGAGCAGGTGACCGATATGGAGCGTGAGGAAACCGCCTCTGAACTGAATGCCAACCTCGTTGCCAGCCTTGCCGATTACCAGCAGCTCGATGACGACCGGCGTCACGGGCAGGTGCTCTGGAAAAAAATCCTGTGGCTGGTGATCATTGTGCTGCTCATAGAGCAGATCGTCGCGTGCTTCTTCAACCGCCTCGGGCGGCGGGGTCTGGGCAAGGTCAAGGCCGCGGCGGAACCGGCCCTAGCCAAGTGACCGCCAAATGCATCGCGCGCATCGGCAAAATCGTGTAAGTTGAGCCCAGTGGAAATGTTTGCCGCCATGCTGCTCATCACCCTGCCGGAATCCGCAATCGGCTTGTCGCTGCTGGTGGGGCTGGGAGTGGCCCTGTTGTCCGGCGCTCTCTCGGCTGGGTTGTATGTGTATTCGGCCAAAAATTCCGCTCAACCGGGTGTGTTCACCGGCACCTTCTGGACACTGCCCTTTATTCGCGGCGGCACCATGGCGCTGGCGACTTTCATGCTGTTTGAGCCGATCTGGAAAATTACTACCACCACCGGCACCACTGCGCGCGTGTTGTTGTATGTGGATGCCTCGGCCAGCATGAAGGCTACTGACGAGCAGATGGAGCTGGCCCGCAAGCTGCGGCTGGTGCGCCGGCTTGGCTGGATCACCGGCGAGGCCCCGGAAGATCACGCGGCGGAAGCGGTCGGCCGGCTCGTGAAACTGCGCCAGCTCATCGGCGTGCTGGAGAGCGGCACGACCCGCGATGTGCCCGGCCACCTTATCCAATGCCGCGAAACCGCCACGCAGGTGGAAAGGGCCCTGGAGGAATTGGATTTACCCGGCTGGGACGATGAACAACTCGACCAACTGCGCGAGGATATTGTGACGCCGNTGCAAAAGCTGGATCCGGAAAAGGCGACCGCCTCCGAGCAGGCGCTGGTGATCGCCCTGCGNGCGCCGGTNAATGACTGGGAGAAAAAGCTNCTGGCCCTGATGCCCAAGGTGGACGAGGTGGTGGCCAATCTGGATGCCGAGACACAGGCGGCGTTGGACCGGTTTGACCGCACGCCGCGGTGGCAGCGCTTGGAAGCGCAGTTGCTTGGCGGGGCCGACAGCGTGGCTGATCAACTTGCCGCCGAGCACAANGTGGAGCTCATGGCGCTGACCGGCCGCCGCTTCGAGATGCTCTGGCATCCGGGTACCATTGGGGAGGCGGATGAAGCGGACGGTGAAAAGACCACCCTGAGCAGCCCGCCGGAAACGTTCAACATTACTGCCACCAACCTGCTCACCGATCTCGCCACCGGCATTGAGGAAGGGGTGGTGCCCGATCAATCCGGCGACAACTTGATCGTTGTGCTGTTTTCCGACGGCCAACACAACGTGGATGGCGCCTCTCCGCTGGAGATGGCGCGGCTCTTCAAGGATCGCGGAGTGCCGGTGCATGTTGTGGGCCTCGGCACGGTGGAGCCGGCGCGCGACCTCGCCGTGCTCAAGACCGAGGCGCCGGCCTCCGTTTATCCGGACGCCCGCCTCAACGGCCACGTCATCCTTCACGACGGCATGCCCTCGGGCAAACCCTTCACCGTGCGCATTGAGCATCAGGGCAAGGTCGTGTGGCAGCAGGACCTCGTGACCACGCAGAAGCGCCGCAAGATTCCCTTTGATTTTCCGATCAAGGATATTGTAGAGGCCGAGCAGGCCGCCCAAAGCCGCGACCTGCGTTACGCCAATCTTCCGCTGGCCTTCAACGTGGTGGTGCCGCCCATTCCCGGTGAAATGAAGGATGATAACAACGCCGGCGTGCTGCGCGTCAATGTCGTGACTCAAAAGCCGCGTATCCTCGTCGTGGACGGCCGGCCGCGTTGGGAGTTTCGTTATCTGAAAAACATGCTCGAGCGCGATGAGCGGTGGGACGCCAACGTCGTCCTCTGCAAATGGGCCGGCAGCCGGTTAACCCTCGGGCCGCGCGGCAACAGCGTGGGGAAATTCCCCGCCACCCGTGAATTGCTTTTTCAATATCAACTCATCGTCCTCGGCGATGTGTCCCCCGGCGCCTTTGCCCGCACCGAGCTGCAATGGCTACGCGACTTTGTGCAGTTCAATGGCGGTGGCCTCATCTGCATCGATGGCCGGCTTGAACGGCAGGTCAGTTTTGCCGCCACGCCCGTTGGTGACTTGTACCCGGTGCGATTTTTGGGCAATCGCGAATTGAGCAGCATGGATTTGCGCGTGCGCTTTCGCAGTGCCGGCGGCGCGCAGGCCCCGCTCATGCTTGCCGCGAGCACGGCTGAAAACATTCGCATTTGGAATGATCTCCCGGGGCCGCGCTGGGCGGCTATGACCGAGGCGTTGCCCGGCGCCGAAACGCTCTTGCAAATCACCGAGGGCAACACGGCCATCCCCGGCCTTGTCTTTCGGCGGTTCGGTGCCGGCCGCGTGCTATACGCCGCCTTCGATGAATCCTGGCGTTGGCGATTCAACGTCGGCGACCTGCATCACCAGCGTTATTGGAATCAGGTCGCCAAGTGGATTATGGAACCGCCGTTCGCCGTGCAGGACGCCTACATTGCCATGGACTCTGGCCCCACCTCTTACGACGTAAAGGACACCGCTGACATTCGCGTGCGCATCATGAACCCCGACCTTGCCAAGCGTTATCAGGCCGATCCCGATCTCAAGCCCGAGGCGCAGCTTTTCCGTGATGGCCAGCTCTTTGCCACGGTGCCGTTGGAGCCGGATCCCGAATCCTTCACCTACCGCGCCCGAACTGCGCCGTTGGAACCGGGCGACTACGAGGTGCGCGTGAAACTGCCCGGCGTACCCGAGGACGCCATCAAGGCCCGCACCGCCTTCACGGTGGCCTCCAATCCCTTCGGTGAACTAGGCCGTTTGCACTGCGATGAATTGCTCCTCCGCCAAATGGCCTCCGACAGTGGCGGCCAATATTATCGNGAGGAAGACATGCGCCGGCTCATCGAGGATCTCGGCACCGCCAGCGATCGCAAGGACGTCACCACCACCATTATNCCNTGGCAAAAGTGGTACCTCTGTTTCCTCCCCATCATGACCCTTCTCACCCTCGAATGGGTCATCCGCCGCACCAAGGGGCTGGTGTAGAGCGCAACTGTCCGGGACGGCGAGGCTCCCGCCGACCCGCTGGCCTCAAACCTCNAGCTCCCGCCGCCCTTTCCAAATCATCCCGATTGGGGTATCTTAAATCAACCGGTTCGCCGGTGGCATGTCGGGAGAAATTGATCCATTGATTCAAGGCAAGCTACTTGCCTTTCGCAGTCGTTTTCGGGGCCTCACCCTCTTGCGCGGGGTGGGCCGGGGTGTGCTGCTATTCCTGTTCGTGTTAATGGCGGTGGCGGCGNCGGATTATTTCGTGTTAATGGAGGATTCCACGCGCTACACGCTCAGCGGGCTGGTGTACCTCGCNGGCCTGTTGGCCGCGTGGTTTTTGTGTGTGCGACCGATGTTGCGGGCGTTGGACGAAACCGCCGTGGCGAGCCTGATGGAGGAACAGGCACCGGAGCTGCGGCATAAGCTGCTCTCAGCGGTGGAACTGGCCGGGGAAGGGGACGGCTCGGATTCCGAAGCACTGCGCCAACGCGCCCGGGAACAGGTTAAGGAAGATTTACGCGGGNTGCAGCCGCAGCGCCTCATGCCGCNGCAACTGGTCAANACCTGNACCATCGCGGCCGTAGCNGCAGGCATTCTNCTGGNCACAGTAGGCGGCTTGGCGGCGGCTTCCACNCCTGTACGTACATTGCTNATGCGCGCGCTGGCGCCGATGGCCAACATCGAAAGAGTCTCGCGCAATCAGATTACCATCCTTTACCCAACCGCCGGCAATACGAACGTGCCGGAGAACGACACGCTGCAACTGCGCGTGANCGTGACCGGCCCGGAGCTGGAGGANCCGCCNTTGTTGCAAACCGAGCTGGTGGGCCCGGAGGATGTCGAGGCAACGCAGGTGTTTATGGACGCCGCCGGTGACGGCAGTGGCGANTTTGTGGCNGACATTGCCATGGGNCGNACGGCCCTGCGGTACCGCGTGCGTGCCGGNGACGCGATCACCAAGTGGTTCACCCTGCAGTCGGTGCCCCGGCCGTTTGTTGAGGCTTTTACCAAAACCTTCACNTTTCCTGATTACACCCAGCGCGAANCGGCCACCGTGCGCGAGGAAGGCGGCNGCATCACCGCGCTTACGGGCACCNATGTGGACCTCACCATTCACCTCGACCAATCCGTCGCCAAAGCGCGGCTGCATCTGGTCACCGCCACGGCCACCAATGAGGTGGACTTTACCGCCACGGACAACGCGCGCGAATGGACCGTGCCGTTNACCGTCCGCGAGTCCGGCAGCTTTACCGTGCATGTNGAAACCGCCAGCGGCTTGGACAACAAGTTTCGCCCGGAGTACGCGCTCACCGCGCAGCCGGACCTCGTTCCTACGCTCAAGCTCACGCAGCCCAAGGGCAGCCTCANCGCGCGTCCGGAGGATATCGTGCCNGTTGCNGGCGAGGCNGGTGATGACATTGGCCTGGAAAAAATAGAGCAGCNTATCAAGGTCAACGACAAGGCATGGATCACCAACGCCGTNCCGNTGGCNGCGGCNCNGGGCACCAATANNACNTTCCAGCTCGCGTGGGATTTGCTCAAACTTGACGCCAAACCGGGNGACACAGTGATTACNAAATTTACCGCGGTGGATCTCAAGGGNAGCCGCGCNGAGAGCAGTCCTGTGCGCTTGAAGGTAGACTCCGCGATCTTTGAGGCCGATCGAATCGCCGCGCTGGATCGGCAACGCCTATGGTCCACCAACCTCGCCACCGCGGCGGACTTGACGTTGAAATTTCACGAGGCCCTGCCGGCCGACATCGAGAGTTTCCTCCTGCCCGGCAGTGACGCTGAGCGCCGCGAAAAAACCGGTGAAGCCCTCAAGGCATTGGGGGCAGCGAAAGGCAGCTGGTCGAAGGTGCGGCAGGTGTTGCCGGCGGTAGCGCNTCGCGCCCATGCCGGCCGTGAGGTGGCCGGATTGGGCCTGCTCGGCCGTGTGGCAGTTCGCATGGAAACCGACTGGCTTGCTCGCGCCCGGCTGCATCTGGATCCGCTCGAAGGCATCGTGGTCGATCCGCGCGCCCGCCTGCACGCAGAGCAATTGCCCGAGCTNATCAAAGAATCCAAGNNCGCTGCCGAGGCCCTGCAAACCACNGCCAACGGCTGGCTNGCCGCCGATGAGGCGGCATTGGCGGTGGATCTGATGGACTACATTGTACGCGCTGCTTCCCACATGCACTCGCTGGCGGAGAAGGAGGTGGATACCGATCCGAAAGTTTGGGAACGCCTCGCCCGCCGCCAAACCAGTGTGGCCAAGGAACTNGAAGTGGTGCTGGCCACCCTCCAGCCGCTTGCNGCCCGCCTGCCCNATGCNGAGGGTGCCGCCATCCAAACTCTGCGCGCCAAGCTGATCACCGCTCAAGAAACCTTTGATGAAGCCAGCCAGGGTGCCCCCGCGCCCGGCCGATTGCCTGCCGGCCGCGCCTTGGCCNGGGCTGTGGCTGAGGCNGCCGGTNATTTGCGCAGTCGCGCGNATCGTTTGGCGGATGATGCCGCCCAAGCGAGGGTGGATTTGGAAAAGACCGTGGGCCCCACGGCCACTGCCGTGACACGTTTGCAAGGGGCGCTCAAGGCCCGCCAGACGGCTGAGAAAAAATATGAGGAAGCCAAGGAAAAGAGCGAAGGCATTCTTAAGGCCAACATGGGGCGCAAGGTGGCCGGCGAAATTTTGACCGAGCAATGGAAGATCACCGCCAACCTGTTGCGCGGCCGGGCGCGCCTCGAAGAAACTGGCAAGGCCGGCAACGCACTGTTTGTAAGCGACACTGCCTCGGCGGCGGCCGCCATCGACGCCGTGCACGCGGGGCATGAGGCCGGCCGCGATGTGCGGGAGGTGACCGCCCAGTTGAAAGGCATCGCCGAGGCCATTTCCACGCTGGAGGCTGCGCATGAATTGACCGTTTTGGAAACCGCTGTGAAAGCGTTGGCG
>PBFV01000057.1 GCA_002718935.1 Verrucomicrobiales bacterium
TTATTGCCGGACTTTTTGTCCTGCGCATTGCCGACGGCGCCACCGAGCAGCGCGCCACCAAGCGCACCNATCGCCGCACCTTCAGCCGTCTTACGGCCCTTGTTATGTCCGATCACACCACCCAAGATGCCCCCAAGCACCGCACCGTTCATGGCGCCGCGTTCCGTATTGTTGGCCGGAGCCATGCAGCCCACGAATCCCGCGACCAATGCCGCCGCCATTACAAATGTTGCCGATTTCGTTTTCATGATAAGATCTGTTTCAGTGTCCAAATACGTTAATTACTACGNACACGTACAAATTAGTACGCATGCGTAAGATGTCAAGGGGCTTTGTGCATTTTTTTNAAAAAATTTCTGCTCATTTTTCAGCTGTTTTTTCAGGTTCAGCGGGTTTAGGGGCTGGTTTTGGCNNTGGAGGTANNGGTTTGGATTGTTGANCGCGCCATTCCTTGATGAGTTTTTCGGATTCTGCCTGCTCAACAGCCGTCAGTTTCGTGGCTAATTGNTCCTTCGCCTGNATCGCCTGTGGATGGCCCTGATCGGCAGCNAGGCTCACCCACTGATTNGCCNGNATGAGGTCGGCTTTCACTCCTTTGCCCAGAGCGTACATCATGCCGAGCATNACNTGTCCCTCGGCGTGGCCCGTGNGTGCGGCGGCCGATAACCATTTGAAAGCCTCATTCAAATCCGCTGGCTTCAACTCCCCCTGCAAATGCATTTGCCCAAGCAGCACCTGCGCGCCGGCATGGCCGAGATCCGCCGCCTTANGAAAACAAGCCGCGGCCGCCGTCGGGTTGCGTGGCAAGTTCGCGCCCTCCTGATGCAATCGCCCGAGCTCAAACTGCAGGTCGGNATAAAATCCGGTTGGATTTGTCGTTTCAATGGAGGTCACAATTTGTTGCAACGCAGCCACTTTCTCCTCACCGGCAGGCAACTGGTTGATGAGCCGGAGCGATTGCTGCATCACCGCCTGTGCGCGTTNCTGGATTAGGTTTGAAGTTTTCAACGACTGCGCAAGGATGGCCTGCAAGTGNTTGGTGTCATTAAGTGAATCCACTGNGGCGACCAGCTTNCCCAATGCCGTGGTTTGATCCTCGATGGAATCAATTTCATCCACCTGCGCCATCGCCTTGGCGAGTGTGGCCTTGGAGGCATCCACCTGCCCCATGGCTGCCTGTGCATGGGCCAAATGCGTAAGGGCCGGGGCCAGCTCCGCAGGCTTGCTGAGGTCGCCGATCAACTCCTGCGCCTTGGCCAGCATCGCAGCGGATTGTTCGGNGTCACCGTTCTTCGATAGATTGGCGGCCAGATTGCACAACACCCGCACACGGCCGTCGGCTTCATCAATGCCACCCACCAAACGCAGGATGGGATCCGCCAGATAACGCAACTGTCGAAGCTTGGCCTTGGCGTGGGCGAGATAAGGCTCCACAGCCTCGTGATCCGCCATGCCGGCCAAGGCCGCAGCCATATTGCCAAAAGCAGCCAGGCGATCCTCGGATGCCTCAAGCGCGTCCATGTCGGTCTGCAATTTTCCCAGCATAGCCAACGCCGGTTTTTCCTGGCCCATCGCCAATAACGCCACCGCCACGTGGGTTTGCGCGGCCATTTGGGCAGTGCCCGCATCCATGGCTCCGGCGTTGGCTTGGGCTTGTTTGAGAACCGCGGCGGCCAACTTCGTGTCGCCAGCCTGCGATAAAACCGCGGCGATTTGGCTGAGCACACGCACTTGCAGCTCGGGAGTGGAGAGACTGGCGACCAGACCTTTCGCAGCGTGGGCTGCGGGGTTCAGCGCCTTTTCCATCTCGGCCAATTGCGTGGTGACTGCATCCACATCGGCATTGCCGGCAAAATCCGCCAGAACCGTTGCCAGTTGGCTCACCACGGCGAGTTTTTCATCGCCCGNCTCCAACGCTTCAATTTGNGCCATGGCCGCCGTCAACAGCGGTTTGGCCTCNGCGGGTTTTTCCGCCTGCAGATTGGCCACGGCCAGCGACCCAAGCACGCGCACTTTNCCGGCCGGCTCATCCACCATGTCCACCAGCAGCTTCACCGGATCGGGCGCTGNGGGAGGTTCCTCCGGGGCCTTTTCTTCTTCTTCCGGTTTGGGGGCCGCTTCCCCCGCCTTGGCTTCGGCNGGCTTGTCAGCTTTGTCCNTGGCCTTGGGGTCGTCGGTTGTTGGCGACTCCGCGGGAGGNGCGGCCTTGGCTTCGTCGGCATTGGCGGTCTTGGGCACGGACAAGGTGGCCCACGCCACAAGTACGGCAAGAACGGCCGTGCCGATGATGATCGGTTTTTTGTGTTTCATGATANACTCTTTCATGGCTTAGCGGCGCAACGGCTGGAGCAGTTGCTGCAGGTGGTTTTTGTTTTCCACCACTTGGCGGAAGGCGGTGATGTCGCGCTCCATCTCGGCTTGGGAAGCCTGATAATAGAGCTCAGAATAGTAGAATGACCGGGCCACGTCGCCATCGACCAACTCAATGTCATTCGCCTTCACCCGCGGCATGAGGAGCAGACGGCCGCGGGTGAACTGGTTCAGCTTCAGCACGTTTTTGCGGGTGTTCAAATCCACCGTTTTTTTCATGAGCACGGCGTACTTGAGCCGCTCAACATCCTTCGCGCGATGAAGCAGTACCGTGAATTGCTGNTGCCCCTGCTCGGTGGGCTGGTTCATTTCCCACAGGCGCTGNCGCCACGCCGTGGGCGAGGGACAGGCCAGCGTGGTGACAGTGGGAATGGGTTCNCGAAAAATGGATTTCGCNGTGTCGGCAAAGCGCTGCAAAGTGAAGGTGAGCGCCACGGCCTGTCCNTTGCCGCGCTCGGTCAGCACGCCGGGNGCATTTTTGCGCAGGTATTCCTCAAGGAAAACCACACGATGGCCGGCCGCNATATTTTTATCCGCCTCGAATATGATGAGCTTCNCGGAATTCAGTTTGCTCTGCATATCTTGCCGCTTGAGCACCTCGTAAATTTGCCGGTAACAAAGGATCGTCTCACCCGGCACGGCGTTTTCGTGGAATTTGTTGTACGGATACCGGGCGCCGAGCATCACGTTATCGGCGACAATGCGGTTGGCCAACGCCTTCATGCGCATGAGCTGCTTGTTTTGAAACAGGTAGCTGAGATCGAATGTGTCCTCAGCGCGAATGCGGTAGGCATCGCGGAAGAGTTGATTGCCCACGCTGTCAAAGGCGTCCTCATCCTTCGGCATGTTTTTGCCAATCACATGATCCTCCGGCAGNACAAACGGNGTGAGCACGATAATGACTTCGCGCTTNATGGTGGTGTCTTTCTTGCTTTGAAAAAACGGCCCCAGCAACGGCAGGCTGCCCAGCACGGGCACGCGATCCTTGGTGCTCTGCTTGTCCTTGGCGATGAGGCCGCCGATGATGAAGGGCGTNTTGTTCGCCACACTCACGTAGGTGCGCACTTCGCGCTTGGAGATGGTNGGCGAACTGGCCAGCACCGTGCCCGAACTGTTTTTCACCTGCACATCGGCATCNGGCACCTTGGCTGTCACCTCNGCGTTCACCTGCATGTTCACCATCTCGCCGCGNCCATCCATGCGCGGGCGCAGCGCCAGCGTGATGCCGGCCTTCTTTACGTCAAANCTCGTGCGCTGATAATTGTTGCCGGGCGCATAGCTGGTGTTGGCCACNGGAATNTCCTCGGACACGTTGATGTAGGCCATGCGATTGTTCAGCGCGAGCACGCTCGGGCGGGAGAGCACTTCCGCCTCGCCTTCACGCACCAGCGCCTTGATCTGTGCGTTGAGGTTGGCAAAAATGTTTTGCGTGGTGAGATTGANGGCTTCATCCGCACCGGGATGTTTCAGGCTGCCAATCGTCAAGGCACTGAGCTTGTTGTTGATGAAATTNCCGCTGGCGGTGGCTGATCCATTACGGGTCCATTTCACGCCCAGCTCCTTGAGGGCCGTNGAGGANATTTCGAGGATCATGGCCTCGATNATGATTTGCCGGGCGGGCTTATCGATTTCCCGCTTCATCANGTCCAGNAGCTTGCTGATCTGGCGCGGCTCATTTTCNTTATGAAAAACAACGAGTTCATTAATCGGATCCGTTTCCGTCTGGGGAAACTTGTCCGTGGCCTTGGGCACNGTCTCATGAAAAGTCGTCCCCGGCAGGGCGATGATGACGGGCAATTGCGCGGGGTTCACCGNGTCTTCCGGTTTGCCAATGGTGTAGCCGTGCAGCNTGAGCAGCTGCGTGGCGCGNGNGGGATCGATGTNGCCGAGCGTGATGCGGNGGCTGGCCACCTTCACGGCGTTGGTGCCGGCAAGCTGGTCGAGGTCGCTTAAGGCCTGCTTGAGCCAAGGGCTCACAGGCCGTTCCGGCGGGGCGGTTTGAGCCTGCAACGCGGGCACGGCCCACACGGCCAGGGCGAGCAGACATCCGTTAAGCTTCGGGTTTTTCATGAGATTCCTTCGGTTTTTCCGTTTCATTTTCCTCAAACATGGCTGGGAAAAACGTTTGCATCACCTTGGTGACCGGGGATTTTTTCTCCTCCTTGGCCGAGGACTTGCGGGCGGCTTTCTTTTTCGCCGCGCCCTTCCAGCCGTCTTTGATCCGCTGCGATTCGGCCTTGCTGTCCTTCTCAAGCTGCTCGCGCAGATCCAGCCGCACGTCCAGCAACGGTTCAATCACGTGCCGCTTAATCTCATACACGAGCGAATCGGCTTCCGCGGTCACCGTGGTGGTGCGGCCGTTGCCCTTAAACATGCTGCTTTCGCCAAAGTGCTGGCCGGCGCGGAGTGTTTCCACCTTCACGGCGCCCTCGTCAGGTAAATTGATGCTGCTGGTGAGCAGACCCTCAAGGCAAATAAACATCGAATCACCAGCGTCGCCCTGCGAGTAGAGCACCTCGCCTTCGGCCAGATCGCGTTTTTGCATTTCGCGAAACACAGCAGCAAACTCCGCAGCGTTGAGCTTGCGGAGCAGCTCGGTGCGGGTGAGCAATTGATACAGGTCCTCATCGAGGGAGGCATCCAGTGCGCGGCGCTCGCGGCGTTGCAGAAAAATCTCCTCCTTCGCGTGTGCGGGCGTGATGCCCGAGTGCACCAGGTGCTCCAGCACACTGCGGTTGACGACATGGCGCGCTTCGTTCGGGGAAATCTTGGCCGGCAAAATGAAAAAGCGTACCTCGTACTCGGCNCCTTCGAGCGTGGAATCCTTGATGCGTACCTCGGCGGCGGGATCCTCGAGGATGCCTTCGCCATCCGCCACAGCCTTGANGCCGGCAGTCATCACGCGCATGGCCCGCTCAGGTGGCACCTCGAAGTCGATTGTAAAATCGAGATCAATCCGAAAGTGCGGCTTGGGCTCCATGTAGTTGGTGACGATGGTGTTGCCCATTTTGCTGTTGGGCACGACTACCATGTTGTTGCGCGTGGTACGCAGGCGGGTGGTGCGCCAGTTGATCTCAATGACCTCGGCGATAATGTGGGTTTCCACACGGTTCTGGTGAATCATCAGCCAGTCACCGATTTTGAAGGGCCGCTCAATGTGAATGGCGAGGCCCATGAATAGATCGAGAATTACCGTGCGCAAAGCGAGGCCGATGATCACGCCGGCCACTCCGGAGGCGGCCAGCATGCTGGTGATGTCGCGTTCGAAGACGGTGGAGATGATTGCCAACACGGCGATGCTGAACAGCACCATGGCCGTGAGGTCTCGCGGCAATCGGGGCACGGGTCGTTCGGACAGCCGCCCGATGAAGCCGTCCCAAAAGAGTACACCAATCAGCCGGTTGACCAGAAACGCGGCACTCAACCACACGCCAATTTGCACGCCGTACACGACGAAATTGCGCGTGAGAAAGTTGGCGTTTTCCAGAAACCGGTCGACCAACTCCTGACGATTAAACAGCGCCAAGAGAAATACCGCGAACACCGCCGCGGGCAGCCATATCCGTGTTAGAACGCTCATCCCCTGTCAAGCCAACGCAAAGGGGGCGTCACGCTGACAGAGTGAAAGGTTTTCCCCTCTAAAAACCCCCCCCTTCATGACGTAAAATCGCTGAAAAATCAATCGTTTTTCAGCGGGTAATCCGAGGTTTTTGAGCAGTCTCATGCAAAATCGACGGCCCGGAAATGCCGGCTATTCACCAGTTATTCGCTAAACGAGCTCAGGAATCGGCGAGCCGCCGGTGATCACGTCCATGAGACTGTTAGGAATGCCGCCCGTTACGCGCAATTGCCCGATGTCGAACAGCGTGTGCATGATGGTGCTGCGCAGGTGGCGCGGGTCGTATGGGCGCGTGGCCGGTTCGGTCGCGTGCTTGTCGCTTTCGCCAATCACCTGCCCCATCTTCAAGCCGCCGCCCGCCACCAATAAACTTGTGAGGTTACCATAATGGTCGCGTCCACCATTCTTGTTGATGCGCGGCGTGCGGCCCATCTCACCGGTCACCACGAGTAAAATCTTTTCGCTGAGGCCACGCTGATGCACGTCTTCCAGAAAAGCGCTCACCGCGTGGTCCACCTGATTGCCCATCGGGTAAATGCCCGTCATGTTTTTCGGGCTGTTGTTGTTTGCGTGATAATCCCAGCCGCAATCGCTCACCGTCACAAACCCGCACCCCGCCTCGCACAGACGACGTGCCATCAGCATTTGCAGGCCGAGCAGATTGCTCGCCCGTTTCATGTCGTGATAGCGCTGCAGTTTCTTTTGATCAAAAAGTGAACGCGTGTCGTACCGCTCAATGGTGCGTGGATCTTCCTTCTGCCAATTAAAGGCATCGGCTACACCGCGCGCGATGGTATCGAAGGCCTGCTGCTGATACTTGTCCGCACTCTCCAGCGCACCGCTCGCATCAATGTCCCGGCGCAGTGAATCAAAGCTGCCCAGCAGCCCACGCCGGTCGGTGAACCGCGCGGTGGGAATCTGCAACCGCATATCGGCATTCACGTCGCCGCCACCGGCCGGGTTAAACGCCGCATAGCTCCTCCCCACGTCGCCCGCTTGGGTGAGCGTAGGCAGTGCCTGCGTTTCGAAATTGCTGTTGAGCTTTAGCTTGGGATCTATCGCCTCCGGCAGCACCAGCGTGTTGCGCGGCATGCCGGTGTCAGGATGATTCGTGCCGGCCACCTTGGTGTACAGCGCGCTCAACGACGCCTTGAGTGGATTGCCCGCCACGGTCACCGGATCGTACTTGTGCCCGTTATTGCGCGATGCGAAGGAGCGTACGACGGAAAACTTGTCCGTCATTTTCGCCAGCTTGGGAAACGTGCCGCCAAAGGTGACGCCAGGAATGTTCGTTTTGACCTCGCCAGTAATGGAGCGAAACTCCGAGGGCGCGGTCATTTTTGGGTCAAAAAACTCGATGTGCGGCGGGCCACCCGAGAGAAACAGTAGCACCACGCATTTGTCGCGCAAATGCAGGCCTGCCTCCGCGGCCACGGCTTTGTTGGCCAACAGCCCCGGCAGGGTCATGCCGCCCAGCGCGCCCACGCGCAGAAAATCGCGCCGCGAAAATCCGGCACAATTATGATCCGCCCCAATGTCACTAAGCGAAAACATTTTTGTAAAACCCTCCAGACGGCCAAACCCGAAGTCCGGTTTCAAATTACATCAACTGCCGAATCGGTGACGCGCCGTTGATGACATCGGTCACTTCCTTCGGGATGCCCGCCATGGCGCGGACGGCGCCGGTGTCCAGTACCGTCTCCATCAGCGTGGCGTACAAATTTGGAATCGCCACACGATCACTCGCCGGCTCGGCTCCGTCTTTGGTGCTGCTACCGATCACCTGCCCCATTTTCAGGCCGCCACCGTAAAGCATCAGCGGCGCACTGCCTCCCCAGTGATCGCGACCCGCCTTTTTGTTCACGCGTGGCGTGCGTCCCATCTCGCCGCAGCACACCAGCAAAATCTTCTCGCTCAACCCGCGCGCCTCAACGTCCTCGATGAACGCGCTCACCGCGTGGTCAAACGGCCGCCCGACGTAGTCCATGCCCTCGGTCATCGTCGCGTTGTTCGCGTCCGCGTGCATGTCCCACACAAAATCCGTGGTCACAGTGATGAAGCCCGCGCCACGCTCGGCCAGCCGCCGCGCCATCAGCATCAGCTTGCCTAGATTGCGCACGTGGTTTTGGTAACGGGGCCGGTTGTTCCATTTCTTGCGAATCTTTTCCACGTCCATCAACCCGCCCGTGTCGTACCGAGCCAACACCTTTGGGTCTTCCTTCGAAAGATCAAACGCATCCGACACCCCGCCGGACAAGGTCTCAAACGCCTGACTCTGAAACTTGTCCAGCCCACCCGTCACCTTGCCGCTCTCGATGACGCGTCGCCAATTGTCGAGGCCGCCCAAGAGCGCCCGGCGATCGCCCAGCCGCGCCGGGTCCACCGTCAACTTCATGTCTGAACGAAAGTCGCCCTTGCCACTCGGCTGGAACGGCGCAAACGCCGGCCCCAACGGCCCGGTCACGTCGAAGCGCCCCAGTTTCATGATGGGATCGGTCGCTTTGGGATCCACCGACTGCGGGTGCAGCCAAATGTTGCGCGGCATGCCCGTCTCCGGATGGCTTGTGCCCGCCACGCGCGCATAGTGACCGCCGATCTGCGCGTTTTTGGAATACTTGCTGACGATCGGTTTGGAATCATGCGCCCCACTCTGCGTGGTGAACGAGCGCACAATCGAAAACTTGTCATTGAGCTTCGCCAGCTTCTCAAATGTGCCACCGAAGGTGATGCCCGGAATGCGGGTGGGAATCTCACCCGTCTCACTGCGAATGCCCATCGGCGCGCCCATCTTGGGATCAAACGTCTCCGTCTGCGCCGGCCCGCCGTGCATGAAGAGAAACACCACGCACTTGTCCTTCACCACGCCGCCNGCGGATTTCAGAGC
The DNA here is from genome assembly GCA_002718935.1 of Verrucomicrobiales bacterium. Classification (GTDB taxonomy): domain Bacteria; phylum Verrucomicrobiota; class Verrucomicrobiia; order Limisphaerales; family UBA1100; genus UBA1100. The sequence goes on from PBFV01000057.1 coordinate 8,874, forward strand.
ATCCTCCGCCCGNANCAATTGNGGCAGCGTCAACCCGCCCATCGCCAAGCTCCCCACCGAAAGAAAACTCCGGCGGTCGATTGAATTATCAGTCAAATGCAGCATCGCGTTCTTATATGACACTACTTCAGACGGCCAGTTTACGCGAGTATTTAAACTAATTCTCCACCCGATACACCGCTGATTTCGTGCGTAGGATCAGCGCTTTTCCGGTTACTGCCGGGCTGGCCATGAAACCATCGGCAAACTTACCTTGGCTGAGGCGTTTGAATTCCGGTGANGCGGCAAACACCACTCCGTTGCCGGTCATGCTGAANCAGTAAATGCGNCCNTTGCNGAAGATGGGTGAAGCNGCAAACTCNCCCGCGCCGAGGCGTTCACTCCAAACGACCTCACCGGANTTGGCCGCCACNCAGGTNGCCACNCCGTTGTCNGCNACCATGTANAGGTGGTCGCCATGNAGNATCATCGAGGATTTTTTNGCAATGTTGCGGCGCGTGCTCCANACCGGATTGACTTCNCCNTTGCCGGGCTTCACCGCGGACANGCTGCCCATGCCGTTNTTGATGAAGATGAGNCCGTGCCCATAAAGCGGCCGGCCGCTNACGTTCATGCCGCCAGTGCGCGAGGTCCACAACAGCTTGCCGCTGGCCGGATCAAGGGCCTCNGTGGCCACCGCCGCCGGGGCGATTAGCTGCGTTTGCCCGCCGATGTTGAAAAAGGTTGGCGTGCCATAAGCCTTTTTGCGGTCTGGATTGTTTGTGCGATAATCAAATGCGCGCTTGTGCAGCCATTTTGTTTTGCCGTCTTTTTTGTTCAACGCCACTACAAACTGCTTGTCTGCGCCATCGAAAATCATCACCAGCAAATCGCCATACAAAATCGGNGAACTCGCCGGCAGGCGAAAGTGGTCGACCCTCAGCTCCTCATCCTGCCGCTGCCAGATAACTTCCGCCGTTTTCGTGTCCAGACACGCCGTGCCATGCACCCCGTAGCTCACATACACGCGCCCTTCCTCAATCGCNGGCGTNCAGGAGGCATAGCTATTCATCGCCACCGGACTGTGTTGGGGCTTCTCGATTTCAAAAATCAGCTTGTTGTGCAGCACCTTGCCCGTCTTTTCGTTTAGGCACACCGCCCACAGTTTTTTGCCATCTGCCTCCGCATTGGTGAACCAAATCTGGTCNCCCCACACCACCGGCGAGCTCCAAGCCTTGCCGGGCATCGATGTTTTCCACTTCACGTTTTTGCCTTCGCCAAACTCCAGCGGCAGATCCGCCTCGGTTTTGCCCGCGCCATTCGGACCACGAAATTCACTCCACTGCGCCGCCGATACCGACAACGCCGCAATGCTTAGTGCCAGAAAAAGTTTCATCGGCCCAAGGCTAATCAGCCCACCACCACATGGCAACCGAATTGCAAGCCGTTCAAACATGCCGTACATTTGGTCCATGAAAACGCTTCTTTGCGCATTGCTGATGACGGCCACGCTCGGNTGCCAATCCGGCTCGGCCAGGGTGGAGCAACTTTTCGGCGGGCCCGAGGCGATGGCGGCGTTGCGCGCGCCGGACTCCACCCNAGCCTGGCNCACCNCCNCAAAGTTTGCCGTNAAGGAAGGCNCGGAGACAAAAGGCAAGCTGGCTGACTACGTCATCCTCAATGGTCCCGTGCCCGTGAAAGAAAGTATCAGCACGGCCATCGCCGGTTTGCTGAAGAAAGACATTTATGAATGGAACATGGCCAAGGGTTGCGAGCCCATCCCCGGCGTGGCCATTGAGTACACCAAGGGCGGTGACAAGCTGCTGATCTTCTTCTGTTTCGAGTGCGACATCCTGCTCACTTATCTCAACAGCAAGCGCGTGGGCGGCGAGGACTTCGACCGCATCCACCGCGCGCTGGCCATTGAAGTGAAAAAGATTTTCNCAAACGATCCNGCCATTCAAAAGCTGTGAAATACATCCTCGCTTTACTCTGCTGNGCNGCGNCTGCCCAAGCCGATGATCCCCGCCTGCCGCGGCCCGATCAGGTAGACAAACCGGAGAACATCAAGTTCATTGTGCCGGACAAAACCAAGCTGGCCNGCATTGTGGTGGACAACACCGAAGCCAAGCTCGTCGGCCAATGGAAACACAGCGTGCATACCCCGCCCTTTGTTGGCGCTGGCTACATTCATGATATGAAGGAAAAAAAGGGGCAGAAAAGTGCGGCCTTCACGCCCAACCTCCCCCGCACCGGCCTGTACGAAGTGCGTGTTTCACACAACAGTAACATCCGCCGCGCCAATGGCGTGCCCGTGACCGTCCGTCATTCCAAGGGCAAAACCGTCGTGAAAATTGATGAGGGAAAACCGGCGCCCATCGGCAAGCTATTCCGCTCCCTCGGCCTGTTCCATTTCAAGAAAGGCCGCGAAGGCTCCGTCACCATCAGCACCGAGGGCACCGATGGCAAATACGTCATCGTCGACTCCGTACAATTCCTGATCGTGATGCCGTAGCTACTTCGCCTCCAGACAAAACAGGTGCTCAAACCCGCGAATGAACATGCGGCCGTTGCTCACCGCCGGGGTAGCGTGGGTTTGCTCGCCCAGCAGACTGCGACCCCGGATTTTGAATTCTGGACTGGCGTCCACCACCGTGAATTCCCCGCTACGCGAGCTGCAGTAAATCTTGCCGTCAATGCACACAGGTGAACTGGAAAAATCACCGCGTCCCACGCGCTCATCCCAAATCTCCTCACCGGTCTTGGGATTGGCACAAACAACAATGCCGTTGTCCAGCCACATATAAATGTGGTCTTTATAAATAATCGGCGACGGCACGTAGGGCAGCGACCGTTTGCGCTGCCACGCGATGTGCGTCTCGCTGACATTGCCTTTGCCACCGACCTTTACCGCGAGCATCAGCTTACCCTTGCCGCCTCCGCCGCAGCTGCCGTACACGAGGCCGTTCCAGTGTACCGGGGTAGCCACGGTGCGCAGATCAAATTGGCCAGGCGTGCTCCACAGCACCTTGCCCTTGCGGGGGTCAATGCCCATCAAGCCGTCGTCGAGACAGGAATTGATCAGCTGCGGCGCACCATTGACGTCGATGATAATCGGCGTAGCGTAGGTCATGATTTCAATCTTCCGCTTTAGCAGCCACTGTTGTTTGCCGGTATTCTTATTGAGCGCAACAATGTAGCCGGGGCCTGTATCGTGCTCATTAAGGAGGATCACAGAGTCTTCAAATAAAATCGGCGAAGTGGCTGTGCCGTGGCCGTGCTTGCTGAGCGAAGGAGGCAGTTGGGCACGCCATTTTTCCATGCCGGTTTTCAGATCATGCGCCACAACAAAATATTCGTCGTTGTCACCCCATGCCACAAATACAAGCTGGCCATCCGTACACGGCGTGGCTGAGGCATAGCTATTGAGTGCATGTTTGGGATGAGTGACACCGCCAAGGTGCTTCGTCCACAGCAGTTTACCAGTCGCTGCAACGAAGGCTTGAAGTGCGCGCTTTTCTCCAGCTTGCGCCGCGGAAGTCACGAGCACTGTATCACCCCAAACCACCGGCGAGGAGTGACCAATCCCGGGCAGCTTGACTTTCCACGTGTAATCCTTGGCGCCCCAGGTCACGGGCAATCCCTTTTGGGCACTAATACCGGCGCCGTTTGGTCCGCGAAACTGCGGCCAGTTTTCCGCCTGCAAAATGGCAGCGGAAAGGAGAAATAGAGGAAGAATCTTTTTCATACCTAATGATGGTTGCGACGCCCATTTGGCCACACTCATTCAGCCTTGGCACGTAAAATAGCATCTCCTGAGCTTATCCTTGGGAAAGAGATTATTCGCTCGCGGCCTTCAATCCCGCTTGACGCAAGCGCTGGTTGAGGTGGCCGTCCAATTGCGTAAGGATCTTGGTATGTTTCGGATGCTTGGCGAGGTTAGTGAATTGGTGCGGGTCCGCCTTCATGTCATAAAGCTCGGCTGAGCCGTCCTTGTAGCGGAGGTACGCCCAGTCGGCAGTGCGCAGGGCGTAGTGACCACGGTTGAGGGATAACGCACCGCGGCGCACGGTGGCGGCTGGGTTTTTGAGCACGGGCACGAGGCTCTGGCCCTGCACTTCGGCGGGGGATTTTAGACCGGCCAAATCAGACAGTGTCGGGTAAATATCCATCAACTCCGAGAGCGCCTTCGTGCGGCCGGATTTAAAGCCGGGCGCATCGATGATCAGCGGCACGCGGGTGACTTCCTCGTGCAGATTGGCCTTCTGCCAAAAGCCATGTTCGCCGAGGTGATAACCGTGGTCGCTGGTGAACACCACTGCGGTGCTTTCGCGCAAACCAAGGCGGTCCAGCTCGTCGAGAATGCGACCGACCTGTGCGTCCATAAACGCCACCGAGGCGTAATAGCCCGTCCACATCCGCTTTTGGTTGTCGGGAAATTTGCCGATGGGATTGGTCTCGGACCGCGTGCCGGCCAGCCCGGCTTTCGGGATATCCTTCGCGTCGTCCTTCACTGTTTTGGGCAGCTTCATTTTCTGCCACGGATACGGATCGAAAAACTGCTGAGGCGCGACCATCGGGTAATGCGGCCGCACCAAGCCCACCGCCAAAAAAAAGCGTTTGTCTTTGTGCTTCTGCAACAGCTCGATCGCCTTCGTTGCCGACTTGTGATCCGGCTGATCCGAGCCATCGCCCTCGTAACGCACGGTCACAAACATCCGATGCGGCATGCGCGTAGACTGCCGGTTCTCCGCCGTCGTCGTAAAAATGTTCAGGTTCAGGCACGCGTAATGCCCCGGCGTGTGCGCCTCTTTGCCGGGTGAGTTGAAGCGCTCGGTCCACGAGGACGCGATGTCCTGACCGTGCGTACCAGCGATGATATCGCCCGGCACACGCATGTGATAAATTTTCCCGACCCGAGCACTGTACCAGCCGTTCTCGCGAAAGTGCTGCCCGAGATTCACATTGCCGCCGCCTTGATAACGACTGTGCATAAACGACATCCGCGACGGCGCACACATCAGCCCCTGACAGTAGGCCCGCTCGAACACCACACCCTGTTTGGCCAACCGATCGATGTTGGGCGTCTTGCAAACCGGATCGCCATAACACCCCAGCACACTGGCCTTCAGGTCATCACTGACAATGAATAGCACATTCTTAATCGCTGCCTCGGCGGAAAGTCCAAGGGCCGCCAATAACAGTGCAGCAAGGATTCTCAATTTCATCGGAACCAAAACCTACGCCGGCCAAATTGGTTTGGACACAAAAAACCGGCCTTCGGAAAACGCTCCACAGGCCGGTAGAATGCGAATGTCTAATTCTTCGCCGCCTTTTTTGTTTCCGGCGTGGCACTCCAGATGCGGTAGCGCACCTCGGCACCCTTGGACACGTACACGACGATCGGGATGCGGCTGTTGTAACGAATGAGCTGGCTCGGGCCTTGCACGAACTTGTGCACTGGCGGGGTACCGGGCGGCACACCGATGAGCGTGGACGCCGCCGGGCCGAGTTGCGCCTCGTAGTAGGTAAAGCCCCAACCCTTGAGCGGCTTGGCCTCCAGCTTGCCACCGATGAACATGCGGTTCACTCCGTCAGTATCCATCATGCGGCCCACGATCAGCTCCACCTTGAAGGCACCTTCCTCAGCGCGCGTCTTGTCCGGCAGCACAATTACGTACCGCGTCTTGCCTTCCGTCGCCTTAGGAAACGCCTTGAGATATTTGTGATTCACTTGGGCAGGCGTAACGGGCTTCGCCGGTTGCGCCTGGACACCTATGGCCAACGCCATGGCGATAATGGGGATGTATTTCATAATGCGTGTTTGACGGAATTTATTGCAGCGAACCTCGTGGTTTTTTGTCATAAAACTATTTGGCGAATGCCGGCGCTTCGAATTGCTCACGCAGGCGATGGAATTCCTGCGTCAATTCGCGGCGCACTTTGATGTATTCGCGCTCGGCGTGAACGCTTTTCATTTCGTGCGGGTCGAGTTTGAGGTCGAAGAGGTTCCATTCCTTGCTGCGCGGGAAATACATCAGCTTGTGACGCGCCGTGCGCACGCCGAAATGCTGTGGCACACGGTGCTCGCCGAATTCGTAATACGAATAATACAGAGACTCCCTCCAACCGTTCGGCTTGCCCTTGAAGAGCGGCACGAGCGACCGGCCCTGCACTTCGTCGGGGATTTTCAATCCAGCCACCTCCAAGAATGTCGGCGCGTAATCGATGTTTTGGATGAGCTGCGCGGGCTTGGAACCGGGTTGGATGACGCCCTGCCAGCGGACGAGGAATGGCATGCGGAAAGATTCCTCGAACATCCAGCGCTTGTCGTACCAGCCGTGTTCACCAAGGAAGAAGCCTTGGTCAGACGAATAAATGACGATCGTATTTTTCGCGAGGTCATTGTCGTCAAGATATTTGAGCATGCGGCCGACGCTCTCATCCACCGCCTTCACCGTTCCGAGATAGTTGCGCATGTAGCGGCGGTACTTCCATCGCACCAGTTCCTTATGGCTCATCTTGCCGCCAGCGTATTCCTTGAGGAACGCCTGATTGCGTGGGCGAAAGTGCGCGTTCCACTTGGCCTTTTGCGCGGGCGTCATGCGGTTGTATTCCGGCGTGCCGTATCGGTCGGGCTTAGGCAGCTTCACGTTGCCGCGCTCGTCCTTGCGCACCTTGGCGTCATACGCCCAATCGAAGTGGCGATCGATCTCCATCTCATTACCGGCCAGTGTGGCACTGCGGTTTTTGTAATCATCAAACAACGTCTCCGGCTCAGGAATCACCACGTCATCAAACGCCCCCAAGTGCCGCAACGCCGGTGCAAAAGTGCGGTGCGGCGCCTTGTGTTGGCACATCAGGAAGAACGGCTTCTTTTTGTCGCCACCCTTGCGACTTTCCAGCCATGCGATCGCCTTGTCNGTNGTGAGATCGGTCGCGTATCCCTCGAAACGCTTGCGCGAACCGTCCTGCTGGATGAACACCGGATTGTAGTAGCTGCCTTGTCCCGGAAATACCTCCCAGTGGTCGAACCCCTGCGGCGTCGTGTTGAGATGCCACTTGCCGATCACCGCCGTGTGATAGCCGCCCTTCTGCAATTCCTTGGCCACCGTCCACTGATCCGGATTAAACTTGTTCCCGTTCCGCATGAACCCGTTTTTGTGGCTGTGTTTTCCGGTGAGAATTGTTGCGCGTGACGGCCCGCAAATGGAGTTGGCACAAAACGAATTCAAAAACACCGCCCCCTCCTTCGCCAACTGATCAATATGCGGCGTCGGCGCCACCTTCGCCAAAGGACCGCCATAAGCCGAGATCGCCTTAATCGCGTGATCGTCCGAAAACAGAAACAAAATATTCGGGCGGTCGGCAGCCGACACGCTTAATGCCCACAACGCGGCGCAACAAATCAGAATCCGCTGCATCACTTGATCTCCTTCGCCTTGAACGTCACCACCAGCGGACTTTTGCCGTCGTGTTGTTTCGGGCGTGGGATGAGGATGAAATCGTCGGTGATCTCGGGGCTGAGTTGGCCGCCCTTGATGATTTGCACGTCGGTCACGCGGTTGGGCAGAAAGGCGACGATGGGGCGGCCGCCGCGTTGGGAGCCGTTGTTGTTGACGGTCTCAAAGCTCTTCGCGCCCTGCTTGGGCGTGATTGTGAAGGTGTAAGTGTCGCCGCTGCGGGTGAGTTTTTGGCCGTAGGCGAGTTTGCCTTCCGCCATCTTGGCGGACCATTTGGGGTCACCGTAAAAGGCGACCACATCGCGGTCGAACGCCAGCCCGCGCAGGTCGCGCTGCGGCGTGGCGGAATCGCGCAGGCGATGGATCAGCGCGTGGTTGTTGGCGAAGAACGCCTCGGTAAGCGTGTAGCGCCCGGGCTGTTCCACGTAATAATCGAGCACGCCCCAGCCCTGATAGCCGAACCACGTGGGCTTGGTGTAGCCGAGCATCTGCATCACGGCCACGTCATTCATCCACGCCAACGCCATCGCGTCGGGCCCGTTGATGTTACCCATTAGACAATTGCCGATCGGCAGGGATACCTTGGGATTCGGCGACTTGATCTCGAACCGCTCGCGCCGCGTGTTCTCGCCGAACATTTGACCGCCCTTCGATTTCAAAAATCCATTGCGATAGCGAAAGCCAATCTGCCAACCCGCCTCGGTGGCATGCCCGGAGGTGATGAACAAATCCGGCTGATAGTCCGTGAGCACCTTGGTGAACGCTTCGGTTGTGTCGTCCGGACCGCGCAGCAGCTCCGC
>PBFV01000058.1 GCA_002718935.1 Verrucomicrobiales bacterium
CAGCATAAGGTGGCACGTCAGTTTCTCAGCCTTGCCGGCACCCTCAAGAATTGTGCGGGCGGCCTCACGCCTTGGGGCAGCTGGATCACTTGCGAGGAAACCACAGACCGCGCCAGCAAGACGTTGGCGCAAGATCATGGCTATAATTTTGAAGTGCCAGCTACTGCTGAACCCACGCTGACCAAGGCAGTGCCGCTCAGAGCAATGGGTCGTTTTAATCATGAGGCAGTGGCGGTTGATCCCAAAACCGGCATTGTTTACGAAACGGAAGATCGCGACGACGGATTGATTTACCGGTTCATTCCCAAGGTGAAAGGGCAACTCGCAAAAGGTGGAAAACTACAGGCGTTGGTAGTCCGGGGCATGCCGTCACTGGACACGCGCAACTGGAAGGAACAGCGCGTGGGTGTGGCCGCAAAGCTGCCAGTGCAATGGCTGGATATGGATGACGTGGAATCGCCCAAGGACGACCTGCGACAGCGCGGTTTTAAGAAGGGCGCGGCGCGGTTCGCACGCGGTGAGGGCATGTGGTATTCGCGCAACTCAATTTATTTTGCCTGCACCAATGGCGGCAAGAAAAAGGACGGGCAGGTATGGCGGCTTACCAGCGACACACTGGAACTGTTTGCTGAGCCGAATGACGAGGCACTGTGCGACAATTGCGACAACCTCACCGTGGCCCCGTGGGGAGACCTAATCCTCTGTGAGGACGGCGGCAACGAGCAATTCCTCGTAGGCATCATGCCGGAAGGGAAATTTTTTAAGCTCGGCCGCAACGCCAAGAGCAACAGCGAATTTGCCGGCGCCTGTTTTTCCCCAGACGGCAAGACCCTATTCGTCAACATCCAACACGCCGGCCTTACCCTAGCCATCACCGGCCCTTGGGCAGATCGTGATTGATGAGATAATTCGTAAATGAGTGAAATCAAGTCAGTGTTGGTGACCGGCTCAGCAGGACGGGTTGGGCAGGCGGTTGTACTAGAGCTGTTGCGGCGCGGGCATTTGGTGAAGGGCTTTGACCGTGATCCCTCGCCAAACCTCGAGCAGGCACACGTGGCGGATCTTTTTGACACCGACGCACTGGCGGAAGCTATGGCGGAAGTAGACTGCCTTGTGCACCTCGCGGCCACGCCGGACGATGTGGAGGATCCAGTCAACGACCTGTTTCCACCTAACATCACAGGACTGTATCACGTACTGGAGACAGCACGCGCAGCAGGTATACAGCGGATAATTTTGGCAAGTAGTGGGCAAGTAAACTGGCATCAGCAACAAAGCGGCCCGTGGCCCGTAAATGACTCCATGCCGGTCTCGCCCAAGGCATGGTATGCGGCAACCAAAATGTTTTTGGAATCCATCGGCTACAGCTACTCGGCGAATCACGGCATGAGCGTGATCATCACGCGGCTAGGTTGGTGCCCGCGCGATGAAGGGCAAGTGTGTGAGATTGCGGCGGAGACATTTTTTCAGGATGTGTACCTCAGCCCGGGCGATGCGGGGCGCTTCTTTGCCGGATGTGTGGAGGCGGCAACCGAGGTTTCGCACGCTATCCTTTACGCTACCAGCAGACCGGTGGAAACGAAACGATTGGATCTGACTGGCGCCCGAGAGATTGCTGGCTTCAAACCGCAGGATCAATGGCCGGACGGAACCGAGATTGTCACCGGCCAACGCTGGGAAGATTAACGGCGATCCCAGATATTCTTCGGGTGCCCCACAGGTTTATCAAAGCCAAGCTGGGGGATTGTAAGGCTCTCGGCGTGGCCATCAACAAATAGCATATTGGCACGACCCAAGTGGCGAGGCATCGCTCGCGCGGGAGCCAGACTCCAAAGGGGATCGTCCGGCGTACGCATGGTCCAAGCCCCCAGCGGCCGGATAGCTTCCTCCCATTGTGCCGGTGATCCGTGTTGAGTATCGGGTGTAATGAAGGCGGCATCGCCAATGTGTATGGTTTGGGCCGGGTTCTTGATCAACCGCTCGTGCGTGCCATAGGTTTCGTCACACACCAGAAAAGCACGCGTCACCTTGAGGTTGAGTCCGTAGCCCACGCCTCGCTCAGGATCGCAGCGCATGCAGGGGCAGCGGAAGGAGCGATCATCACCGGCGTAAGGCGCGAGAAGATCCGGCCAAAAGGTCATTTGTTCATTGGGCACCAACGCCTGCGGTGGCGCGGGCCGCAACACAGCATGGGGCACGAGCCGGCCGCGGTAATCATTCGCATACATGGTCTGTGCAATTCCGAGATTGCGCAGGTTGTTGATACACTGGATTTCCCGAGCCTTACCGTGAACCTTGGTTAAGGCCGGCCCGGCAAGCGATAGCAGGATGCCCAAGAGAGCGATGGTGACTAGTAGCTCGACAAGTGTGAATCCCCAAGCGCGCCGCATGCCACCCACGCGCCCACGGCCAGTTGTACGGTCCGTGATCATGTTAGAATAGACGACACGAATTTTCGGCCGGTTACAAAGACTCGCCACAGACACCCAATTCTGGTAATTTTCAGTGAAATTAAAAATCAGGGATAAAGCATGACTAATACTGATGAACTTAAAAAGCTGAGTGAATTATTAGATGCTGGCGCTATCACCGAAGAAGAATTTTGTATTGAGAAGAAAAAAATATTATACGGGGATAATGTTAAAGAAACCATCAAGCGAAAAACTAGCGCCCTTGCTATTATTGCTTTTACCTTATCGATCATAACCCCGCTTTGGCCTATTACCTTAGTCATGTGCTTGGTCGCATTAAGTCAAATCAATAAAAGCAACGGTTTTCTTATGGGTCGAGGTCTGGCCATCGCAGGAACGGTCCTCTCAACTGTTGGTACAATCATAATACTGATCATTGGCATACCCTTGATAGTTGGCTTTTTTGGATTTGTTTCTGCTCTTTCAAATTCAGTAAAAGAAGCAAGTGAGGCGCCGACTAATGTAGCAAAAGAGGTTCGGGGGACAGTCAACGATATCAGTGACGCGGCCATTTCCATCGCGGAAAATTTTCAGCAGGCCAAGATCACGGAGACGTTTGTAGAATCACTGCCGGAAGTAAGCGATACCGGCGAGGGCAATCTCGAAGTGGCTACGATGAAGAATACGAAAACCTTTAAGCGCACCGACAATCGGACGATCCTGTGGGATTCCGTGAGCCTCGGCACCACCACCACGGAAATCAAGGTGCCGGCCACTTACCGCTATCACATCCGGCTATCGGATCCATGGAAGCTGGAAGTACGCGAGCAAAACTGCATTGTCATTGCACCCTCGCTGCGCGCCACTACGCCGGTCGCTATTCACACGGATGAAATGGAAAAACGCTCCGACGAAGGCTGGGCGCGCTTCAACGCCGATCGGCAAATGGAGTCCCTGCAGAAAACCATCACGCCTCGCCTCAATCATTACGCGCAAACGCCGCAGCACTTTGACGTGGTGCGCGAACATTCACGCAAGACGGTGGCGAAGTTCGTACGCGAATGGCTGATGAAAGAAGATCACTGGCGAGAGGATCGCTTTCGCGCCATCCACGTTATCTTTGCGGACGAGGCGGAGGCGGATGATTTGCCAGCGAAGCCGACGCTGGAATTGAACTAATCTTGGCCGTTTGATTTCCGTCACTGGGCGCGGTGGCCGTGGGCTTCATAGGGAAAACGGTGGCCATTACCATCACCTGAATGATGCCCGCCACGCCAATGGCCGTGAGCATCACCGTCCACGTCTTCAGCGTTTCCTTCTCAGTAAACCCGCTCATCCGTTGCACCACCCAGAACCCGCTGTCATTCATCCACGAAAGCGGGAACGCACCAAAACCGATCGCGAGGCAAAAATAAATCGGGTGACACCCCAGTGATCCATCTGCCGTCATGGTGTGCAGGATCGGAGCCATGATTCCCGAGCCGGTAATCATCGACACCGTCGCCGAACCTTGCGCCGCCCGAATCACTGCAGTTAACAGCCATGCCATGAACAGCATGCCCGCCGTTCCGCCCTCGGTGACCCCAATCTCCCTGATGGTATCGCCAATGCCTGTTTCCCGGATCATGCTTCCAAATGCGCCACCCGCGCCGGTAATCAAAATAATCACACCCGCCACTTCTAAGGGTGAGTTGACCGATTCCCCTAATTTTTCGAGCGTCCAACCACGCTGCTTGGCCAGGGTGTACATCGCAATCAGCGCCGCGAGGAACATCGCAACATTTTTGTTCCCCAAAAACTCCATCACCCCCATCAGACCTGCTGGAACATGCAGATTAACGCCATCCAATTCGCCCAGAAAATCCACAAAAGTCACCATGGCAATGAGCACCACCGGCAACACAACCGGCAGCAGCGAGATGCCAAACCCCGGCAATTCGTCCGCTTTCTTTTTCACGATCGTGCCCAGCTCCTCAAGCGAAGAACCCCGCGTTTCGCGTAACGGAATGTTCAGTTTCTCGTTAAACCGCTTGGCCAGCCACATGACAATGGCCACCGGAATAATTGAGGCGATCAATCCGGCGATGATGGCGGCGCCCGCCGATTGCCCCAGATTTTCCGCAATCATCAGGGGCCCCGGCGTGGGCGGCACGATCGTGTGCGTAATGGCTCCCGCGCCGGCCACCACACACACATAAAGCGTGTAGTTTTTGCCCGTCCGTAAAGCCAGAGCCCGCGCCAACGGAATGATCAGGAAAAAAACCGTATCAAAAAACACAGGTATTGATAATATAAAGCCGCTGATTAACATCGCCCACGCCGCGCGATCCTCGCCCAAAGTGTTCATCAGCCTCCGCACAATCTGATCAGCCGCACCGCTCTCCATCATGCACATGCCAATGATTGCCGCCATGGCGATTACAAAACCAATGCTGCCCACCAATTTTCCAAACCCGGCCATGGACAAGGAAACCGCTTTCCCCCAATGATTCACACTGCCGTCCGGTCGCAGATGGTTTTTGGTCATCTCTTGGCGATCCGATTGTGGCATCGCTTTCTGCTCCTCGGCATTAAAATACCCGTCCGGGTTCCCGCCTTTTCCGGTCGTATCATATTTCTGCTTCAGCCCTTCCATCAGCTGGGCTTGTTTGTCATTGTAACTGTCGGGCAATTGCGGAGTGAGAATACCGACCAAAACAGCCCCGAGGGTCAGTCCCAGAAACGGATGTAGGCGCAGCTTAACGATGCTGGCGATGACAAAGACCACGCCGGCGGCGAGAATCCAAAAGGGGGTGTAGTCGACGGCGGAAGAGGCGAGCAGTGTTTCCATGGCCAGAATGCGGTTTCAGACAGACAAAGGAAACGGCAATTGCGGCAGTGTGTCGAATTATTTTGCGGGGAACTTTTGCCCAGCACCGCCGCGGGCCAATCCCAGCGTGCGCTCTAACCAGGCCAGCTGCGCACAAGGTCCGGAAAGCGGCAGGCTGCACAGGTGGCGGGGGCGTGGTCGCAATAATCACGGACGATCTGTAGCAGGCCTTGTTGCTGAGCAGCACCGTTGAGTCTTCGACTGCCGCCAAAGAGGCGCTGGCGCGCAAGCTTAAGGATGGCATTGTCCTGAGCCGCAGGCCAATCACGGTAACGGTGCTCGATCCGCTGGATGAGTTCGCCATTTCGTCCGGCCGCTGCGCGCGCGTGAAACCACGGAAGAATGACATTCACCGCGAGATCCGTGGCGCGTGAGGCCCCCAACAAANTGCAGGGCTTGGTCTGTCGCCCGCTGCGAAAGGTCCAATGCCACCGCCAAAAATCTTCCGGCACCACCTTCAATGTCTCATGCAGTCCTTCGGCNANTTGGGTTTTGGGGCAATCAAGTTGCAGCCAATTTTCTAATCGCTCNNACATCCTTTCCNCGGCCAGCCAATNGGCCAGAAGCGCAAGGCGGCGAATCGGGTGATTGGCCGGGCGCAGGCCGCCAAAACGCCANAGGGNCGGNGGCAAAATNAATTCCTCCAAGGNATCGCGTTCGCGCCACCAGTGATCCCATAATCCACGCAGGTGTTGNCGGGCGGCCGGGGGTTGGCNGGACAAATTGTCGGTGAGCAATCCGGCCGTGCCCAGNAGNCGCGCCTGCCAGCCCAAGGAATTGGCCGGACCGATCGATTGCAAAACGGGCAGTTGCTCGGCGAGATTTTGCATGGGCCAAACATTGTGCTTATAACCGAGTGAACGAAACAGGCCGTNCCACAGGGCGGCCTCCCAACCGNGNGNNCGNGCGTGCCGGGCAAAGTCCGCCGCCTTTTCGCGCAACCGCACGCTGGCGGCCTGANCAAGCAGNTCATCCTGTGCCGGNGAAGAAAGCGCCGCCAACGGTGCGGTGCATTGGCCGGCAAACTCGGTGGGCAACGGCACAGCGGTAGCTTGCCAATTAGCCAGCTCAGCCAATGGCGCATCGAGGTGTGGCTGCAGCCGCACGGTGGGCAGCGTCGGGTGGCTAGGGCCGTTCCAAACCACGTGCAGGATCACATCGTTGAAAGCGGGATTGGTCGCGTGACCGTGGGCCTGCCAATCCGCGGTACGCGGATCCACCTCCACATCGCCACTCACGTGCGCTGCCTCACCAATGCGCACCACGGCCCGGCGGAAATCCGGTCCGGCCTCGTGATTACAAAACCCGGGATGCAGAACACGCACGGNCCGACCGTCAACCGTCGTCAGGGCATCGCGCTGCAGGCGCTGGTGTTGCCAGATGGTTTGCATTAATGCCTCCGGCGGTGGCGAGGGCCGCTGCTCCCGCACTGTGTCATCCCGCNNGGAGNTGCGCCATTGTGAATAAAAGTTGCNGGTTGCCGGACCGCCTTGCCGTTGCATGGAGCTCATTTTTCTGCCAGATTGTGGGTGGAGCGTCCCATGTGGATTGGTATGAATATCCGCTTTTTTCTCTTAGCCGTCAACCTCGTGCTGCTGTCCGGCGGCATGGCGGCCAATGACGCACGTCGCACGCCGGTCGTGCGCGCGGTGGAAAAGGCCCTGCCGGCGGTGGTGAACATCCAAACTGAATCGGTGGTGGAGGTGCGCGATCCATTTGCGGAGATGTTTCGCGACTTTTGGACACCGCATTATGGTCAGCCGCGGCCGGATGTGCGGCGCAGCCTCGGGTCCGGAGTGGTGATCCATGCCGACGGCTATATTCTGACCAATGACCACGTGGTACGNCGGGCGACGAAGATTCAGGTGAAGTTCGTGGACGGCCGTGAGTTTGCCGCCGATCGCGTGGCGTACGACCAGCGAAGCGACCTCGCATTGCTTCGGATTCAACAACTCAAGGAGCGGCGGCTACAATTTGCCACCATGCCATTTGCGCGGGATGATGATTTGCTGCTGGGCGAAACAGTCGTGGCGCTGGGCAACCCGTTCGGCTTGGGCGGCTCAGTCAGCCGCGGCATCCTCAGCAGCAAAGACCGCCAGCAACCGCGCGAAGGCGAAATGTTGGATATGGCCAACTGGCTGCAAACCGACGCCGCCATTAACCCCGGCAACAGCGGCGGGCCCTTGATCAATCTTGACGGACAGCTCATCGGCATCAACGTGGCCATTCATCGGCAGGGCCAGGGCATTGGCTTTGCCGTGCCCATCGCCCGCGTGAATGAAACGCTCGGCAGCATTTTCACCCCCGAACATCNGCGNGGNCTGTGGATGGGTGCGCGAGTGCGGGTGGATGGCGACCGGCTGCGGCTGGCGCGNGTGGAGCCCGGCAGCCCGGCNGCCAAGGCCGGATTGACCGCCGGCGACACCGTGGTGGAGGTCAATGGCAAGGAGACAAAAAACTTTGTCGACTGGGCCNAGGAAGTCGCCGNCCGCGGGTTGCNNACGGTGAAACTGAAGATTTTTCGCGGNGGCCGGGTGATCAGCGTGGGNGTGACGCTGCAAGCGGAGGAAAAAGTTTTCAACGCNAAGCTGGTTGAGCAACGGCTGGGATTNAANGTTNGCACGCTCACGGAAAAAGTGGCGNAACAACTTGGGCTGTCCTTTTACGGCGGNTNCCTCATCACGGANNTGGAAGCNGATGGCCCCGGCAGNCGGGCGGGACTGCAGTCCGGGGCGGTGATCCAGCGAGTGGGCAACCGTTTCCCGGGCAGCCTCGTGGCATTGGCCCGNTACATTCACAACCTCAAGGCCGGCGAAGTGGTGCAACTATTTGTGGTTTGGGAAACCCGCCGCGGTCCGTTGCTGCAGCGGCAATCCGGCGTGGCCAAGGTGACATTGCGGTGATGGATTCCGATCAGCCTACCAACACCGCCGATGCCGAGCCTCTGTTGGAGGTGGAAAACCTCTCAAAAGATTATGGCCGCCACCGGGCTATTGATGGGCTGACCTTCAGCATTCCGCGCGGGGAAATTGTCGGTTTCCTCGGCCCCAACGGCGCAGGCAAAAGCACCACCTTACGCATCCTCTCAGGATTTCTCGCCGCCACCGCCGGCACGGTTCGCATGGAAGGCAATGGCGACGGCGACCGCCGGCGGCACATTGGGTTCATGCCGGAAAATAATCCGCTGCACCCGGACATGCGCGTGCGGGAGTACCTGAAATTTCGCGCACGACTCAAGGGGCTGGACCGCGAACACAGCCGCGAACGGGTGACCACGGTGATCGAGCAGTTCGGTCTGGAAGACGTGAAGCACCGAATGATCGGCGAGCTGTCCAAAGGCTTCCGGCAACGCGTGGGGCTGGCTGACGCGCTGGTGCACGAGCCGGATTTATTGATTCTCGACGAACCCACCATCGGGCTGGACCCGCAGCAGATACGTATTGTCAGGAATTTCATCAAGGATTTGGCCGGGCGCCATACGGTCATTTTATCCTCGCACATTTTGCCCGAGGTAGAGGTGACGTGCAGTCGGCTGTTGATTTTCAATGAAGGCAACATCGTGGCCGACGACACGCCGCGAGCGCTGGAGGCGCGGTTGCAGGGCCGGCACCGTGTAGTGGTTGAACTGAATGCCGACCGTGAGGCATTGGAAGAGGCGTGGGAGGAAATGGCCGAGGTTGCCGAGTACCGGTTAGAGCCGGCCGAGGGGGAGTACCATCGCTGTGTGCTAACGCCGCGTGAAGGGGAGGATATTCGTACGCGTGTTTCAGCGCTGGCCCGCGCGCGGGGCTGGCCGTTGCGGGAGATTACGCGGGAACGCCAGACGCTCGAGGAGATTTTCATGCACGTGACCCAAGGCGAGGAGGGCTTGTTCTGATGACGCCGTTCCTCACCCTCACACGCCGCGAGTTGGCGGGCTATTTCCTGAACCTGCGCGGGTATGTAATCCTCGCGGGCGTGCAGCTGTTCCTCGGTGCCAGCCTGCTACTGGCCACGCACCAAGCCGAAGGCATGGCGATGGGCATGACGATGGTGGAGGCTTTTCCGAGGTCGCAGTTTTTCTGGCTCGTGCTGCTATTGGCCGCGCCCATCATCACCATGCGAACTTTTGCGCATGAAAAATCCACCGGCACCTATGAGACGCTGCTCACTGCTCCGGTGCGTGACCGTGATGTGGTGCTGGCGAAATTCGCCGGGGCATACACCTTTTACCTCGCGGCCTTTGCGCCGATGGTGGTGTACCCCTATCTGCTGCACCGGTACTCACACCAGCCGGTCCCGTTGGATTTCGCGCTGGTGGCCAGCCTCGGACTGGGCGTGGCGTTGATCGGCGCGTTCTTCATCGCGCTGGGCTGNCTGGCCTCGTCGCTGTCGCGCAGTCAAATTGTCTCGGCCGTGGTGGCCTTCGGNGCNGGATCGCTGCACCTNATCCTCAGTTTTCTTTCCGGCAAACCACCNGCCGANGCGGCGTGGTGGCACGCGGTGTACCAGCANATNTCNGCCATNGATCACCTGCGCGATTTTTCACAGGGCATTTTGGANACCCGCCACNTGGTGTTTTACCTGAGCCTCACGATGGTGTGCCTGTTTCTCACCGGCCGTTCCGTGGAAAGCCGGCGTTGGCGATGAGTGAAGCANCTTCCAGTCAATTTTCCGCCAAACACCGCTGGAGCGGATGGCTTAACCTTGCCTTGGTACTGCTGGCCGTGTTGGCGCTGGCGGTGCTGGCCAATTACCTGGCCCACCGGCATCACACGCGGCAACGGTTGGTGGACCATCGGGCGCAGGAACTCTCCACCCGCACGCATGAGGTGCTGGGGCAAATTACCAATGCGGTGCAAGTGACCATTTTTTACGACCAAAGCGAACCGGTCTATCGCGAGGTAAAAGACATGCTCGCGCAATACCGCGAATTGAATCCGCAATTAACCGTGGTGAGCGTGGATCCGGACCTCAACAAGCGCGAAGCCAACGAAATAAAGCAGCGGTACCAACTGCCGCCCAAGCAGGGCGATGCCGTTATTTTTGCCGGCAACAACAAGGTGCAAATCGTCCCGCACAGCCGGCTCAGCCCGGCGCAACAGGATCCAAACAACCCGACGCAATTTCGCCGCACACACTTTCACGGTGAACGCCTCTTCACATCCGCCTTGCTGGCCGTGAATGCAGCGGTGGCGCCCACTGTGTACTGGTCAACCGGCCATGGTGAATTGTCGGCCGAAAGCCCCGGCCACTCCCGGTTTCGGCAGTTATTGGCTGAACAGCACGTGACGGTTAAAAATTATGACCTGCGCGGCATCGGGGTGCGGGCAATTCCGGATGATTGCCGACTGCTCATCATCGCCGGCCCTCAGGCCAGTCTGGATCCGGCCACCGTGAGAGTAGTCTCCGATTACCTTGAAGGTGGCGGCCGGGCAATGATCACGCTGCACCAGGACACGCGCGGCAATCTCAACCCGCTCCTTAATCGCTGGGGAGTGGAAGTGTTCGAGGATTCCACCGTTCAGGATGCCGCCAACCAACTCAGCGACGGCACTCTGGCACTGGCGAATTTCAATGACGGTCGGCACGAGGTGGTGCGTGCCCTGCATCAAGCTGAGTTGCCCGTGTGCTTGCTCCAGCCGGCACCCATGGTGCTGCTGGAAAACCGCATCACAACGCAGGGCCTACAACTCTCGCATTTAATCTCCACCAGTGGCGATGCGGAGTCCTATCGCAACCCCGGTTTGAATTCAGAAAAAATGGCCGCCGGCCGATTCTGCGTGGCTGCGGCCGTCCAGCGCGGGGACGAAGCGCTCCAGCCTTCCACGCGGTTGGTGGTGATAGGTGACACCGATTTTCTTCATAACCGCCTCATTGACCGGGATGGCAACACGGAGCTGGCCCAACGCTCCATCAATTGGCTGCTGGGCCGGCAAGCTCTGTTGCGCGGCATCGGACCGCGGCCCTTGCACGAGTACCGTTTTGAATTCAAAGGAAACCAATTCTGGAAACTGGCCGGGCTGCTAGTGGGGGTAATCCCGCTAAGCACACTGGCGTTTGGCCTGTTGGTTTGGTTCCGAAGACGCACCTGATGATACGCAAAGACACCATTTGGCTGGCCGGCATCGCCCTGGCGGTGCTATTGTACACGCTTGTCTTCGAGGTGGACCGCGGCCCCGCCAAGCCGGAAATTCCGCCTTTCCTCGATGCGCTGGAAACGGCTCAAGTGAACGCCATTGAGCTGGATGAACTGGGCACAAATGTCTTGCGAGTAGCCCGTACAGCAGACGGCTGGCAGATGGAGCAACCGGTCGAATACCCCGGGCAGACGGATGGCCCCGAGGCGTTGTTGGTTGCTTTAAAGAAAATTCAACCGCTCAGTTTTGTCCCTGAGGAAAAAGTTGAGAGCGATTATGCCTCATATGGCCTCAGCCCGCCTCGCCTGGTCGTGCGGTGGGAATCGGGCAACGCAGGTGTCCCAAAGGAGTTGTCCATCGGTGACGTAACCTCTCAGGAAGGAACCNTGTACGCACGNGTCACCGGACAGGATGGNCTGTTCATTCTGCCNATTACCTTCATCCGGCACGTGGGCAACGCCGNCAAACGCTGGCGCGATGCGCGCTTGGCGCCCTTGGCCGCCAAACGCAACGAGATCACCGGCATCAGTATCCGATCCGGCCCGNGGCAAGTGGTACTGCAACGCAGCCTCACCAACCGCCTGTGGCAGGTGGTGCAGCCGGCTCCCGCCAAGCGCGGCGATGTCATGCGCATTGAGCAGTTGCTCGACAATGTNCTGCTTTGGGAGGCCGCTGATTTTACCAGTGACGATCCCAAGGTGGATCTCGAGCCGTACGGACTGCATTCGCCCGTGGCGGAACTGGCGCTGCTCAAGGGCACCAACCGTCTGGCCACCGTGCAATTCGGCAATGCTGACACCAACCAGCCGGATTTTGTGTATGCCCGTTTGCTCAACCACACGAACGTGGTGGTGGTGCAAAAAAAATGGCTCGANGAAATCCGGGCGCCGGTTTGGAACTACTGCGATCACCGGCTGACCTCAGTCATTACCCCCAGCGCCGTGGCGCGCGTGGAGGTGCGCGCGGGCGACAACATGGTGCTGAGCCAATCCACCAACGGCGTTTGGCGTATCACCGAGCCGGTTGCTCTGCCGGCGGATCCCGTGCTGGTTGAGCAACGCCTTTTGCAAAACATTATGCAACTGCAGGCAGACAAACTGGAAGCCGAGNTCGTGGGCGATTTTTCAAAGTACGGCCTGACCGAACCCAGTGCGAGCTACACCCTGCGCACGCGCGGCGGAACCAATGCTATTCATACGCAGATCACTTTCGGCACGGGCACCGAAGGCGGATTTTTCGCCCGACGCCGGGATGAGGGCTTTGTTTATGTGGTTGGTGAAAATGCGCGGCGCGCCCTGCCTTCCTACGCTTATGAGCTGCGTGAACGACGGCTATGGAGTTTCCTCGCCAATGAGGTCGCCAAGATTACGGTGGTCAATGGGGATCGCTCGACCGTGCTGCAACGCAACAAATCAGGCGTTTGGACGCGGCCGGGACAGCAGTTAACGCCCGTCGACTTGCGCACCTTACCCCTTCAGCTTTCGTTGCTGGGCAAGATGCGTGCGGAAGCTTGGACGGCAAGCGGACCGGACAAGCTGTCCGTGTATGGCATTATCGAAAAACGGCAGTCCATCACGCTGGAACTGTTGCGCGAAGGGAAAGTGGTGGAGCGAAAAATTCAGTTCGGCAAGCGGTCNCCCAACGNGCACTNTTATGCNGTNGCCACNGANCCGCTGGATCAAGGCGTGGTGGTGTTCGAGTTTTCCGGAAATATTTATCAGGGACTCGGTGCGGGNCTGTTCCCGATGGCACTGCCGCAACCGNGCGCCGGCGGCAACTAACTAGCGCCGGTGGCGCTTGGCCTTTAGCTGGGCCTCGGAGTAGAGNATCGCCGCCGCCAGAGCCTTGGCTTCGTCCTCGGAAATATCGCCGCCTTCGTCGAGCCGTTGCTGGGCCTTGGCCTTGGCTTCCTCAGCGGCGGCCTCGTCGATGTCCGCGCTGTTGGCGGCGTTGTCGGTGAGGATGGCCACGTGGTTGCCGGTGATTTCCGCGAAACCCTCGCCCACGGCTAAAATTTCCTCGGCGCCAGCCTTGCGCGCAATCAGCTCGCCGGCCTGTACCTTGGTCATCAACGGCTCGTGGTTCGGGTAAATGCCTGCCTCGCCTTCCTGACCGGGCAGGGTCACCATCTCCACGTCCTCGGAGTAAATGACGGCCTCCGGGGTGACGATCTCGAGCTTGAGAGTTTCAGCCATGTGCGTTTGTGGCGGTCGTTACCTAGCCTTGGATCTCGTCAATGCCACCCTTCATGTAGAAGTTCGTCTCGGGCACCTCGTCGTGTTGGCCGTCCAGAATTTCCGCAAAACCCTTCACCGTGTCGGCCACGTCCACCTGTTTGCCGGGTGTGCCAGTAAACACTTCCGCCACCGAGAACGGCTGTGAGAGGAAGCGTTGAATCTTCCGCGCACGGAACACGGTCTGTTTATCCTCCGGCGACAGCTCGTCCATGCCGAGAATCGCAATGATGTCCTGCAATTCCTTGTAGCGCTGCAGCACTGCCTGCACACCACGGGCCACGCGGTAATGCTCATCACCCACGATGTCCGGCGTCAGCGCCAGCGAGGTGGAGGCCAGCGGATCCACCGCCGGGTAAATGCCAAGCTCCGCAATGGAGCGCTCCAGCACGATGGTCGCGTCCAAGTGAGCAAACGTCGTTGCCGGCGCGGGGTCAGTCAAGTCATCCGCTGGCACATACACCGCCTGGAAGGAGGTAATAGAACCTTTCTTGGTGGAGGTGATCCGCTCCTGCAGATCGCCCATCTCCGCGGCCAACGTCGGCTGGTAACCCACCGCTGAGGGCGTCCGGCCGAGCAACGCGCTCACCTCGGAACCCGCCTGTGAGAAACGGAAGACATTGTCGACAAAGAGCAACACGTCCTGTCCCTTTTCATCGCGGAAATACTCCGTCACCGCCAGTGCCGAAAGCGCCACGCGCAGACGCGCGCCGGGCGGCTCGTTCATTTGACCGTACACCAGCCCCACCTTGGAGCCGGGTGCCAGCACCGGCAGCCCCTGATCATTGTATTTTGTGTGACCGTTATCATCTTTCTCAGTCTTGATGACGTCCGCCTCGATCATCTCGTTGTAAAGATCGTTGCCCTCACGGGTCCGTTCACCCACACCGGCGAACATCGACACACCGCCGTGGCCCTTGGCGATGTTGTTGATCAACTCCATAATGACCACCGTCTTACCCACGCCCGCACCACCAAACGCGCCAACCTTGCCGCCCTTCAGGAACGGGCAAATCAGGTCGATCACCTTGATGCCGGTGGTGAGCACCTCCGGGGTCGGGTTTTGGTCATTCAACGTCGGCGCCGCGCGGTGAATGGGATTGTAAATGTCTTTGCCCTCAGCGTCCTGGTCCGGCTGCACGGGGCCCTGCTCGTCCACGGCATCGCCGGTCACGTTGAACACCCGGCCCATCACACCGTCGCCCACCGGCATGCTGATCGGCTTACCGGCGTCGGTGATGTCCATGCCGCGCTTGAGGCCTTCCGTGGAGCTCATCGCCACGGCGCGCACCCAGTTGTCGCCCAGGTGCTGCTGCACCTCGAGCGTCAGCTTGGTGGACTGGTCGCCCACTTCAAACTCTACGGTCAACGCATTGTAAATGGCGGGTAGTTGCTCGGTGAATTCCGCATCCACCACGGGGCCAATGATCTGTACAATCTTGCCTTTGTTCATGTCGTCAATCTGTCGTCTTTAAATTTTCTTTGTTAAATTAATTGCCTTAATTGCCCAAGGCCATCTGGGCGGTGGTGATTTCCAGCAGCTCGTTGGTGATCGCCGCCTGGCGCAGCTTGTTGTATTCCAGCGTCAGGTCCTTGATCAGCTCGTTGGCGTTGTCAGTGGCGTTCTTCATGGCCACCATCCGGGCGCTGTGTTCACTGGCACGGTTCTCCAGCAGAATTTGGTGCACCTGAAAATTCAGATAATGCGGCAGCAACTCTCCCAGTACGCCTTCCGCCGACGGCTCAAATAGGAATTCCGTGGTGCCGCCGGGCAGGTCGGTAGAGGTTTCCTCCCCTTCCACGCCCGCGCTCACGCCCTTGATCTCGGTGATGGGCAGCAGCGTTTGCACCTCGGGCTTTTGCGTGATGGTGTTGATAAAGTTGGTGAACGCGATGTCCACGTGATCCACCTCACCGTCTTCGAACAGCTCCACCGCCATCTTGGCCAGCGCGCGCGCTTCACCGATGGTTGGCGGATCGCCATAGGAAAATTCTGCGGCCAAATCCCAGCCCGCGCGCGTGGCGTGCTGCGCGCCCTTGCGGCCGGCCGAAAGCACGCGCGTGTTGTCCGTGACAAATTCGTCAGACACCTTGCGCAGTAGGTTAGTGTTCAGCGCACCGCACAGGCCTTTGTCCGTGGTCACGAGGATCAAGGCACGCTTGTCGCCTCCGCGGCTTTCCATGAAGGGATGATCAAAGTCGCCCGCATGGGTCACCACCTCGGCCAGCACGCGGTTCATCAGATCCGCATAAGAACGCCCAGCGAGAGCGGCTTGTTGCGCCTTGGCCATCTTGGCCTGCGCCACCTTCTCCATCGCCTTGGTGATCTGCGAGGTGTTCTTGACGGACTTAATACGCCGCCGGATGTCGCGTGTGCTGGGCATCGATTAATTCTGCGCCTTAAACTCGTCGAGTGCCGCCTTCAGACCGGCTTCCACCGCATCTGTCACGGCGCCTTCGGTGGCAATCTGGCCCACCAGATCTGCCTTGCTGTCATTGAGATAGTCCACGATGGCATTCTGCGTTTGCTTCACCGCATCCACATCCACATCGTCAAAATATCCATTTTGCACGGCCCACAAAATCGCCACCTGCATGGGCACGGAGACCGGCTGGAACTGCGGCTGCTTGAACACCTCCACGATGCGCTTGCCGCGCTCGAGCTTTGCCTTGGTGGCGTCATCGAGGTCACTACCAAACTGCGCGAAGGCTGCCAGCTCGCGGAACTGTGCCAATTCCAGTTTCACCGTGCCGGCCACCTGTTTCATGGCCTTTACCTGCGCGGCGGAACCCACGCGGCTCACCGACAGACCCACCGAGATCGCCGGACGCACCCCCTGATAAAAGAGGTCCGTCTCTAGGAAGATCTGGCCGTCGGTAATCGAAATAACATTGGTGGGGATGTATGCGGATACGTCACCGGCCTGCGTCTCAATGATTGGCAACGCCGTGAGTGAGCCGCCACCGGCCGCCTTGCGCAAACGAGCTGAGCGTTCCAGCAACCGGCTGTGCAGATAAAAGACGTCACCCGGATACGCCTCACGGCCGGACGGCCGCTTCAGCACCAGCGACACCTGCCGGTAAGCCACCGCGTGCTTGGAAAGATCATCATACACGATCAGCGCGTCCATGTCGTTGTCCATGAACCACTCACCCATCGCTGCACCGGCGAACGGCGCAAGATACTGGTTGGTCGCCGAATCACTCGCCGTGGCAGCCACCACGATCGTGTGCTCCAGGGCCCCGGCCGCTTCCAAATCAGCGATCACCTTGGCCACGTTGGCGCGCTTCTGGCCCACGGCCACGTAAATGCTGTAGAGCGGGCGGAATCCCTCAACGCCCTCGTTCTCCTTGTTGATGCGGGCGTTGTTGATGATCGTGTCAATGGCCACGGCCGTCTTGCCGGTTTGGCGGTCACCAATGATCAACTCACGCTGGCCACGGCCAATCGGGATCATTGCATCCACGGGCATAATACCCGTCTGCATCGGCTGGCTAACAGACTGCCGGTCCACGATTCCCGCGGCAATTTTTTCCACCGGATACGTCTCGGTGTATTCGATCTGGCCCTTCTGCGGATCATCAATCGGCTGGCCCAATGCATCCACCACGCGGCCCAGCAGGCCTTTGCCCACGGGCACGGAAAGCAGCTCGCCGGTGGTGCGCACCTCGGTGCCCTCGTTAATGCCCGTGTGATCGCCCAGGATCACCGCGCCCACCTCGGTTTCCTCGAGGTTCAACGCCAGCCCGCTGACTCCACCGCCGAAATCCAGCCGCTCGTTCATCATCGCGCCGGTGAGGCCCTCGATCTTCGCCACGCCATCACCAATCTCGCGCACCACACCCACATTTTCCCGTGCCACATCTGTCTTGGCGCCGGCAATCTGGGCTTCAATATCCTGCAGTAGGTTGCTCATGTTTTCTCGTTCTTAAAAGGGGTTAAAATTTCTCGCCCAACCGGGTCAGGCGCGTCCGAACGCTGCCGTCAAACACATCATCACCCAGCCTCACCCGCATGCCGCCGATGAGGTCCGCATTCTGCGCAAACTCCACAGCCACTTCGCTGCCTTTTAAGCGGCTAAGGCCATCGCGCACAGTTTGCTGCTGCGTGTCGTTCAACGCCACCGCACTTTCCACACGGGCACTGCGGCTGTTCACATCCAGCTTCACCAGCCGCTGTAATTCCTGCAGCGTGCCGAAATAACCGCGCGGCTTTTTCTCAATCAACAACGCCACCACCTGCCGTACACGATCTTCATCCAGCACGCCATTTGCCTGGCAACTCTGGAAAAGCTGCTTGGCATCGCGGCGGGATTGTTTGCTGCCTTTCATCCGTAATCTAAATTAAGCGGCCAATTCTTTGTTGGTCTCGTCGATCAGACGTTGTTGATCCTCGTCGGTAAGCACCTTGCCACTCACCTTCATTGTGGTCTCCACCACCAACCGACCAATCTCGGCCTTCAGCTCATTCATCATCTCCTGTCGCGACGCCTCCGTGGCATCCTGCGCCTTGGCGATAATGTCCTCGGCCTTCTTCAAAGCCTTCTCCGCCTCTTCCTTCTCCAGCTTGGCGGCAGAGGTCTTGGCGGCCTCAATGATCTCATTGCGCTTCTCGCCAGCCTCCTTGAGAATGCGATCCTTCTCCGCCTGCGTGGCCTCGAGCTCAGCCTTAATCTTGTCCGCGTTCTCAATGCCCTCAGCAATCCGCTGCTTGCGATCCTCCAGCACCTTCAACACCGGTGCATAAGCAAACTTCTTCAACGCCAGCGCCACGATGAGGAAGGCGATACACGAGTTGATAAACAACGGCCAGTTGACGCCAAACTTGTGGGCGATCTCGCTCGCTGCTGCGGCTTGAATAAACACGTCTTGCATAACTTAAAATTGTTTAGCCGGGCGGGCGCACCCGCCCGGCGGTTAAGTGCCTTAAGCCAAGAAAATGGCAATGAACACAATACCTTCAGCCAACGCGGCGAAGATGATCGCCTGCGTCCGGATATCGCCCGCGGCGCCGGGATTGCGGCCGGTGGCCTCTGCGGCCTTCATGCCTACCAATCCCACGCCCAAGGCGGAGCCGAGTGCGGCCAGACCGATGTGCAGTTTGCTGCCCGCGGCATTGGCGGCCGCATCAGCCGCTGCTGCAGTGGTATCCGCATCTATTGCTGCTAATAGTTCCATCATAATGTTTCCTTTAGTTCAGTTGTTCCCGATGGCCTCCACTGACTTGCATGGTCCGGCCACCGAAATTGTTTGGCTAGTGCGCGTGATCCTTGTCGTGGTGCTCGCACATTAACGCGGTAAACACAGAGGTGAGTAGTGCAAACACCAGCGCTTGCACGAGGCCCACCAGCAATTCCAGTAGGTAAAACGGCAGAACCGCCAGCCAGCCAAAGTACGGCCCGCCCAGCGCCAACACCGTTTCCAAAATGTTTTCACCTGCAAAAACGTTGCCGTAGAGACGGAACGTGAGCGCCACCGGCCGCACACCGATGGAGACTACCTCGATGAGGCCGACAAAAATAAACACCAGCACGAGGAAAATACCGAAGAAGCCCGCGCCGTGCCCCTTTACATTGAAGATATGGCCGGCAAACCCACCTGGGCCCAAAGCCTTGAGACACCAGTATAGCCAGAGGATCATAAAAATGGCGGCCATGCCGAGGGTCATGTTCAGGTCTGCATTCACGCCACGCAGTAGCGGCTTGTGCACGTGCCCGTCGGCACCCACGTCCCAACCCACCGTACCAAGGCCAGGAACTAAACCGAACCAGTTCGAGAA
>PBFV01000059.1 GCA_002718935.1 Verrucomicrobiales bacterium
GCAAACACAGTTTCGCGACCTTTTCTTTAAGGGCGTCGAACGCCATGAAGCCGGCCGGCAATCGCCCGAAACAATGTTCGAAGGCGACGAACCCGCCTTTCTCGAATCCATCGGTTGCAGCACACAGGAGATGTTTGATTTCTGTGACGACTACGTGCGCTGGGGCGATGTCGTTTACGAGCACGTCGAGGATTTGCAGGCCGTGCGGCGCGACTATTTTCTCAATGACCTCCGGAGCCAACCCGCCGCGCGCCGAATGGAGATGGAGGAATTTCCCGCCAAGACCGATGAGATTGCCGGCATCGCCTGGCTCCCGCGCCTGATCGTCAAGGCCCGCGCCAAACTCGAAGGTGCCCTGCCCGCAGATTTAATGTACGGCTGAGGCGGCGACCGCCAGTTCTTCCGTGAGAAGAACGTCGACCCTGCCGAACTTCTGCGCGTCACCCTCGTTGCCGGCGACGAAGATCAACTCATTGTGGATTACGTAGAAAGCTGNATNCACGGNTAANCCANGCNGCAATTCTCCGCGCCGGCAAACGCGTACTCCTCNACCACGCGCCCGGCAATCAGGTGTTCCTGGATGATCCGNTCCAGCACCTCCGGAGTNCAGGAGTGGTACCAAGTACCCTCCGGATAAACCACCGCCACCGGTCCGCGCAGGCAAACCCGCAGGCAATTGGCTTTGGTGCGAAACACCTGAGGCTCAGCGCCCACCAGCNCCAGCTCCTTGAGTCGTTTCTTCAGAAAATCCCACGACTCCAAGCCAGCCTCTTTGGCGCAGCACTTCGGTTCCGTTTGATCGGCACACAGGAAAATGTGGCGCTGATACTTTGTTAAGCCCAAGGATTGAGCCGTCTTTTCAAGTTCACTCGGTTCGCTCATTATCCGGGGTATTCTTCATCCTGCTGAATTTCACTCAGCACCCAGTCGAACTGGCCGCTGGTGAGCTTGCTGTCGCAGTATTCGCATTCACCAGCCATGGTGATTTTCAATTCCGCNCCGCAGTTGGGGCAATTGGAATTTTCATGGCTGGNCTCTTCCGCCCCNCNGCCGCGAACGAGTGTCCAGTATTCGCTAAACTTCGAGCTCTTNCGTTTGCTTCCGCAAACCACCTTTCCGTTGGCATCAATTGTGTAGTCGATCATGGACGCCCGCAGCCGACAAGTGATGGCATCGTAAAACTTGTCGGAACGAATCTTAACCATCTGCACTTCATCCAGTTTCACTTCCTCAAGTACATTGCGTAGTTTTTGGCGTTGATATTCCTCAACCCAGTATTTGTGGTTTTGATACAGACTATCCGTCTCAAAAGGCCGCAGTGCATTCAGGTCTTGATCACTCCACGCGTTTTGCAGGGTGAAATAAATGTGGCGGAAACGGGCATCAAATTTTTCCAAATCCATATCAGGATGTTCAGCTAAAATCCGTTCCCGTTCAGCGGCCAGGTCCGGGTGATATATGGTCTGCAAATCATATCCCACATCGTCCGCTTTATACGTAAGGGCAGGGCCCACTTTACGTGACGTAACCAGAGTGATCCCCGTGACAAACCAATGATGCTTACCGCGCTCGTATTGATTGCCACAATGCGGGCAAGTGCCGTCCGGTTCCGGCTCTACGGAGCTTCCGCAGCCAACGCAACCAAGCGCGCTGATTTTCTCCGGCGGCGGGCTAAGCACATTTGCGCGCCGGCTGAGAAACCATAATTGACGTGAGTATACCGCCTGACTGCCACGGTCGGTGACCTCGGTGTAATTGGCTTCATACTTCACACGCACAGAAACGTCGCCACCGGGCTGGCTGGGCAGCTTTAGTTTGTCAATAACAAGACCGCCCACCACCACGCCCTGAACGTCCGAAATATCAGCGCGAAATCTTCGCAGTTTCTCAATCACATCATCATCAAGGTACTGGCAGAAGCGGGCCAAATTGCCAGAGCCCCTAGCCTCGTGGATTTTGGCAAACAGTGAATAGGCAAAATCCCGGAACAACACCTCCGAAAAATTCTCATCATGAACTCGGAGCCGGTCCCAGTTCACCTGTTTTGCCGGTGGAGCCGACACGGTGGTTGAATTGACCTCACTTGATTTTGATCGCCAAAACCAAAAGCCAAGCAGCCCGGTCAGCGGAATTCCGATGTATGGGTATCGCATGCAAAACCGTATCCACATCTCAATTAACCACGCGATAGCTTCGCCATCCCCTCCACCGCCACTACTGCCGCCACCGCTACTACCGCCACCGCCGCTATAACCGCCACCTCCTCCAAGGCGCGCCCAAAGTTCCGGCGCCAGCCAAAAGAGCACCAAGAGCACACACCCCATGACCAGCCAAGGACGCAACCGCATCCAAGTAATTTGCGAGTTGATGGTTGAACGCAGTTTTGTCATGGGATTATCCACGGTATTCCTCGTCCTGCTGAATCTCGCTAAGCACCCAGCCAAATCGGCCACTGGTGAGTTTGCTGGCGCAGAACTCGCATTCACCGGCCATGTTGATCTGTAGCTCCACGCCGCAATTGGGGCAGTTGGAATCTTCCTCTTTACTCTCAACGGCGCCCCGGCCTCTAACAAATGTCCAATACTCACTGAACTGCTTGGGCAGAGAAGGATTGCCGCAGGCGATGGCGCCATTGGTCCAGCGCGTGCAATCGGTCATGGAGGCAAATATCCGGCAGGTAACCGAATCGTAATATTTGTCCGACCGGAATTTCACAACTTCCAGATTCTGAATCCGCACCTGACTCAATTCATTGCGCAGCCCTTGTTTTTGATATTCGCGCACCCAATAGCTGTGATTTTGGAAAAGGCTATCGGTCTCAAACGGCCGCAAACGCTCCAGATCCTGAGTCGACCACGCCTCCTGCAATTCAAAAAAGATGTGCCGGAAACGATACGTCATAGCTTCAAACTTGAAGTCCGGATGCTCCTGTTCAAATCGCTCGCGTTCCCCGTGATAATCCGGCGAATAAAGCGTGGGCAGATTCAGACCCACATCCGGCACCGAGGTGGTCAGAGCCGGGCCAACCTCACGTTCCTCGCCAAGGCTGGTATAATGCACCATCCAATGATGTTTGCCGGGCTCCAAGTATTCCCCGCAATGCGCACACCGGCCCTCAGCCGTCGGCTCAAACGAGCTGCCGCAGCCGAGACAATCCAGCGCTGAAATGGTTTCCGGCGGCAAACTTTGGAGCGCCGCATCCCGTTCCAGCCACCACATGTGCCGGCCATAAACTGAACGCGTGCGACTCCCGAAATGTTCCGTGTAGTTTGCATCAAATACCAAACGAATTTGAATTGTGCGGCCTTCTATTTTAACACTGCGAACATTCAGGCTGCCCACAATCACCCCGGAAACATCCGTTAAGCCCGGCGCCATCGACTGTAAATCTTCATGAACTTTGGGGCAAAGGAATTGCCCAAAGCGCGCCAAGTTCTGATTCCCCCGAGCCTCGTGCACTTTGGCAAACAGGGTGTAGGCAAAGTCGCGGAACAAGACATGGGAAAAATTGGGATCACCCCGACAAATCAAATCCCAGTCCACCGGTTTTTGCGGAACCCGCTGGATGAGCGTCGAGTTAAGCCGATCGTTGCGGGAGCGGTATAGCATGATAATACCTACCGGGCTTAAACAGAGCATGGTCGTAAAGAATTCTTTTGCAGTGATTGGAGGGTAACTTCCGCCACCGCCCCCTCCTCCGGAATAACCACCTCCACCAGAATAACCACCGCCTCCACCCCCACCACCGCCGGAGTAACCACCGCCTCCACCCAAGCGCGCCCACAACGGAAACTGGAGACCAAAAAACAGGATCAAAAACACTGCCCCCACCAGTCCTCGTTGCCATGGGCCCAGAAATGGTAAACGGGAAACCATCAGTGCAACGTGGGAACGTTGGAAAGCTCGTCAATATCGTCTTCCGAAACGGGCAATGGCTCGGCTAGAAAATCACCTAAATCCTGAACCGACTTTGCGGCGGTGGCGGATAAATCTTTGCCGTCGTAAGCCATTTGGATTTTTGCCGTGAAGGCCTCCCATTCATCTGCTTCAACCGCCCGCATGACACCACTGTCCGCTGCCACGACCACCCGTCGTTCCAGTTGTGAAACCAAAACCATGACCCCAGTACGCCCCCTTGTCTGGCTCACTTCTTGGTTGTGAAACAACAGCTGCGCCTTTTCTATAGCTTGCTGTTCAAGTCGTTCCGCTGAGCAAAATATCCGCCGAACATAAGGTGTGTGCGCGCTGAAGCCCCACGCTAATCCGAACAGAATCGCCTGATTTAATGGAAACCATTGTTGATCGATAGTCACCGGTGAAAAAATTGCCAGTAGCAAAAGCACAAAATTCAACCCAGCAGCAAACAACACGTCGATATCCCGATAAGATCCGGATTGGGGCTCCAATGCCACGACGAATTCCGCACTGGTTTGTTTCTCAGCCGCCTCCACCGCCGCCACAATTTGATCTACACCTGCATCTCTTCCCATGCAGTCATTGAATCAATTCAAATGGTTTTCGGTCAAGGGCAAGTCGTCCACACATAAAAGCCATTGAAAGTCCGCCATCGAGAGCTATCATTCGCCCGTGAAATATCTGCTCATTGCCCTGACGACCACCCTTGCACTCCAAGCCGAAAACTGGCCCATGTGGCGCGGAGCCGGCGGAGTCGGCATCAGCAACGAAAAAAATCTCCCGCTCAAATGGAGCACCACGGAAAACATTGCGTGGAAAGTTGCCCTGCCCTATCGCGGCAATAGCACGCCGGTGATTTGGGGTGAAAAGATTTTCCTCACCCAACCGTTGGAGGAGGAACAGGAACGCGCGCTCATCTGTCTGGACCGATTGGATGGCAAGGTGTTGTGGCGCCGCGCGGTGAAGTATACGGCCACTGAAAATTCCCATCGTACCAACCCGTATTGCAGTGAATCGCCGGCAACCGATGGTGAACGCGTGGTGGCCGTGTTCGGCTCCGCCGGGGTAGTGTGTTATGACTTTGCCGGCAAACAGCTTTGGCAGCGCGACTTGGGCAAGATCAAGTTTACATGGGGCTCGGCCGCCTCGCCCGTGATCCATGGCAATCTCGTTTACATTTATCGCGGCCCGGATCCCAAGTCGCATCTGCTCGCGCTCGACAAGCGCACCGGCAAGACAGTTTGGCAACTGAAGGACCCGCCCGTCAGCATCGAGGGACGCACCGACGGCTTTCGCAGCAACAAGAGCCGGGAATGGATCTGCAGTTTCAGCACGCCCATCCTGGTGTCCACGGCCAAGGGCGTGGAGTTGGTCATGAATTATCCCGGCAGTCTTGCCGGCATTGACCCGGCCACCGGCAAACGCCTGTGGTTATGCGAAGGCCTAAACCCGCTGATCTACACCTCTCCCATTGCCGGTGAAGGCGTGGTGGTGGGCATGGGCGGTTTCCACGGAACCACCGTTGCCGTGAAGTACGGCGGCCGGGGTAACGTCACCAAGAACACTTTGTGGCGCACCGTTCGGACTCCCAACCGTCTCGGCAGCGGTGTGGTGCACAAGGGCCACGTGTACGTGTTGAACACAAACGGCATCATGGAATGTCATGATCTGAAGACCGGCAAGGTTAAATTCTCCGAGCGCGTGCGCGGTCGTGGGGCCAAGCAGGAATCGTGGAGCTCAATGATCCTTGCCGGAGACCGGATTTATATTCCCAACCAATCCGGTGAAACGATCATCATCCGGGCCAATCCGAAATTTGAATTGCTTGGTATCAATGCACTTGACAACGCGCTCACCAACAGTTCACTTGCCGCTTCCGACGGCCAACTTTTTCTGCGCACACACAAACACCTGTGGTGCATCGGCAATCGGCAGTAATTAGTCGCCACCAAAGAACAGCCGGATAGACCGGCGCGGGCGGCGGAGGATGCTGCGGCTGGCGGCATTGGGTAGCAGCGTGATGGTGGACGACGCCATCGGTTGCGCCGTCGCGTTGGGCCCCAGCTTCTGCACGTGAATGATCTCCGTCATGTACGCGCCCACCATCGGTGCCGTATTGGAGATGGTGTTGGCGTTGTCGGCAAAGGCAGCGTTGCCCGCAGGCGAACCCCAAATGGAAACGCGCGGCGTGGAATAGTATCCCAACCGCGGGCCGGCGCCGTAGGCCATGATCGTGCGCATGGGATAGGTGCGACCGCGGTTGGTCGTACTAAAGCGCCAGCCATGGGAGTTGGTATACACGCCGTCGAGATAACCGCCAATGTCGTTGGTGGCATGCGAGCAGCCGAGGTTATGCCCAATCTCGTGGGCAAACACAGAAGTGGGCGCATAAATACCTTCAACCACGTTAAACCCAAAGTGCGGCGCGGGCCGCGTGGAATTGAGCATCCAACTGATNCCGTGAAAAATATCCGCCGTGCCGCCGATGAAAAGGGACACGAGATCCGCGCGATATTCCTGACGCAACGTGTGCGCATCTCGCAGGGCCGGCGTGCGCCCGTAGGTGAGGTTAATCAAATCCGGGTAGAGCTGACCGGTGGTAGTGTATTCAATTTCCTCGGTACCCAGCAGCGTGAGCTTGGCCGTCACCAAGCTGCGTTTAAAGGCGGCATTCACCTGCGCCACGCTCAGCCGGATGCGTGCTTCCACGCCGCGCCGCCCGCCGCATTGGCGCTTGGCCGTGGGCGTGTACAGCACCAGGATGCCGACGATCGGCGGGCCGTAATTGATCGGCCCCAACGGCACCTGCGTGGGCCACGGGTTGGTCTGCATCAGGGTGTGGGTGAATTGAGGAAAACCGGGCACGCGGTTGGTTACACCAAACTGCAGTTGCGGCGCNGCGGTGACGGTGCCGTCCGGCGACACAGGCAACGGATTTTCNAGNTGCGGCACCTGCAGATGGTCGGGAGTCTCGAGCTTGGCATTGTCCAGCTCGACAATGGAATGATCACCGCCGCCCGCATAATTGACCATGTAACTGCGGCCGTCCGGGTACTGGANCGTGGCCGCCACNGCGCCGTCGTACGTGACCATGCTCACCATGCTGCCCGGCACGCCAACAATTGAGCCGTGCACTTCCGTGCTATCNACGCCGGTCTGCTCGGAAGNCTCCAACTGCACGCGGATCTTTTCTCCGCGAAACAATTCCAGCTCAACAATCTGGCCGCCCTGCTGCACGGCGGTGANGGCGTTGGGATTGATCTGCACNTGGCGATAGCGCTTGGCGATTTGCGCCTCCGGCAATTCAGATTCCGACCGCGCCATGCTCTCTCGCAAAATCAGCGAAGCCTCGGGCTGCCCCGGCCAAAGCCAAATGGTTGCGCCAACCAATACAGGCAGCACCAGCATAATAAAATGTTCCGGTTTCTTAAACATCAGCCACGGCGTCACGCGACAATTCAAGTTAGCACCCAACCTCCGGAACGCCAGTGAAAAGAGTGTTGTTACCCCCCGCCATGACACGTTTGTTGTTACTGGCGTTGTTACCTCGCTAACGATACGCGGAAACCGCGCGCACCGTTTGATTGAGCACTGAAACGTTGTTGGCATCCGTCGTCCCTGTGGGGGAACCGAGGTACCGGGCGCCGGGACTGGAGAAACGCCCGATGCGCCGGCCCGGCGCGTAGGCCATCACCGTACGGTACTGGCGACTGGCGCCGTTCGCATTGCGCGCGTTGAAACGATGCCCGTAACCGTAGGCAAACAAACCGCGATGACCGGCGCCGCGATCGCCTTTGGCGTGTTGGCAACCGAGATTATGGCCCACCTCATGCGCCAGCGTGTAGCCGCGCAACGCGCCATTGCCCACCACGTTAAAGCCAAATCGAGCCGAGCCTTTGCGCTTCATCAACAACCATCCCACCCCGCCGCCGCCGCGATTGCTCACCAGCGTCACCAAATCCGCATTATAGCGTGTGCGCAGCCGATCCACTTCCGCATGCAGGGCTTTATCCTTGAACGATACATTGTGCAGATCGCTGCTGAGATTGCCTGCACTTGAATAATTGACCGGCGCCACGTGTTGCAAAGTCAACCGCACGCGCGCGCCGCTGCGGCTGAAGGCGTCATTGGCCTGTTGCACGGCGAGCTGCGCGGCGCTCTTGATGCCCGTCACGCCTCCGTATTGGCGCTCCGCCCCTGTACAATACACTACCAGCAAATCAATCACCGACCCGCCACTGCCGCCGGCCGTAGCCGGACGCACCGGCGTTGGCCGGTTCCCCGTTCCGGAACAGCTCGGCCGGCTTGGGTTGGCGGGGCCCATGGTTGCCGGTCGACCGGGTTGGGGCGTGCTGGTGGCGTTGCCATTAGTCATACTGGTGGGCCTCACCGTATTCATCGGCCGTTTGGGCCACAGGTCTACAATGCGGCGCGGATTGCGAATGAGCGTGCGCGGGTGCAGCCGCAAGTTAATGCGCAGGTAACTGCCCGAAGGAGTCCGCGTGCGCGGCGGGGCGTTGGTCACGCCAGCCAATGGCCGTTGCACCATGTGCGCGCGATCCTCAGCAGTCACCGCGGAACCATCATCACTCCACAGTGCCGGCGTCTCCTCGCCGTCGCAGATGGGTTCCGCTGCGAGATCCACCTGTTCCAGCCGGTACCGTCCACGGCCGGCATGCAGCAGATTAAAAAAACGCCCATCCGCCAAATCGATCGAACCCGCCCATAGGCCCTCCTCTTCCGTCAACAACACTGCGCTGTCCCCCTGCCCGGCTACCTGCCCGCGCATCACGCNCCCACCGGTAACCGTGGCCTCGGCGGCTTCCAAATCAAGCTGAAGCACTTCCCCGTTTGCCAGAGTGAGGGCCAAAACGCCGCCCGCAGGAGCCGCGCCCATCAGCGCCTCGGCATTGAGGTTAACGAAATGAAATGCAGTGACCCGCGCATCCTCCGGCTGGGCGAGCATGCCNTCATCCGTAAGAGGGGTGGTCAATTCCGGAGCACCCGGAGCCGCCAGCCAGCACGCCACGCCGGCCAGCACCACGGGGCCGACGGCATACAGGGCAGGTTGTTTCATACAGTTGGGAAGGCGAAGGCCTCTTTCAATTTAGCACAAGTTTCCGGGGCCGCAATGGAGCGGCGCATTTTATTGGCAGCATCGGCGGTGANGGGTAGCCTCGGCTCATGTTGATTGTACTCGTTCATGTCCACGTGAAACCCGATTGCATTGAGGCCTTTCGCGAGGCGTCGCTGGAGAACGCCCGAAACAGCATCGAGGAGCCGGGCATCGCGCGGTTTGATGTATTGCAGGATAACGACGACCCCAACCGCTTTATTCTCAACGAAGTGTACCGCGATGCCGAAGCGCCCGCCGCGCACAAGGAAACCGCGCATTACGCCGCGTGGCGCGATACCGTCGCCGATATGATGGCCGAACCCCGCCGAGCCGTGAAGCTGACGAATCATTTCCCGAAAGACAGTGAGTGGTGATCCTCCATTGACTGCGTTTGAGTTTGCCACCGCCACGCGCATTGTCTTTGGCGAGGGCAGCATTGCCGAGGCTCCGCCGGCCATTGAACCCTTTGGCCGCCGCGTGTTTATCGTCACCGGCCGCACACCGGCCCGCGCGGAACCGTTGCTGGCGTTGCTCAAANAATTCGACTGCACCACGCACTGCATTCCAGGCGAACCCACGCTGGACGATATCGCCGCCGGAGTGCGGGCCGCCGATTCCTGCGATGCAGTCGTGGCCATTGGCGGCGGGAGTGCCATTGATGCCGGCAAAGCTATAGCGGCATTAGCCATCAATCCCGGTGAACCGCTCGACTACCTTGAGGTCATCGGCCGCGGCCAACCGCTCACCGAGGCGCCGTTNCCNTTTATCGCCATCCCCACCACCGCCGGCACGGGTGCCGAAGTGACGCGCAATGCCGTTATCACTTGCCCTGTAAATCGCGTAAAAGTCAGCCTGCGCCACCCGCGCATGTTGCCGACCGTGGCGATTGTCGATCCCGAGCTTACCTACGACCTGCCGCCGGCCGTCACCGCCGCCACCGGCATGGACGCCCTCACCCAACTCATCGAGCCCTTCACCTGCAGGCGGGCCAATCCACTCACCGACGCCCTCTGCCGTGAAGCCATTCCGCGTGCGGCCGCTGCTTTGCCCCGCGCCTATGCCGGCGATCGTTCCGCCCGTGCGGAAATGGCCTTCGCCAGTCTCAGCNGCGGCCTGGCTTTGGCCAATGCCGGCCTCGGNGCCGTGCACGGACTTGCCGCACCCCTCGGCGGCATGTTTCCCGCCCCACATGGTGCCGTATGCGCTGCCCTGCTCCCGCAAGTCTTTGCCGCAAATGCAAAACATACCCCCGATCGTTTTGCGGAAGTGTCCAAAATGCTCGGNGCCGGCACGACTGNTGAGTCTGGTGCCATTTGGTTGGGCAATTTGAGACGCGACCTGANCATTCCCAGCATTACCACTTATGGCATCACGGAAGACGACTTTCCCGAACTAATCTTTAAGGCCATTAAAGCCAGCAGCATGAAGGCCAACCCAGTTGAATTATCAGAAAGTGAATTAGTCGAAATTCTTCGACAATCATGATTACAACCGGCAACATTTAAAATCAGTCGCAAACTCAAAGAGATTATTTACGCCACCTTTCATATATCAAATAATGTTTGAATCACTATACGCCAAAACATTCGCGATTCTTGGATCTCAACTATTTATTACATGGCTCACAANNGTAGTGCTCATCGTAGTAGCCCGAAGACTTTATCATGCAAAAAAATTNGGGNTTACAGCCACCGAGACGGAAACGGGACAACTTGACATACATATTCCATGGGAAGATATATCTACCCAGTTTATATTTATAGTTTTTTTGCAATTTGCAACCGGCTTAGGATTAATCTTCTGGGGCAAAAACCAAGATATTTCAATAAGCTTTATTTGGTTCAGCATTTGGTCTGTGCTTACAGGAGTCATGCTGGGAATATCCCTGCTGCTGCGAAACGAAAACCACGGAAGTAAGGTGCTCGGAATAGCCGTAATAATTACACTTATAGCAGCACTAATAGGAACCCACCCAGAGGTAAAGTTATTACCATTAGGTCCGTTCCTTTTTGTGGCGTTACTGTTTCTCTTATCTGGGTATACAATCCGGCTTATTCTTGGCCTTCACCAAGGCAGAAAAACTGCCATATTCGGCGCTTTGATTTTCATAGGGTTTCTCCTCTNCGATTTCAATCGATTAGCCACATTAAATGAANCGCCNGCCGCCAACACCTGGCAAGTTGCAATGGATTTATCAATACAGATATATNTAGATATAATTAACCTAATTCTAGAGATTTTAGAGATTTTAGCANCGATGGAGGAGTAACNCCCGCCGNTCTCCTAAGCAAAATTCTCTGCTTTAGGCGTTGCCAAAGAGAATGNCATGCGTACAATTTTTGATAAATAAANCTCCATGAAAACACTCCCNAATTACCTCGCTATTATTGTGCTGGCATCNAATGTACTAGCAAAAGACTCGCCTAACGCCACCACGGCGTTCATGAAAAACCCGCAGCAAGGCGGTTTGAAGCTCAATGGCGCGGGCAACCTTCACGCGGGGCCATTCGGCCTGTTGCTGGTGGCGGAAGATGGCGGGGCGATTGTGGCCATCGACACGGGGCACACAGGACCTTTTAAGGCAGTCAAACCCGCAACCAATCTCGGCGCTAAAGTAGCCGGGGCGCTGGGCTCCACCCCGGAGAAAGTGACGATCAATGACCTGAAAGCCAATCCAGAGACCGGCACAGTATACATCAGCGTCCGCCGCAGCGATGGCGTGAGCGGNATTCTCACGCTGGACAGCNCCGGCAAANTGGCGGCNCTGGATATTCGCCAGCTCAACTGGGTGCGCGTGAAACTGGCCGACAAGCTGCGNATCTCGCGCATCTCTGACCTTGGCCTTGCGCCNGGACGCGTGCTGGCCGCCGGCCAAAGCAACGATGCCTTTCGCAGCAAGATTTTCAGCATCCCCACCCCGATNGAACACGATAGTACCGCGCAAATTTACAGCACGGACACCTACCACGTTGCCCACGGCCGCTGGGAAACGCGCGCGCCGATCCAAAGCTTCATCATGACTGAACAGGCCGGCAAGCCGTACATGGTCGGTTCCTTTGCCTGCACGCCGATCGCGAAGTTTCCGCTCGGCAACCTNGANAACGGCGCGAAGGTCAAGGGCACCAGCGTGCTCGAACTGGGCAGCGGCAACCGTCCNCTGGATATGTTCACCTACAGCAGCGGNGGCAANCAATGGCTCGTCACCCACACCATGCGTTTTCACAAACCCTTTGAGTACACGCCAAGCAAATATTGGGCGGCCCGTATCGACATGAAACACATCGCTGCCAGCGGCGAGGACAACACCAACAAACAGGCGTATCGACGAAACAAGACCGTGGCGAAAGACCCCAAGGGCATCGAAGTGGTCGAGGCACTGCACGGTGCCGTGCAGGTGGACGGGTACGGCAAACAACAGGCCGTGGTATTGCGCGAGGCCAAGGGCGCACTCCACCTCGAGGTGGTGAAACTACCCTAACGCG
Source organism: Verrucomicrobiales bacterium (assembly GCA_002718935.1). Taxonomy (GTDB): domain Bacteria; phylum Verrucomicrobiota; class Verrucomicrobiia; order Limisphaerales; family UBA1100; genus UBA1100. The sequence continues at coordinate 12,514 of PBFV01000059.1, forward strand.
GCCCCATGAAATACAGCCNGCTNTCATTGCTCCTCGCGGTTTCCGCCGTGGCGGNTGACGCCNNGAAAGCCCTGCGTGCCGCNGCCGAAAAAGGCGAGGCCNAGGCGTGNNCNCNNGTGGNAAAACAACTTGGACTGAAGACGCTGGACTGACCGTGGGCAAAACCCGTGAACAGCTTTCCGTTGCGCCCCTTGGGNNCGGAAAGCAGCNTCGGGNNATGCAAAAATGGCGNGGGTTAACCTGGCTGCTNTGTGTGTTGCTGATCGCCGGCGATCTGCGGGCGTGGGATTACGAGCGGCACCGGCTGATTAACGATCTCGCGCTCGGCACGTTGCCCAAGGATTTCCCGCTCTTTGCCCTCACGCCGGCCGCGCGGGAGCGCATCCTCTTCCTCGGGGGCGAACCGGACCGCTGGCGAAACAACCGCGAACGCGCCCTGCGGCACCTCAATAATCCCGACCACTATTTCGATGTGGAAGATCTCGAGCCGTACCAAATCAAACCGGCTGACCTCAGTCATTTCCGCTACCGCTTCGTGGAACAAATGGCCACCGCGCGCGCCCGGCTGAAGCTGGAGCTACCCGAGGCCAATGCCGACCATCTCAAAGGGCACCCGGGCTTTTTGCCGTGGGCGATCAACGAAAATTACCTCAAGCTTGTCAGCGCGTTTTCCTATTTGAAAGTGTTCGAGGAAATGGGCACCGAGGCGGAGATAGCTAATGCGCGCGCCAACGTCATTTATCGCATGGGCATCCTGAGCCATTTCGTGGGCGACACCTCGCAACCGCTGCACACCACGCGGCATTTCAACGGATGGCAAGGGGAAAACCCCAAGGACTACACCACCAGCCGCCGATTTCACTCGTGGATCGACGGCGGCTTCTTCAAGGCCACCACCCCGCCGAACCGCGCGGCACTGGCCAAGCAACTGCGTCCGGCCACCGTATTGAAACGCCCGGAAAGGAAGGATTTGGCCAGCGGCCAGTTTCAATCCGGCCTGCAATATATTCTCGCCTCGCACGCCCAAATGATTCCCCTCTACGAACTCGACAAGGCCGGGCACCTAGACAAGGAAACTCCCGCCAAGGGTCGCGCATTTCTGAACGGCCAATTGGCCAAGGGCGGCCAAATGCTCGGCGACCTGTGGTACACCGCGTGGAAAGAAGCGCCGCCGGACAAATTTTTGCAGGGCTACCTGGCCCGGCGTAAATTGGCGGAGGAGGAAAAATGAAACCCCTCGTCGCCATCGGCCTTCTTTGCCTCGCGTTGAATGTTGGCGCGGCGGAGCCGTTGGCGAATGCCCGCACCGCCCTGGCGCGCGGTGATTTTTCAACTGCCATCACCAACGCAATCAAGGCGGCGGCGGCTAACAAATGGCAGGAAGACGCGCACGTCATTCATATGCGCGCGCACCTCGCACAGGGCCAGTACCCGCAGGCGCGCACCGTGGCCACCAACGCCATGCGCCAGCTTTCCAGCAGCATTCGCGTGCTGTACACCGCCGAGGAAGTATTCCGGTTTAACAACGATCCCGCCAGCGCCACCAACGCGCTGCAAACCATCAACCGCCTGGCTGGCGTGCGTGCGTGGGCTTATCGCAATGGGCCTGACCTCGTGGTGCTGGGCCGCACCGCCCTGCGCCTCGGCGCCGATCCCAAGATCGTCCTCGAAAAGCTGTACAACACCGCGCGCGAAGCTGATCCCACCTATGCCGAAACCGCCTTGGCCATTGGCGAATTGGCATTATCCAAAAGCGATTTCGAACTGGCCGGCCGCACCTTTCAGCAGGCGCTAAAGAAACATCCCGGCCATGCCGAGCTGCATTTCGGCACCGCCCGCGCCTTTGCGCCATCGGACCGCAAACTGATGGCCGTACATGCACAGGCGGCCTTGAAAGCGAACCCCAAGCACATTGGTGCACGACTGCTGATGGCGGATCATCTCATCGATCGTGAAGGCTACCAGGAAGCGGAGGTTTTTCTGGATGAAGCGCTCAAGATCAATCCGCATCATCCCGAGGCGTGGGCCTATCGCAGCGTGATTGCGCATCTCCGGAACGATCGTGCCGCGGAAAAAACCGCCCGCGCCAAGGCGTTGGCCCATTGGAAAACCAATCCGCGCGTACACCATCTCATTGGCAAAAAGCTGTCGCAAAAATACCGCTTTGCCGAGGGCAGCGCGCACCAGCGGCAGGCGCTGGTTTTCCAAAAGGATTTTTTGCCGGCCAAGATTCAACTGGCCCAGGATCTATTGCGTCTGGGCCAGGAAAAGGAAGGCTGGGCGCTGGCCGAACATGTGCACGCGCAGGACGGCTACGATGTCACCACCTACAACCTAGTCACACTTAAAGGCACACTCGGAAAATACACCACCCTGACCAACGCCAATTTCATCGTGCGCATGGAACCCCGCGAGGCAGTGGTGTATGGCCCGCGCGCTTTGCGGCTGCTGGAGCGCGCCCACCAAGCCTTGTGCGGCAAATACGGGCTGAAGCTGGACCGGCCGGTGACCGTGGAAATCTTTGCGGACCAAAACGACTTTGGCGTACGCACTTTTGGCATGCCGGACAATCCCGGTTTTCTCGGCGTGTGTTTCGGCTGCCTCATTACCGCCAACAGCCCGGCCACCCAACTCCCCTCGCCGGCCAATTGGGAATCAGTGCTGTGGCACGAGTTTTGCCATACCGTCACCCTGGCGCTCACGAAAAACAAAATGCCGCGCTGGCTCAGCGAAGGCATCAGCGTGTACGAGGAACGCCAGGCCAATCCCGCCTGGGGCGCGCGCATGAGTCCGCGTTTTCGAGAGATGATCCTTGGCGGCGAACTGACCCCCATCGGCAAACTCAGCGGCGCTTTCCTCGCGCCCAAGACCGGCGCGCACCTGCAGTTTGCTTATTATGAATCCTCACTGGTGGTGGAGCATCTCGTCGAGCGGTTCGGCATCGGGGTGATCCGGAAGATTTTAACCGAGCTGAGCAACGGCACCGAGATCAACGCCGCCATTGCCAAGCACACCGAGCCCATGGCCAAGCTGGAGGTGGCCTTTGAAAAATATGCGCGTGCCAAGGCTCAGGCGCTGGCGCCGGAGCTGGACTGGTCCAAGCCCGAAGCCGCCGCCCTCCGCGGCAGCATCGCTGAACTCGCCAAGCGGCATCCAAAAAATTTTTATGTGCTCACCCAGCAAGCCACCCGGGCCATCAACCGCAAGGAATGGGAAGCGGC
>PBFV01000060.1 GCA_002718935.1 Verrucomicrobiales bacterium
GACAAGCCGATCGCCGCGCTGCTGCAGGATCTTTCACAACGCGGGTTACTGGACGAAACGCTTGTCATTTGGGGCGGCGAATTCGGCCGCCTGCCCGTGGCGCAAAAGTCGAAGAAACCCGGGCGCGATCACAATCCGCACGCGCTCACCTACTGGCTGGCCGGCGGCGGCGTGAAAGGCGGCGTGAGTTACGGTGAGACCGACGAGATCGGCCACAAAGCCGCCGTCGACAAATGCCACATCAACGATCTCCATGCCACCTTCCTCCACCTACTCGGCATGGACCACGAAAAGCTTACTTACCGCTACAACGGCCGCGACTTCCGCCTGACGGATGTTGCGGGGGAGGTGATGAAGAAGATCATCGCGTAGCTTCAGACACGGATTTCACGAATGGTTACGGATTATTTGCACCCGTGAAACCGGTGTAGTTCGCGTTTATTCACCACGCAGGATTTGTTCGCGGCGTTCCCTGCGGTGGGCTTGATATTTGCTTAATCCTGCCCAGCAGGCAAACCCGCCAACTGCGCCAACGACCGCGCCCACAACGACACCACCCACGATCCATGCATAGATGAAGGATCCCATATCCTTCAAGGCACTGATGTTGTTGGGGTCTTGAGTGGCACCCTTAAACCACGTCACGATGATTTTGATCAAGCCATTCTCAAACCCCAGCACATTGACGGTGTTCCTCACCAAATCCATACTGACCTCTGTGCCCAGAATAAAAGCTCCGCACACAATACTGGGCAGGATGAATACCCAAGCAAAAGCTTTCATAAAAAAAAAGCCAACCCATGAGGCCGTCATGTGGCCGCGTCCCCACTTGTTGAGGGGATACATGAGAACAATCGACACGCCAATCGTGGCGAAAAAGAGAAGTTCCACGAATATGCCGTAGCCCACGCCACGAGCCACCTGCGCGGGGGCACCCTTGGTGCGCAGGATTTTCAGGTAATCGAGACGTACCTTGCGGCGTAACCGAACGTGCCACGGCCGCTTGGGCTTGACCGCAGCCTCGGTCACTTCGCGGTGACCCACTCGAAGGTAATTTTCACCTCGTCCTTAGTCACGATCTTGCCGGCCGGCAGCTGTGGCGAGGGCGGGGTGATTTTAAAGTCGCTCATTTTCAGGACCGTGCTGCCTTTCACTGTCAGCTTTTCACCAGCACGTGCGATAGTCACCGGCATTTCCAGCGGCTTGGTGACACCATGAATGGTGATTGACCCGCTGGCCGAACAAAGGGAGAGGCTGCCACGAGCCTGCTTTACATCCAGCCCGTTCAGGGCGAACGTAATCAGCGGGTATTTTTTGACGTCAAAGCACTTTTCACCATGCATCACCTCGTCCATTTTCTTTTTGCCGCTCTTGATTTGACGGACGGGGATTTTCACCTCGGCCTTGGCGCTCACGCTGCCGGGCTTGGCCAGTGCGGCGGCATCCACCGTGAAGGATCCGCCAATCAGGCGGCTCTCGGCCTTCCACTTGTGCACGCTGGAATCACCATCCAAGCGCAATTTGCTGCCAAATTTAGCCTTGTAAACATCCGCCGCGACGGCGGGTAGGGATAGTGCGACGAGAAGAATCAGGGATATTTTTTTCATGGCGTGTTCAAACTGTTAAATCGTTGGCCTCAATCCCAACCCGTTTGCCGACCTTGACGGCCTCATTGGCCTTCAGCGCGATCGCGTTGGCGACGAAACCCTCAGTGGCATCCGCAGCCGGCAGAAGACTGCCCGTGCCGCCAAGCTGATCCTTCAGGAAATCGCGCAGCGTGTCCGCATCGGCCTCACCGAAGGTGTCGACAAAATCCTTAACCGTTGTTTTAACCTGATGACAATTGTAGGCAAAGGCCTCAAGGCTGTAAAACAACGGGGGCTGGGTGAAGGTGGATTCCTGATAGAGTTTCTTGCCTCCCTTGCTCAGGGTGGTTGCACCGGCTGCCAGCACGACGCCAGGCGCGCCGTAGTGGGGCATTTTCCGGGCATACACCTCCCAGCCGATGAGCGGCGCATCCGCTTCCTTGTACATCCATGCCTGCGCGCCACGAAGCATCACCGCGCTATTAGTGCCGTGCATGACCTCATATTCGCCATCAAACGAATTGGAGAGGGTAATTTCCTGCGTGAGGCTGAACCCATTTTCATACTCAAACACAAGATTGACCGTATCGGGAACGGGAAAGCGTTCCCGCCAGTGAATGTTGCTGCCAAAGCCGCTGACCGCCTTGGGCTTGAGGCTGAGGAAATGGTTCACCAAATCGACCTGATGCATGCCAATCTCCCCGGCAAGCCCAGGGGACAACTCAGGATTGATACGCCAGTTGATGGCCTTCTCGCGTTCGGCGTTGGGCGAAACACGGCGCCAGTCAGTCTTTTTGTGCCATTGGGTGCGCGCGTGAACGGGATTGCCAATGGCACCCGCGCGCATGAAAGGAAACATGAAATGCCGCTGTGGTTCGCTGCGGAATTGGAGACCTGATTGAAAATTGAGACTGGGCGTGGCGGCTGCGGTCTTGGCAATGGCACGGGCATCCTCGGAGGTGTGGGCCAAGGGCGCCTCGCAGTAAACATGTTTTCCCGCCTTGAGGGCTTCAAGGACGATGGCCTTGTGTTCATGCGGCGCCGTAGCAATGATCACACCTTCGACATCCTTGTCCTTCAACAGGTCGGCGTAATTCTCATAGCCCTTGGCTTTGGGTGCCTCGCGCTTGGCACGGCGCAGCATAGCGCCATAGTGGTCGGAAACAGCCACCAGAGGCGCGCTGGGCAACTGCGCCAAACTGCGGGCAATTTCCCGACCCCGCGGGCCATAACCAATGAGGCCCATCTTGACCGGTGGTGTGTCGTCACTGGTGCGGCGCGCGGCATCCTTGCCTTCACTATCCTGCGCCCGGGCTTCCATTGCCTTCATCATCGACATCGTCGCGGCCAGTGAACCTCCGGCAGCAATGAAATCGCGTCTGTTGTAATCCTGATTGTTCTCGCTCATGAGCAAAGGGCCGCAGAGTCTGCGGCATTTTACGTCAAATGCAAGCTGCGAGGACCTGACTGGCAGCAGCCGGTTTAAAGCGCGTCAATAACCTGCTGGATGAGCTTCATGTCGCGACCGCGACTCTTCCAACTATTCTCGCGGAGCAGCTTGATAAATTTTTCATCCTTGGCTTTGGCTTTCATTTTGCCGAGCAGCTCGGCCTCATCCAGCTTTAGTCGCTGTGCGGCAAACAAGGCAAAGGCCTTCATGCTTTCCAAGGCTTGAACGTCAGGGTTCGGCTCGGAGGGGCCATCGGTCAGCTTCAAGCTCCACTTGAAGCCCTCGATGAGATGCTTGTGAAAGGTCTCATTTTCCCAGGTAGACCCGTTGTGGCCGAGGTTTGTAAAAAACACGCGGCCCTTGCCGAAGCTGCGCACCCAACATACCGGCACATGGTAAGGCATCTGCGGCTTGCTCTTGGCCATATTCAGGCTGAAGAGCACGCGCACAGCATCGGGGTCGAAGTTGTTGTACTGATAAATCTCATCCTTCCAGATGAAATCCCTGCCCAACATGGCCACCGTGGGATGGCTGGGCTCGTGGTTCAGAAACCCGTTGGTGCTGCCCGCGTTCCAAGGATGACCGGCGAAACTGCCGTTGATCATTCTCACATAGCCATCGTATTGCTTAAACGTGTCCGCCGCGCTGTGCGCACCCACAAACCCCTTGCCGGACTTGATGAACTCCATCAACGCATCGCGCGGATCGCCGGCAGGCAGAAGCATGCCCGTGGTGTAGAAGAACAGACCGTCAAACTGCTTGAGGTTTTCCCGAGTGATGCTCTTGACTGCATCCTGAGAATTGACCGTGGTGAAGATACCGCTCTTTTTGCCAATCTCTGCCAGCACGCGCTCCACTTGACAGGTCTCCTTGCCTCCACGATTCACGGGGCCATGCCGAAAACCACGCGACTGGGTGATCACCAAAATCTTTTTTGGCGCGGCCAGCAGCTGCGCGTCAAAAACCATCAGCGCACTCAGCGCTGCCAACAAGAGTAAACGTGAAACGTATTTCATAAAATCGGGTTGATGTTTGGACCCTAGTGGAACGCGGACAATTCAACAGGGAACCCGGTCGGGGTCAAGGTTGCACTTGTTTTTCCGAGCCATTTGAAATAGTTTGTTGCGCCATTTTGACACTCATTGAGCTGGCAATTATTACGAGGCATAGTGGCACCCAAACCGATGTCTACCGAGAAGAACCGTTTTTTTGAGCGCATTGCCGGGCGTATTGACCAACTGGATGCCGAGGGCTTGCGGACGGTGGTTCAACGCTTGGCCCGCGAGCGCGATTTTCTCGGCACACTTTTTGATACCATCGAAGATGGTGTGGTGGTGTTGGACGGCAAGGCGGCCATCTCTTGGCACAACCAATCCGCCGAGCACCTTCTCGGCTTGCCGCTGGAGCAAACCGAGGGCCAGACCATTGCCCAGTATCTTCCAGCACTCGATTGGGAGAAACTTTGCGAGGCCGGTCCCTCTGACAGCCTGTCCGTCACGCGACACGAGATGGAGGTGGCTTACCCCATCAGACGCTTCCTGCGCGTGTACACCGCGGCGCTGGTTGGCGAGGGAACCAATGGATTAGCCGTCATCATCAACGACGCCACCGAGCAACAGCAAAAGACCTTTGAAGTCATCGAAAGTGAACGAGTAGAGGCACTCACCCTGCTGGCCGCCAGTGTCGCGCATGAAATTGGCAACCCGCTCAATGCTCTGCACATTCACCTGCAGTTGATGGAGCGCGAGTTGAAAAAACTCAAGTCAACCGACGCCGATGCCCCCCCCATCCCGGCAAACCCTGACGACCGTGCCAATCACGCTGCCGCTTTAAACAAACTCGGCCGGTACTTGGAAATCGCCAAGGGTGAAGTCAGCCGTCTGGATTACATTATCAACCAATTCCTACAGGCCATCCGTCCCACGCGCCCCGAGCGCAAACCAGTCTCCCTGAACGACATTGCCGACGACACCCTCGCCCTGCTCGCGCCCGAGATCGACAACCGCGACATTACAATGGAAACGAGCTTTGCCAACAATCTTCCCCCGGCTCCGCTTGATGCCGCCCAGATCAAGCAGGCCCTCGTCAACCTTATTAAAAACGCCATCCAGACCATGACTCAAGGAGGCTTGCTCAGCCTCGCCACGCGCGCCGAGAATGATGGGGTGTGGCTGCATGTGTCGGACACGGGCGGAGGCATTGAGCAGGAAAAAATCAACCGCATCTTCCAACCCTATTTCACCACCAAGGAAAAAGGCACGGGCCTTGGCCTGATGATCGTCCAGCGCATCGTCCGCGAACACGGTGGTCGCATTGAACTGGAGAGCCATACCGGCCAAGGCACAACTTTCCGCCTTTGGTTTCCCTTGGCCGAACACCACCCCCTCCGCCTCACCAGCGGTGAAACCGAAGCCAAGAAATGATCCGCAAATTAAAACCACGATCTGTAGCTGTCGGCGAGATTACAACACCCGGGCCGGCATGCTGCCGGCAATACGAACACCATGCTTAAACCCACCGTCCTGATCGTTGATGACGAGAAACCTACACGCGAGGGCCTGCGTGCCGCGCTGGAGGACCGCTACGATGTTTACATCGCGGAAGACGGCACCTCCGCCATTCGTCTCCTGGAGGAGGATCCCTTCGATGTCCTGCTCACGGATTTGCGCATGCCGGGCGTAGGCGGACTAGATCTGATCAAGCGCGCCAAGTCGCTTGGCATGCCCCCCATCTGCATTCTGATGACCGCCTATGGCAGCGAGGAGATGGCCGTGGACGCCATGCGCCAGGGCGCGGACGATTACATCGCTAAGGGGCGCCTGCAGATCGACGAGCTTGAGATGCGCATTGCCCGCGCTGTGCGAACACAAGAGCTGGAATCGGAAAACCGTGAACTGCGCACACAGGTGGACACCAAGTTCGGCCTCGAAAACGTGATCGGCCAGTCGCCGGCCATGGAGGAGATTTTTGAAATCGTCCAGCAGGTAGCCCCCGCGCGCGCCAGTGTACTGGTGTTGGGCGAAAGCGGCACGGGAAAAGAGCTAATCGCCAAGGCCATCCACAACCTCAGCCCGCGCGCCAAGCAACCACTGGTAACTGTCCACTGCGCGGCTCTGTCACCCACCTTGCTGGAGAGCGAATTGTTTGGCCACGAGAAAGGTGCCTTCACTGGCGCACACGAACGGCGCATCGGCCGGTTTGAACAAGCCAACGGTGGAACCTTGTTCCTCGATGAGATTGGGGAAATTGATCAGGCCATTCAGGTGAAGCTGCTGCGGTTTCTGGGCGAACGCACCTTTGAACGCGTGGGCTCAAGCACTACACAGACCGCTGATGTGCGCCTCATTGCCGCCACCAACCGCAATCTGGAAGAGGAAGTGGCCAAGGGCAATTTCCGCGAGGATCTCTTTTTCCGGCTGCGCGTGGTGGAAATGTACCTGCCGCCTCTGCGCGAACGCGGCACGGATGTTGTCCTGCTGGCCAAGGCTTTTTTAAATGAGTACGCGCGGGAAAATTCGAAAACCATTGAAGAGCTCCATCCGGATGCCATTGAAGCATTGCTGAACCACGAGTGGCCGGGAAATGTGCGCGAGCTCCGGACAGCTTTGGAGCACGCCGTGGTGCTGTGCCGCGGCAACTCCATCACGCTGCGCGATCTGCCGCCAAGTGTGCGCGGTGAATCCAGCGGCATGACGCACCCGGACGCCAAGGCCGTCTTGGGCAAGCCGGATTTGACAGTGGAAGATGCCGAAAAAGCCCTGATCATCCGCGCCCTGAAGGAGTGCCAAGGCAACCGGACCAAAGCTGCCGCCAAAATTGGCATGAGCCGGCGCACGCTCCACCGGAAGCTTCACACCTACAACCTGCATGACCTATAATGCGGACATGATCTCAAGGGTGCTCATGAGCGCGAGCCTGGCCGCCAGCCTGACGGGCTTGTCCGCAGCGGGATACGAGGGTTTTGGGACCACGGTGGGAGGGGACCAGTCTCCTGTTGCCCAAGTGACCTCGTTGGCGGACGACGGGCCGGGAAGTTTGCGGGAGGCGGTACGGCAGGGCAATCGGCGGATCGTCTTCGCCAAGCCGGGCACAATTCAACTGAAGAAAATTCTCCGCATCAACCAATCAAAACTGACGCTGGATGGGTTCAACTCCTCGGTCACCATCACCGGCGCGCCGGTGGCGATTGAACATGCCAGCGATGTGATCGTGCGTTACCTGCGCTTCCGCAATTCGCCCGACGACAACCTGCGCATTGTCGGGGGCTGCCGACGAGTGATCGTTGACCATTGCACCTCGACGGGCGCTGGGGATGGTGCGCTGGACATCACGATCGATTACGACCAGCCACTGAAGCGGCCAACGGACATCACCGTGTCCTGGTGCATTTTCGCCAAAACGAAAAAGGCGATGCTAGTTTCCAGCGCCAACAATCTGTCCCTGCACCATAATCTGTTCCTCGACAATGAGCAGCGCAATCCACAATTGCACGATGCCCGGAATTTTGACGTGCGCAACAACGTCATCCATCGCTGGGGAATTTATGGGCTGCGCGTGCGTGCGGGCTCCACGGGCAACGTTATGTTTAACGTCTTAGGCCCTGGCACCAACCCGAAGAAGGATCAGGAACTGGCGCTGGTCATCATGGGCACAGGGGAGGCCAAGGGTGCCTCGGGTCCGGTTCACGCCGAGGGAAATCTTGGCCCAGGAAATTTAAATCTTAACACAAAAAGCACAGCTCCCATGGCACTCCCCGCTCCGAGAGTCACACTTTGGACCCCGGCACAAGCGTATCGGCACATCCTCCAGCACGCAGGCGCCCGTCCCTTGGACAAGATAGACCAGGCCTTTTTAAAGGGACTGTGAGGCTAACCCGAGACCGGACGGCGGAGGACCAGTTCCACGTCAATCTCATCAAAGCTGCCAGGGATGTTGCAGTGAGGCAGCACGAAATTCATCAGTTCCCAGCCTTCCGCCCCCATTGCGTTGAGCGTGGCCTCGGTGATGTTGGCCCGTTTAACCACCTTGTATTCCCACTTCTGCATCGCCACAGTCTAGCGGCACGGAGCCCGCGGGCCAAACTGTTTCCGGCAGACAACAGCTTCACGCCAAGCTACGGTTTGCGCGTGCAGGCATACCTCAACCGCGGCGGCGAACAGGCCGGCCCCTACACCATGGAGCAAGTGCAACGGTGCCTGGCTGAAGGAAGTGTCCAGCCGGAAGATCTTGCCTGGCACGAGGGCCTCCCCAAATGGGTGCCCGTCTCGGAATTGGCCCCGGATGCCACACCGAAAATTTTGCAGGAGAAAACTTTTTTCACGCTCAAGCGAGTCGTTGTCGGCTCGGTGATATGGTTTATCACCCTAATGCTTGTGTCCGCGGGACTCCTCTACCAGGTACATCACGACTCCAAGACACAACGCGAACGCATTCATCGCGCCGGACTCCTGGGCAAGGGCACCTTGACGGTCATCGGCTGGGCGTGCCTCTGGCTTCCGTGGGCTTATCGCTACGGCAAACGCAAGCGGGAAAAACGGGACGGCTTGGCGAAATGACAACAGGGAAGATGATCTTGACCTCGGACGCACGGATGACATCTCCATGGTGACCAAGGGTCAATAGAATTCGATCCTCACGCAACTTTCTCGGTTGACGCGCTTCCCGATCGGCTTTGCAATCGCGGCATGTCCAAACGACTCCTTTTCCTGCTCGCTTTGGTGCCGATGATGCTGTCGGCGGAAGTCAAAGTACCCTCCATTTTCGGCAGCCGTATGGTGCTGCAGCGGGAACAGGCCAATCCGGTTTGGGGTTGGGCCGCGCCAGGTGAAAAGGTGACCGTCACATTCGCCGGTCAAAAGCACACGGCTACTGCCGGCAAAGATGGTGCTTGGCGCGTGAAGTTGCAGCCGCTCAAGGCCAATGCCAAGGGACAGACTTTGACCATCAGCGGCAGCAACAAGCTGGAACTAACGGATGTGCTCGTGGGCGAGGTGTGGGTTTGTTCCGGGCAATCCAATATGGCTTGGTCGGTGGACCGCGCTTACGATCCGGACTTGGAAAGTCTCACGGCGAAGTTTCCCAATATCCGCCTGATCTCCGTGCCGCAGGTGGGCACGCAAGAGCCACAGAAAGATTTCAAGGGTGAATGGGTTGCTGCCACGCCGGAAACCGTGAAGCAATTTTCGGCGGTGGGTTATTTCTTTGGGCGCACCTTGCATCAGGCGCTGGATGTGCCGGTGGGACTCATCGACAACGCTTGGGGCGGTTCTGCGGCCGAGGCATGGATTCGACGTGATCTCCTTGCGAAACTTCCTGCGGCCGCGCCGTATATGGCGCAGTGGAAACAAACCGAGGCCACCTACGATTCCGCCAAGGCTGCGGCGACTTATGAGAGTCGCCTCAAGAAGTGGCAAACGGCAGCAACGGCCGCACGCAAGGCGGGCAAGCCGGTGCCACGCCGGCCACGTGCTCCGCGCAATCCGCTCACCGGCCAGCATCGCCCCGGCAACCTTTACAACGGCGTGCTCAAGCCGATCATTGGTTACGGCATTCGCGGGGCCATTTGGTATCAGGGCGAGAGCAACAGCGGCCGCGCCAAGGCCTATCGCGATGTGTTTCCGCTAATGATTCAAAACTGGCGGGAGGAATGGGGCCAAGGCGATTTCCCGTTCTATTGGGTGCAGCTCGCTGACTTCCGTGATGAACAACCCGAGCCGATGGATGATAACTGGGCCGAACTGCGCGAGGCGCAGACGATGACGATGGATCGACTGAAAAACACCGGCGAGGCGGTGATCATTGATGTGGGCGAGGGGCGCGACATTCATCCGCGCGACAAGCAGACCGTTGCCAAGCGGCTGGCGCGTTGGGCCTTGGCCAAGAATTACGGCGTGGAGATCGTCCACCAAAGCCCGCGCTTCAAGAGCATGGAGATCAAAGGCGACAAAGCCGTGCTTACTTTTGACCACGTGGGTGCTGGCCTGTATAGCTTCGACGTGCGCGATCCAAAAGGATTTGCTGTGTGTGGGGAGGACAAGAAATTTGTCTGGGCCAAGGCCCGCATCGTGGGCAAGGACAAGGTGGAAGTCTGGGCCGAAGGCGTCACGCCTACGCAAGTGCGTTATGCCTGGGCGGTCAATCCCGTATGCACATTGATGAGCCGTGAAGGCCTCCCGGCTACGCCGTTTCGTACGGATGATTTCCCGATGGCGACTGAAGGCAAGTAGCGGCTTTTGGGCATTGACCTCCGGCTGCAATGGCGGTGAAATCGCGCCCATGACCAAACGTCTTCTTTCTCTCAGTTGTGTTGTCGTCTTCTTTTCCGCGGTTTTTGTTCAGGCAGAAACCAAGCTGCCCAATATCCTCGGCAGTAATATGGTGCTGCAGCAGGGTGAGAAATGCCCGATTTGGGGTTGGGATGATTCGGACAAGCAGGTCACCGTTGAATTTGCCGGCCAAAAGCACACGGCCAAGGTAGGCGATGATGGCCGTTGGGAGGTGCATTTGGATCCCATGAAGGCCAATGCCAAGGGACAAACGCTCACCATTCGGGGCAGCTCAAAGCTGGAATTAAAGGATGTGTTGGTGGGCGAGGTCTGGCTCTGCTCCGGCCAGTCCAACATGGAGTGGACCGTTTCCCGCTCGGCCAATCCCAAAGAGGAAATTGCCAACGGCAACCACCCGCTCATTCGTCACATTAAAGTGCCCCACCAGCTTTCTCCCACGCCGAAGGACAACATGGTCACCGGTGGTTGGCAGGTCTGCTCGCCCAAGGTCGTCGCCAATTTCACCGCCGTGGGCTACTACTTCGCGCGGAAACTGCAAAGCGATATCAAGGTGCCCATCGGCCTCATCGGCAGCAACTGGGGCGGCACCCGCATCGAGCCGTGGACCCCGCCTGTCGGCTTCAAGAGCGTCAAGGAACTCAAAGCCAGTCACACCGACCGACTGGACGCATTCGCCAAGGCCCGCCCGGGACGGGGGACGCCGACCCATATGTACAACGCGATGATTCACCCTATTCTGCCGTTCACCATCAAGGGCGCGATTTGGTATCAGGGCGAGAGCAACAATGGAGAGGGCATGGTGTATTATCACAAGATGCGCGCGCTCATCGCCGGCTGGCGCAGCGTTTGGAATAAACCGAATCTACCCTTCTACTTTGTTCAGCTTGCGCCGTTCCGTTACGGCGGCGATCCGACACGGCTGGCGGGCATCTGGCACGCTCAACTTACAACGGCCCAAAAGATTCCCAACACCGGCATGGCCGTCACCACCGATATCACCAACCTTCGCGACATTCATCCCAAGAACAAACAGGACGTCGGCAAGCGGCTTGCTCTCTGGGCGTTGGCGAAGGATTACGGCAAGAAGGATGTGGTTTATTCAGGGCCGCTTTTCGAAAAGGTTTCCTATCTCGAAGGCAAGGATAGCATCACCGTGCATTTCAAGAAACTGGATGGCAAACAACACGGGTTGAAAACCAGCGATGGCAAAGCCCCGAGCCATTTTGAGATAGCCGGCAAAGATGGCGCGTGGCATCCGGCCGAGGCCACCATTGTTTATGGAGACCATCTAAAACTGAAAAGCGCCAAGGTTAAATCACCGGTTCATGTTCGTTTTGGCTGGAACCAACTGGCTGAGCCCAATTTGGTGAATCGTGCCGGACTGCCGGCTTCTCCATTTAACACCGCGTTCAAGTAAAAAGGTGCGCCGCTGGCTTGCCATTCAGTTTGCTTTGGTCGCCTGTTTTGTGCAGGCGGCGGATGCGAACTTTCACCTCTACCTTCTCATCGGCCAATCCAACATGGCTGGACGCGGGAAGGTTGCGCTGGAAGATAAGGTGGCCGTTCCGCGTGTGTTGATGCTTAACAAGGCCAACGAATGGGTGTCGGCCGTTGATCCGATTTCCTTCGACAAAAAAATTGCCGGCGTCAGCCTCGGCCGCACCTTTGGCATTGAGATGGCCAAGGCGAATCCGAAGGTAAAAATCGGCCTCATACCGTGCGCCGTCGGCGGCACACCCATTCGCCGCTGGCAGCAAAACGGCGACCTCTATCAAGCCGCCCTTAAGCGCGCCAAAACGGCGATGAAAGCCGGCGTCATCAAGGGCATTCTTTGGCATCAAGGCGAAAGCGATTCCGGCAACGAAGACACGGCCAAGATTTACGAGCAACAACTCCACACGATGATTGCTGCTTGGCGGAAAGATTTGGGAAATGAAAAAATCCCGGTTGTTGTCGGTGAACTCGGTCAGTTCTTCAAGAAAGCCAAGCACAAGGACACGGTTGATGCCGCCTTAAAGGCGTTGCCCAAGAAGGTGAAGCGCACCGCTTGGGTCAGTTCCACCGGGCTCGGCCACAAGGGGGATGTCGTCCACTTCAGTGCCGCAGCCTATCGTGAGTTTGGCAAACGTTACGCATTAAAAATAAAGTCCCTTCAGGAATAGCTCCATGAACTTCATCCGCTTGAGCCTCGTTTTAGGCATTGTTTCAGGAAGCCTCGTTTTAGGCGCAGAACTTTCGCCCCCAGAAAAAAACTTCGAGACACTTTGGAAGACATTTAATGAAAGATATGCCTTCTTCGAATTGCGCAAAGTTGACTGGCAGAAGCAGTACAAAACCTACCGGCCCAAGGTGACCAAGGAAACCACTGATGAAGAACTGTTCAACATCATGTGCGAGATGTTGAAGCCCCTTAAGGACGGCCATGTGAACCTGAAAGCCAAAGGTTTGAAGAAAAAGATTTTTAACCCGGAGGAGTTGCCCAGGTTTTCCAAGGAGTTTAATACGCGCAAACTGGAAAAGGCCTATCAGGCAATGGTCCGTAAAACCCTGAAGGATCAAGGTTTTGGCGATACACAAAGGGCAACTGCTTTGTTTGAGTATTCACGCAGCAAGGACTTTGGTTATTTGTTGATCACTGAATTTGAAGGAGTGAAGCGCAAGAAACTGGGTCCTGCCTTGGACAAGGTGCTTGCCGAAATGAAGGGCATCAAGGGCCTGATTATTGATATACGGCTAAATCCCGGCGGNACTGANCAGTGCCTCTACCAGATCGCCAGTCGCTTTGCNGACAAGAAGCGGGTGGGGCANATTCGCAAATCCANACGCAAATCGGGTGAGGGNGAGGATGGTTTTAGTGAATTGAAGACGCGGTTTCTAAAGCCGGCAACGGATGCGGGGCCAAACGGCACCTTTACCGGNCCGATTTGCCTGCTGACCCATGGAGCCTCCTACAGCGCAGCTGATGCCTTTGCCATGGTCATGACGGAGTTGCCCCACGTCACCATCATCGGCGAGCCCACCAACGGTATTTTTTCCAACATGCTGGAAAAGAAACTGCCCAACGGCTGGAAGTACACACTCTCGTTTCAGGTTTATTATGCGGCTGACAAAAAGTGTTATGAAGGCAAAGGAATTCCCGTGGATATAGAGGTGTTGAACAAACGTACGGATTTAGAGAAAGGCGAGGATCCTTTGATAATTAAGTCACTGGAAGTTCTTTCAAAAAAATAGATTACTTTCCAATGGAAACCAGGTGGCCCCGTGTTCTAAATATAAGATTCCCGCTAGAGATTGCCGGGGTGGCCATGCAACTCTCGCCCATTGAGTTTCTGGAAAGCACCTTAAATTTCTCGCCCGCCTTCACTACGACGACTTCACCCGATTCACCTGCAAAATAGAGTTTTCCATCTCCTGCCACCGGCGAAGCGGTGAAGCCCGTTGCCCGGCCCAAACGTTCCTTATAAAATAATTTTCCTGTTTTGGCCGCGTAACAGGAAAGGACTCCATTATCTCGACAAGTATAAAAGTGGTCTTCGTAAACAATTGGAGTCTGCATATAGCCGCCCCCTCGAGGCACACTCCATTGTATAAACTGATTGGAATGCTCGCCCTGCTCCAGTGATATATTGCCTTTGGCGTCCGGCTTTATCGCATAGATTGGGGAACCCGGACCGTGTGCATTGGTAATGAAAATGAGNTTATACCCAATCACCGGGGTAGGCACGGGGATATCTCCACCTCCACTGAGTTNCCAAACTTCCTTACCGGTTTNCAGNTCGTAACCGCCGATGTGCTTGAATCCGTTGACGATCACCTGTGTTTGTTCCGAACCCACATATACCGTCGGCGTAGACCAAGTGGGCACTTCAGTGCGTGCTGTGCGCCAAAGTGTCTTGCCGGTTTTTAAATCCAGTGCGGCGATGAAGGAATTTTTCTGCACGTCACATTGGATGATTACCTTGTCCTCATGAATGATGGGTGAACTGGCAAACCCCCACTGCGCCCTNGGTNCCCGAAAAAAACCTGAGTCCAGCAGCCCNAAATTCCGGGCCCAAATCTGCTTTCCTTCCATGTCCAAACAGAAGAGTCCCTCGGAGCCAAAAAACGCCACGATGTATTTGCCGTCTGTTGTTGGTGTTGAATTGGCATGCGTAGCTTTGGTGTGACGTTTTACCTGTGGAATTCCATCGTGACACTTGTGTTTCCANATCACCTTGCCNGTTTNCCGATCCAGACAATAAATCCACCAGGAATGGGCGGGCGGNTTTTTTACGGGCGCGATATTGCCGTAAAGACCCAGTTTTAATTCGCTTTTGCCTTTTGAATTAATGGCGGTCGTGATGAATACCCGATCGCCCCAGACTATCGGACTTGAGTGCGCCAAACCCGGAATGGGCACACGCCATTTGATATTTTTNTTNTCNGGNACACTCCACGATTGCGGCATNTTGATATTCAGCTNGCGCTGTGCCTTGCGCACGGTATCCGCGAAAGCCCGGCCAATTGNCAGTGGGTTGTTGGGCCGTCAGGTTCAGAGAAAATACCAAAAGAATAAAAATGAAGGCCACTGGCGAAAATCTCATGGCCNGAATTTACCAGCTGCCCGAANCGGTGCCACCACTAATATAAGCTTGAGTGTTGCTTAACAAAAACATGGGATTGGGAGGTGCATTTGTATGACGCCCACAACCACCTGCAGGCCGAGCNCTTCGNNGGCCGGCAGGCNGAANTNCTCGCCGANTGCCCNGANGTGNNNCGNATGGTNGTCAACGGNTGCNGCGAGGANGANTGGNCCNCCGTNGCTGCNNTNGCNGANGCGCATCCGCAGGTGCTGCCGAGCTTNGGNTATCANCCGTGGTNNNTNCACGAACGNNCTNCNNNCTGGGAANNGGANTTNAACCNATTGCTCNATGCNNATNCNGCAGCCGTNGGNGAGATTGGCNTCGANCGNTGGAAGGAAGGCCTCGANTANGNAGGGCAGGAGGANGTNTTNGTNNCCCAACTCCGCATCGCCNCCNANCGCAANCTNCCNGCCAGTATCCATTGCCTCAAGGCTTGGGGCCGTATGNTCGAGCTGNTGNAGCAAGGTCCCGTGCCCGCGTGCGGTTTTCTCCTGCACAGNTACGGCGGCTCTGCTGAGTTGGTNCCGGCCTTTGCCAAGCTCGGNGCTTATTTTAGTTTCCCGGGCTACTTTCTGCGCCAAGCCAAGAGTCGGCATCGTGAAACATTCAGAACCGTACCGGCCGATCGTCTCTTGATTGAAACCGATGCGCCGGATCAGCGGTTGCCTGACCCNCTCAANNCAAATCAGTTAANTGANNCCAATGGAGANCCACTGAATCATCCTGCCAATATCAGNGTCGTGTNCTCTGAACTGGCAAAGTTTCTGGAGGAACCNGAAGAACAATTGGAAAAGCGTGTGGAGGAAAACTTCCTGCGCTTATTCGNTCATACATAATTTGCTCGTCACGAGGCGNATAGAATTCAACCATNNCATCNGTTTCCCATGAAAAAATTGCTTTCATTGATTTTGGCACTNCAAGGTGCGTGGTTGTGNGCGGATGAANNAGGGTTTGCCCCAATCTTTAATGGCAAAAACTTTGACGANTGGGATGGCAAGCCCGGCGCATGGGAAATTAGGAATGGCGAGATTTGGTGTACNGGTAAATCCAAGGAAAAGAACTGGCTGATCTGGCGCAAGGACCAGCCGGCGAATTTTATTCTNCAGCTCGAGTTTCGTTGGGACAAGGGTAACTCAGGGGTTCAGGTGCGCAGCGATGACTTGGGTAAATGGCAGGTCTTTGGCTATCAGGCCGAAGTGGCCCAGCAATNGAAGATGGGGTTGTGGCATCATTCGCTATTGGCCAAGGAGCACCCCAAGAAAAAGGCGCGCCACTTGATGGCCACCNCCGGTCAGGTTTCCACGTTGGCTCCTGACGGCTCCAAGACAGTCAAGCAAGGCTGGGACCCCAAGAAGGTTCAATCACANTTCAAGGAGCACGAATGGAACACGATGGAAATCATCGCCAAGGGTCCGAAACTTATCCATANGGTNAACGGCGTGATGTTCGCNACCGTGATCGATCACGATAAGGAAATGAGCCGCAAGAAGGGCTTNATNGCACTNCAGGATCACGGCAAGGGCTGCANAGTTGCNTTNCGNAAAATCAGGTTAAANAAACTGCNNTGANAAAGNTANCTTCTGATTTTCNTTNAACCGGANAACCAAAGAAACATGATCTTAAAACNAANNATTCTACTCNNACTNGGTNTNATTCAGCTNGGANCGTNGCTNTTTGCTGNAGATGTCAAAGAGTTTGGNGCTGTNGGTGANGGNCGNGNTGATGACACAGCTGCTNTNNAGCGCGCNATCGANAAGGGTGGGCATGTTGATTTTNCCNAANGGAANCTATCGCATCACNAAAACAATTGTCATCAACCTNGATCAGGTNGGTTTNACCTCCCTTAAATCCGAGGGNGCNGCNAAAATTATCATNGCNGCGGCNGGTCCTGCTTTTAAATTCATCGGCACGAACGAGGCCAGGGTGGGNCTTGCGAANACAAAATCCAANATTTGGAATCGTGAACGCATGCCTTTGGTGGATGGCCTGAGTATTGAAGGGGACCATGCCGAGGCCAACGGGATTGAGGCCAGTGGAACCATTCAGTTTACTGTCACCCGCACCCATATCCGCGGTGTGCGCCATGGCATT
>PBFV01000061.1 GCA_002718935.1 Verrucomicrobiales bacterium
CGCACCATGTACGACTTGATCGTACTGGCGTTCCAAACCGACGCCACGCGCGTGGCCACCTTCAGCAGCGGCATGGAGGGGCAGGGCATTCCGATTCCGGAGCTGGGCATCACCCAGACCCGCCACGCCCTGAGCCATCACAACGGCGATCCCGGCCACATGGAAAAACTCACACAGAGCGACACGTTTGCGGTGGAGCAATACAGCTATTTCATCTCGCGCCTTGCGGAGACCAAGGATCTCAACGGCAAACCGCTGCTCGACACCACCATGGCGCTCTTCGGCAGCGGCATGGCCTATGGTCACAGCCACGGCAACGCCAACCTGCCGCTCGTGCTGGCGGGTGGCACCGGCCTTGGCCTCAAGCACGGCAGTCATTTGGACCTGAACCAGAATCACTTCGACGGCTACACGCTTGATAATCCGGGCAGCCACTATCGCCTCTGCAGTCGTCCCGCCAACGCCGAGGCGCACATGAGCAATCTACTGTTGCTGATGGCGCAAAAGATGGGCGTGGAGACCGGCAAATTTGGCGACAGCAACCGCGTGCTCGACCTCGCATGATTCGGTGCTGTCTGGTGATGTTGCTGGCGGCCGCCGGCGGGTTGTGGGCGCAGGACAAACCGTTCCGGCCCGAGCCCGGCAAATTTCCACCCATCGCCCAGGCGAAATCCTACCGCGGCGAGCTGGTGTTCGTGGACCACATCAACCGGCGCGGCAGCCTGCGCCTTCACATCGACGACCATTTTCAGGAAGGCCGCCTGCACGACTTCGCCATGTTGCCGTACGGGATGATTTACTATCGCGGCGCGCCCGCCCAATTGCGCGACATCCCCATTGGCACCGTGCTGTACGGCCGCTTTTATTTGCCGCCCGATCCGAAGACTTCCGCCGTGCCGCTGGCCAAGGGCACACGCCCGAGTGAACCCGCCGAGACGCATGCGATCCTGCTGGAGGACGGCCCGAGCTCTTGCCTGCGCGAAGGAAAAAGCTGGAAGCTCAAGCAGATCGAATACAAGGGCAAGTTTGGCTTTCTCACCGCCACGCTCGCGCGCAAGGACGGCGGCGAAGGGCTCGGCGGCGAACATCGCCTCACCATCGATCCCTCCACCCGCATCTGGCGCGGACGCGAACGGCTCGGCATCAATGACCTCATCAAGGAAGGAGTTTGGCCCGGCGACGGCACGAAGGCGCTCAAGGAACAACCCGTGCAGCTCTCGCTCGCGTGGCATCCGCGCTATTTATACCAGCAATTTCACGTGGCCGATATTTGGCTCGATGACGTCGCCATAAAGACCGCCGCCACCCGCCAGATGGAACGGCATAACCGGTACATCCGCTACCGCTGGATGCCCGCGCGCGTCACCGCCGTGAAGCACGGCCAGTTCGGGCATGCCACCGTCACCGCCACGCTCTTCGGCGGCATGGATCCGCGCCTTTACGCCGACTTCAAGCCCGGGATCAGCGGCCAAATGGCCGTCGCCGAAAACACCCTCCGCACCTACTGGCAAAACCACGACGGCATGGAAGGCAAGTTCGAGGCCGTCACCAAGATGAAAGGCGAAGTGCCCTTCGGGAGCAGTGGCATTCAGGTGCAGTTCTCGATGAACCTCGTCCTCGAGGGCTTCCGCCCCGGCCGCCTCGTCCGCATTCGCCCGCAGGTTTGGCCCAAGATCAAGCCGCCGGTGGAAGAACAAATCCGAAGCCTCGAAGACCGCTGGCCGAGCCCGGATATTTTTAAGAAGTAGAATCTACTTCACCGCAAACTTCACCGTGTGCTGCTGGTTCACGGCCAGCTTTTTCGTGACCGTTTTCCGACCGCCTGGCCAAGTGATTTCAATCGTGACCGGTGCCTTGTGCCCGCCGAGGCCAAAGTGGAGGCGGGGGTCGTTTTGGTTGCCTTCGCCCGTGCCAGTTTCGACATGGCGGGTGAGGGTGCGGTCGCCAAGGCGCAGCCGGGCAATGGCGCCGACGGCGGAGCGGTTCATCGTTTTGCCGTCACCGATGAGCGTGAGCATGAGCCAGTTGCCCTTGCGGTTTTCGTTGAGGAACAGCTTGCCAGCGGTGACGAGGTCGAGGTCGCCGTCGTTGTCGATATCGCCCCACGCGGCTTGATAGGTGGCGCCGAGGCTGCCGACTTTTTCAGGCGCAGTAACATTGCGGAATTTCCAGTTGCTGTCATTGGCGTAAAGCACGGGGAAATTCTTGATGCCGTAGCTGCCGGTGCCGTAGACGGTGGTAAAGTACAGGTCGAGGTCGCCGTCGTTATCGAAATCGCCAAGCGTCGGAGAGGCGAAGGATTCCTGCCAAGCAAGGCCGGCGTCGGCGGATTTGTCCTCGAACTTAAATTCGCCCTTCGGCCCGAGGTTGCGCAGGAACTCCGGGCGATCCTGGCTCTTCGGCGGATGACTGAAGTTGCCGACGAACAAGTCGAGGTGGCCATCGTTGTCGAGATCGCCAATCGCCGAGCCGATGGTGTGGCCGCTGATGCCATAGCGCACGCCGCCGGTGTAGTTGATGACGCCCTTGGGCTTGCCCGCCGCCCCGACTGCCACCGCCACATTCTCAAACTTTCCCGCGCCGTCACTGCGCCACAAGTGGTTGGGCTGGAGGCGGTAGTTGGACACAAACACATCCACGTGCCCGTCTTCATTGAGATCACCCGCCGTCACACCGCGCGCGGAAAAGTTGCCCTTCGCCGAGCGCCAGTGTTCCTTGAAGCCGTCATGGCCGTTGAGAAAAATCGCATCCGGATGCACCGCCTTCTGCCAAATCTCGTACCCGCCCACGAACAGGTCCAGCCGCGCGTCGTTGTTGATGTCCAGCCACACCGCGCCGCGCGAATTGACCGTCGGCAGCTTCGGAAATTTCACCGCCTCAAATTTCCCCTTGCCCGTGTTGCGATGCAGCGAGCCGCCGCCGGTGAACTGAAACAAATCGAGATGCCCGTCATTATCAAAGTCCGCAAAAATCACTTCGCCCCCCGGCGCACCGCTATCCTTCGCCTCCACAAACTTCTTCCCACCGACATTCCGCCACAGCTTGCCCGCGAACAAATCCACGAACCCATCCCCATCAAAATCCCCAAACGCCGCCTTCCCCCCGCCGGCGAACCCCCATTCCGTGCTGACATCCCGAAACTGCGCCTGCGCCGATTGGCCGATCAGAACGCTGGTGATTAATAAGCCTCGAAACCAGTTTGTGTTTTTCATGTTTGGTACTTTTTAAAAATTACTTTTCCACCGTCAGCTCCGCTTTTGAAATCGCGTTGCGGCCGGATTTTTTGAATGGTCGCGGCAGCGGCTGGGCGATGCCTTTGTCGTCAATCGTCCGGCAAAACACATCGTAGTCGCCGGGCTTCAGGCCTTTCAACAGCGTCGCCCAGTGCGCCAGTGTGTAGCGTTGCGGCCAGTGCTTGGGCTGGCCGGTGTCGGTGAAATTGGAAACGCCCGAGGGCAGTTTGCCGTCCTTAAGTTCCCCGCCCCAATGGGTGGGTGCGGGGAGAAGCTGCGCATCGCGCCATGGCGCTTGGGTCATGTACGGATCGTTGGCGGGCCATTTTTTGCCGCGGGGCAGCACGGCCACCTGCACTTTTTTCACGCCGCCCACGCCAACCTGCGCCATGCCGGTGACTGCCACGGGCACGCCGGCCTTTTCGCGGCGCGGCAGGTAGATGAAGCGCGCCATGGATTTCATCCACGTGTCGACGTCGTTGTTGCCGCGGGCGTAGGTGTCATTGGCAAACGGCTCGTTGGTCAGCATTACGGTCTTCAGCCACTTCACGTTTTTGAACCCGTAAGTCTCGGGGATGATCATCCGCACCGGCCCGCCGCGTTTGCCGCTGAGCCATTTCCCGTTGAGCTTGTAACAGAGGATCACCGGCAAATCGCCGGGCGGATCCTCCAGCACGCGCCCAATTGGCAGCGAGCCGCGGAACATCTGTTTCGGGTCCTCGTTATGGTGCCCGTAAAAAAATACACGCCGCACGTTCTCCTTCGGCTGCGTCAGCCACAACACCTCTCGCAACGGCACACCCTCCCATAACCCCATGCCCAACGGCTTGCTCATGTTCAGGCACGAAATGACTTTGAGGAATTTCACCGCATGCTTTTCGGCCAACTTCATCAGCGTGGGGAAATCCAGTGCGTTGCCCGCCGCGCGGGTCAGCGGATTGCCGAGCTGCGCGTTGCTCTTCGGGTCGGCCATCAGGTCTAGCTTCCACGTCTTGCGCTCCAGTCCCACCTCCAGCCGCTTGGCCAACGGCAGCTTGTACGGCAGCGGATTGCCGCGCTCCACCGTGCCGAATTCCTCCGCCACCGTCAGGTATTCCAAATCCGCCGCCGCCTCGGCAATCAACTTCGCATCGTTCGCCTTTTCGGCCTCATTCGCAAACAAAGCCCTCCCCCCCATCGCCGCTGCTCCCGCTGCCCCCAGCTGCATAAAATACCGGCGAGTCACCTCACGGTGTTGATGGAAGAGATCGGGAGTGAGGGTGATGGATTTCATGCGGTTTCGGGGATTGTCAGCCCCTACGCCCGGCGCGCAACCTCTAATTGCCAATTGAGATTGCCGCCACCGTTTCGTTGACGGAAAATCACGCCGATTCACCGTGATGATCTCGAGATGGATATTTCTGTTGCTGGCCGGCACCGTTGCCGCCAGTGCCGCGTCGCAGTTGGATAACAACCTGAAATGCGTGGACTTGTCGGATCTCGCCGGGCCGCTGCCGTTGCGGGCGGTGGCGAGCCGGGTGATTCTGAAGCAGTCGGAGGATTGGGAGGCCAGCTCGTACAAGAATCCACGCTGGCCGAATGGCGGGCATCGGTCGCTGGGCTATCCCACGGTCGTCAAAAACGTGCACGGGCAGAATCCCGATGGCCGTTATTATCTATTTTATGCGCATCACGATCCCATGTCCGGAATCGGTTGCGCCGTCGCGAAGTCCATCGGCGGTCCGTATGTGAAACTGGCTGATTTGCCCGGCAGCAAACGCAAACACAGTCGCGTGCTCACCGTGCCCAATTACCGCGCCAGCGGACCGAATCCCGATGACCCTTCGCACTTCAGCAGCCCGTGCGTGGTGTGGAATGCGAAGGAGAAATTGTGGTTCATGTATTTTCATTACTACAACCACTTTCACGGCCGCTGGAAGGCCGACCCGCGCTCGCCCGGTGCCGGCGCGCAAATGACCGCCCTTGCCACCTGCGCGGACCTCGCGAAAAACGAGTGGACCATCTGGACCACCCCGCGCGCCGACAAGGTAAGCGTGTGGGACATCGTGCCCGTGCTGCCCACCACTGAAGCCGCCTGGATGCGCGGCGCCTCGTCATACCACGCCATCCAGCAATTGCCTAATCCGAAGGGCGATTGGCTCGCCTTCATGCGCGGCACACCCGCCGCCGGCCCGGGCACCTCGGTGGGATTCGCCACTTCACTCGATGGCCGCAACTGGCTGCACCTTGCCGGGAATCCCGCCATCGCTTCCGGCAAGCCATGGACCAAACCGGCTCGCGAATATCGGCCCGCCTTCATTGGCTGGCTCGGCGGCAAAAAATATCTTGTCGCCTGGAGCGAACACGCCAACCCGCACATCATCTACAGCACCACCACCGATTTCAAAAATTTCAAACGCGACCCGCGCGGCTACGCCAAATGGCAGGGCCCCGACGGCTTGGTGAGCCCATGGCGCGAAGGAAACCGCCTGTACCTTTTCGCTGGTCATCAAGTCCACGAACTGGCATTGCCCGTGCGGACGAAATGAACCCAGACTGTCTCCAATACCTCCTGACCAACGACGAACGCGCTCAGTTCAACGCGCAAGGCTATCTCGTCGTGGAGAATGCGTTGGATGCCGCCGCTTGCGAGCGGGTGATTGCGGTGATGGATCGCGTGGACGCACGCGAACGATCCGAGGCGTTGGCGGGCAAGTTGCTTTCGGTGACCAATGTGCTGGGCGAGGACGAGGCGGTGCTGGATCTTGTCGATTGCCCGACGACGTTTCCGAAGGTGTGGGGCATTCTCGGCTGGAACATTTACTCGTATCACTCGCATCTCGACGTGACGCCCAACGAGAGCGCCCGCCGGCAGGATTGGCACGTGGCGTGGCATCAGGACAGCATGCGCGTGAATGACGAAATTGAAAGCGACCCGCGCCCGCGCCTGTCGTTGAAGATCGGCTTTTACCTCACNGACGTCAGCGAGNCCGGCCGGGGCAACACGCTGATNGTGCCCGGCTCGCATTTGCAAAACGCCATCGACTGCCCGCAGGACGGCCAGAGCAATCCGCCCGGNGCCGAGCCGCTNTGCGTGCCNGCCGGTTCGGCGCTGCTGCTCGACCGNCGTACGTGGCATTCGCGCAGCGCCAATGAATCCGACCTCACCCGCAANGTCTTTTGGCTNGGCTACGCCTANCGCTGGCTGCGCCCCAAGGACGAGATGACCGTGGCGCACCTTNTCNCGAAGCTCGANCCCATCCGCCGCCAACTCCTNGGNGACGGCATCAGCGCCAACGGNACCTACGANCCCACGCCNGANGANGTCCCCCTGCGCGCGTGGCTCGAGGAACATCANCCGCCATCCGCCAATCCTTCCCCCCACGGCCANGCNGCCTCCCGCCCCCCNGCNATGGGNCGCGGAAAGNATTCGGGGCGCATGTAGTTTTAANGGGCCTATTGATCTTGCTTAGGGCGATGNGTTGGCGGAGGCTGGCCGATCATGAACCGCTTTCAAATTCTGCCTNTNGGCCTGNTGCTCGTGAGCATCACGATTTCGGCCGCTGAACCGGTCGACATCGGCTCGCGGCGCGAGTTGTTTGTGGACGACCTGTTAATTGGCAAGCTCGAAGGCACGCGCCTGAAATTGCACGCGCCACAAAAACTGCGCCGCGTGCCGCCACGGCCGTTTGGGCATTACGCCACGGTGTTGCAGGAGAAGGATAAGCTGCGGCTTTATTATCGTGGNGACAAGGTTCCCGGCGTGCACTGGCGCAATGGTTGGGGGCGGTATCATGAAAACGAGGTGACTCTCTACGCCGAAAGCCGCGACCAAGGCATCACGTGGACGGAGCCCAATCTCGGCTTGTACCCCATCAAGGAAATGCCCAAAGGCAATGTGGTGTTGGCCGATGCGTTTCTTGTGAACCACAACTTCACGCCGTTCATCGACACCAATCCCAAGGCGCCGGCCAACGCGCGCTACAAGGCGCTCGGCGGCGGGCGTTACAACGCGCCGAACTGGCCCATCTACAAGCCGGGCGAACGCGAGGCGCTGCTCAAGAAGCACGGCCCGGGCGGGTTGCGCGCCTATGCCTCCGCCGACGGCCTGCGCTGGCGGCCGTTGGCGAAGGAGCCGGTGATTGCCGAGAGCCTCGGCAGTTTCGATTCGCAAAACGGCGCGTTCTGGTCGGAAGCCGAGCAGCTTTATGTGTGTTACTTTCGTTGGTTCGACAAGGGTCGCCGAGCCATTCGCCGGGTGACCAGCAAGGATTTTCTGAAATGGTCCGAGCCTGTGAACATGCAGGCCAACGAGCCGGGCGAGCACCTTTATACCAGCGTCACGCAGCCGTACTTCCGCGCGCCACACATTTACATCGCCCTGCCCACGCGCTTCCAAGCTCGCAAGGGCGCCATCACGGATATTGTCCTCATGGCCACGCGTCCGGGCAGTGGCCGGTATCATCGGCATTTCAAGCAGGCCTTTATCAGACCCGGACTGGGACCGGCCGGTTGGGGCAATCGTGCCAACTACATCACCCTCAATGCCGTGCAAACCAGCCCCACCGAGATGAGCCTTTTCATGTACGGCGGCGGCCATTACAAGCTGCGGCTCGATGGCTTTATCTCCGTGCACGCCGGCTTCGCGAAAGGCGAGTTCATGACGAAGCCGCTGAAGTTTTCGGGGGACAAACTCGAGCTGAACTACTCCACCGCTGGAGCCGGCGAAATCCGCGTGGAGCTGCAAGACGCCACCGGCCAGCCGCTCCCCGGCTGCGCACTGGCCGATTGCGACCCCATCAAGGGCGACACCATCTCCGGGCGGGTGACGTGGAAAGGCAGCAGCGATGTCAGCCCACACGCGGGCAAAACCGTCCGCCTGCGGTTCGTGATGAATGAGGCCGATATTTTTTCACTGAGATTTTCGGGCCCACCATCTACCGGTTCAACCCGCCAAGATACCTCCGGTCAAAAATGAAGCCATTCCAATTATTTTCTGTGCTAGCCTTGGGTTGCGGATGTGCCCTAACCGTACCGGCGGCTGCGCCCGCACCCGCCGATTTGGCCGCCAAGCTCCTCGGCGTGGATGCCGCGCAACAGGATGTTTGGAAACGGGCGGCCAAGGCGGGCGTGCTGGAGGTGGCGCCCGTGCATTTGCCGGTGAACCCACCGGGTGACTGCAATCATTACGGCTGGCCGGTGGCGACGATGGCGGGCGACGCGCTCATCGTGATGCACCGCCGCATTCCCGGCCATCGGGCCAAAGGTGCGGGCGGGCCGCATCCCAAGATGTCCTATGGGATCGTGCTGCGCAGCACGGATGGCGGCAAAACATGGAGCCCGCCCTACGACCTGCGCGACTGCATGAAACCGGCGGACCGTAATCGCGGTGGCGTGGTGCCGCTCTCGCACCGTGCCAAGTTCGACAAAGGAAACCAGTCGCCGCTTGGTTACAAGGTGCACCTGCACGCCATCGGCACGGCGCGCAATGGCGCAGTGGTGGCGGTGAACAACCACGGCGTGTTTCGCAGCGAGGATGCCGGCCGCACGTGGAAACATTTTTCCCGGGCGCTGCGCGAGGACACGTTCAAGCATCCCATCATTAACATCGGCCCGCGTATTGTGGATGATCCGAAACGCGGCCTGTTGGTGTTTGGCAACTGGTTCGGCGAAGTGGATCAGTACCACAAGTATTCCGAGAAACTGGTTGCCCTCAACTCGCGCGACGGCGGCGCCTCCTGGGGGGTTGAGGAGCATCCGGTAGGGTTTAAGCAATACGAGCCAGCCGCACTGCTGCACGGTGGCCGTTACCTGCTGGTGACACGCGACCAAAACCAAGTGCGCGCTCATCGGCAAATGACGTGGCGGCCCGGCCAAAAGCCGGTTGTCACTGCCACCAACCTGCGCGACCCGCGCCTGGTGGACACGGTGGACCTCTCATTCAATCCACTCACCAAGCGACTGGAAATGGTTCGCTCCGAGCGCCACCGTATGCAGCTTTGGCTGTGGAGCATTGATCCTGCTGACTGGGCCACCGGCCAATGGCGCCGCGAATGCCGTCTGCTCGCCCGCGCCGGCCGATTCTATGCCCAGGCCGACGGATTCCATCCTGCCGGTGCCGTCATCGATCCTCAACGCGGCGTCCAGCACATCTTCATCTACACCGGGCACCCCAACGGCCCCGCCGGCGTCTTCCGCATCACCCGCACATTGCGTACTGACAAATTAAAGGAAACGCTTACCTTGTCCCCATGAAGCCACTTGCCTCGTTGCTGTTGTTGTGCTGTGCCCTCCCTTTGGCGGCGGAGGTGAAGGTCACGCCGTTGAAGGATCGGGTGCGGGTGGAGATTGAGGGGCGGCTGTTTACGGAGTGGCGGTTCAAGGACTGGATGGCTCCGTATTTTTATCCGGTGATCGGTCCGAACGGCGAGAGCATCACGCGGCATTATCCGATGAAGACGGGGGTGAAGGGCGAGAGTCAGGATCACGCCCACCATCGGTCGCTGCGGTTTGCGCACAGTGATGTGAACGGTCAAAACTATTGGTGGTGGCGGCTGGGCAAAGAGCGCGAGACTTCCAAGGCGGAGATTCAGCTGGAGAAAATCGAACGCACGCGCTCGGGCAAGACGGGTGAACTGATCGCATGGACGCGCTGGGTGCACGACGGGAAAACGGTTCTGCGCCAAAAGATGCACGTCACATTTATCCCGCTGGCATGCCGAGAGGTTTTGATGGATTATGATATCACGCTGGTGGCCGGTAGGGAGCCGGTGGTGTTTGGCGACATCAAAGATGGCGGATTGTATGTGCGCGTGGCCGGCACCATGAAGGCCAACGCCCATTTTAAGGCGGGCGGCGCCAAGCTGCAGGGCACCATCCGCAATAGCCGCGGCCAATTGAACACCGACACATGGGGTCAGCGCGCTGAGTGGGTGGATTTCTCCGGACCCGATGCCAGTGGCAAGACGGTTGGCATCACGATGTTCGATCATCCAAAAAACCTGCGTTTCCCGACCCACTGGCACAGCCGCACCTACGGACTGCTCACGGCCAATCGTTTTGGCGCGAGCCATTTTGATCCCAAAAATAAGAAACCGCGCGGCACTGCCTGCCGGCCATGGAGCGATCTCTGCCCCGCGTGCAAGGAACGCAAAGGCGACTACACGCTGCCCGCCGGCCAAAGCCTCACCTTGCGGCATCGGCTCTACTTTCATCACGGCGACACGAAACAAGCGAACGTCGCCGGCCAGTACAAGGCATACATCCAATGAAACGATTACTCCTCGCCCTCATTACGCTCCACATTGGATCTGCTCTACACGCCCAACCGGCTGATCTTATTTTGCGCAATGGCAAGGTGGTGTTGGTGGACAAAAACTTCAGCGTGGTGGAATCGATGGCCATTCGCGACGGGCGCGTGCAGGCGGTTGGTTTAAGTGCAGATATCATCAAGCTGGGCAATCGAAAGACGCGCGTTATCGATCTCCAAGGCAAGATGGTGCTGCCGGGTTTGATTGATTCGCACGTGCACGCCACGGGCGCGAGTATGACCGAGGCGCAACATGAGATTCCGCCGATGGAAAATATCGCCGATGTGCAGGCGTACATTCGCACACGCGCCAAGGTGGTGCCGAAAGGTGAGTGGATCCGCCTCTCGCAGGTGTTCATCACACGCCTCAAAGAGCAGCGGTATCCGTCACGGGCGGAGCTGGATGCGGCGACCCCGGAGCATCCGGTGCTTTTCCGCACCGGGCCGGATGGCAGCGCCAATTCGCTGGCGCTCAAAGAGGCTGGTATCGACAAGGCGTTTGCTGCCAAGCATCCCGAAAACGTGATGGTGAATCCAACGACCGGCGAGCCTACGGGCATTCTCCGGCAAGCCTCACGGGTCATCCGCGCCAAGCCGAACTCCACACAAAAACCGATCGAGCTGGCCGCGCGCGACAAGCGGTTGACCAAATTATTTGCCGACTACAACCGACGAGGCATTACCGGTGTGATTGATCGCAACTGCGGCAGCAGCGCGCGTGACCAATACGAGCGTCTGCTTGATGCGAGGCAGCTCACGGTGCGCGTGCGGGTGTCGCGCGGCGTCAGTGCCGGCGGCGAAGTGGCGGCAATTGAGAAACGGCTCGATGACATTGCGGCAGACCCGTACTTCAAAAAGCCCGCGCCCCGCTTTGGCGTGATCGGCGTGAAAGTGTTTCAGGATGGCGGCATGTTGACCGGCAGCGCGTTGTTTCAGAAGCCGTGGGGTAAGAGCAAGATTTACGGTATCAAGGATCCCGAGTATCGTGGCATGCAATACGTGAAAGAGGCACGCCTGGAGGAACTCGCGCGCGCCTGTGTGCAGCGCGGCTTGGCCTTCACCGCGCACTGTCAGGGTGATGCCGCCACCACGACGCTGGCCCGCGTGTACGCGCGCATCAACAAGGATCTGCCCGTGGCGCCAAGCCGCTCGTCCATCACGCACTCCAGCTTCATGACAGAGGAGGCCATTCGGCTGGCCGGTGAGGTGGGCTTCGGCATCGACCTGCAACCGGCGTGGCTCTATCAGGACGGCTTCACCCTGCAATCGCATTTTGGAAAGGAACGCCTAAAATATTTCATCCCGCTCAAGAGCCTGTTTAAGGCTGGGGTGAAGGCCGGCGGCGGCAGCGATCACATGCAACGTATCGGCCCCCTGCGCAGCGTGAATCCGTACGATCCCTTTCTTGGCATGTGGATCACCCTCACGCGTAAAGCTCGTTGGCTGGATGAACCCATCCATCCAGAGCAGGCCCTCAATCGGCAGGAGATGATCCGCTACTACACCATCAACAACGCCTGGCTCATGCGCGCGGAAAAGGAAATCGGCTCCCTCGAGCCCGGCAAACGCGCCGACTTCATCATCATCGATCGCAACCTGCTCACCTGCAAAGTAGACAAAGTAAAAACTACGCAGGTACTGTCCACTTGGCTGGATGGGGTACAGGTGAAGTAGACTAATAATTAATCGCACGCTTGCAGTTTAGTGGAGAGAAAGGTTCCCTTTGGGCATGCGCTTTTTTCCTCTTTTGGCAGCCTTGTGTGCTGTCACCGTTACCGCGGCAGATCGGCCGAATATTATCCTGCTGATGGGCGATGATCATGGCTGGGCGGAGACGGGGTATTACGGCCATCCGCATCTCAAGACGCCGGTGATGGATGAGATGGCGACAAAGGGGCTTCGGTTGGATCATTTTTATGCAGGGCACCCTTCGTGTTCGCCCACGCGCGGAAGCGTGCTCACCGGCCGGCACCCCAATCGATACGGCACTTTTGCCCCGGGCTATTCGCTGCGGCCGCAGGAAATCACCATCGCGCATCTGCTGGCCAAGGCTGGTTATCTTTGCGGGCATTTTGGAAAATGGCATGTGGGGCCGGTGAAGAAAAGTTCGCCTACCAATCCGCGCGCGATGGGCTTTCATGAATACGTGTCGCACGATAATTTTTATGAGATGGATCCGCCATTCTCGCGCAACGGCGGTCTGCCTGTCGTGATCAAGGGCGAAGGTTCGGAGGTGACGATTGATGAGACGCTGCGTTTCATTGAGGATGCGAAGAAACGGGAAGCACCGTTCTTGGCCGTGGTGTGGTTCGGATCGCCGCATGAACCGTACAGTGGTCTCGCGAAGGATCTCGCGCTGTACGACAACC
The DNA here is from genome assembly GCA_002718935.1 of Verrucomicrobiales bacterium. Classification (GTDB taxonomy): domain Bacteria; phylum Verrucomicrobiota; class Verrucomicrobiia; order Limisphaerales; family UBA1100; genus UBA1100. The sequence continues at coordinate 12,891 of PBFV01000061.1, forward strand.
TGCCCAAGGAATATGCAGAGCGTAAAGTACGGTTGACTTCCAATGAAACAGGACGCCCAACGCAGCGACCATTGCGCGATGTGTTGCGTGAGCGTTATGCGGAGATCACGGCGATGGACCGTGCGATTGGAAAGTTGCGCACACGGCTCGCCGAGCTAAATCTGCGCGACAATACGGTGCTGTGGTATTGCGGCGACAACGGCAGCCCGCGCAGCTACGGCCGGGTCGTCACGCCATTTCGAGCGGAGAAAGGTTCCGTGTACGAAGGCGGCATCCGCGTGCCGGGACTGATCGAATGGCCGGCAAAAATCAAAAAGGGCCGTGTGAGCAAAGTGAACGGCGTGACCAGCGACATGTTGCCGACTCTGTGCGCCTGGGCGGGTGTGGAACCACCGGCCCGTCCGCTGGACGGCATCAGTCTGGCGCCATTGGTGGAGGGCAAAATGAATACACGCCCCAAGCCGATTGGGTTCTGGAGCTTCAACTCCCGTCGCGCCACGCGCGATGGGGCCAAGCCGTACCTCACGGCCGCACAACAACAAGGCACCACGCCGCTGGTGAAGTTTGCCGGCAACATTCGCACGCGCAACTTTCGCAATTACCATCAGCCGCCGATCGAGGCGGAGGATTTCGGTGGTTCCCGCGTGTGGTTGGATAACCGCTTCAAGCTGGTGATACCAGCCAAGGCCGGAGCGGCGCCGGAATTGTACGATTTGCAAAAGGAACCAGCCGAGGAAACGAACCTCGCTGAAAAGCACCCGGACCGTACTGCGCGGATGAGTCGTGAGCTGCGTTCGTGGCAAAGCTCGGTGCTGAACAGTTTGCGCGAGCGGGATTATTCGGATAGCTGGGGCAAGGCGACCGATGCCGTGCCGGAATTTTACGCGGCCAGCGATGTGCCGGAATCGACGGTGGCCCTCACGCAGTACTGGGCCGGCGTCGCGGCGAAAGCTTGGGGGAATTTTGGGCCGGTGGAGTTTTGGGTCGTGGGCAAGGACGTTTCGGCGGCGAAGGCACTCGATGAAAAGTACTGTGCGGTTCGTAAACGCAAGGATCCCAAATACAACGTAAACCATTGTGCCCAGCGCGGGCATAATTTTGTGCAGTACGCGAAGGAGGGACAGGCAGGGCTGAACACGCGCCGTAATGAGAATGAATTGTGGTCCGGTTTTCTCATCACGATGGCAGCGAAGAATCCTTCGCCTGCTGAGGACGATTACAAGGTGGTGGTGATGCACGAGATGTTTCATGTCTATCAACACGCGCACATTCACAGCCGCAACTGGGCCGAGCGCCGGGCATTGACCGGCGGCAACGCGTGGTGGATGGAAGGCGGTGCGGAGTACATGGCGCAGCTACTCTACTCGCGCCAACCCGGCGTGCGTAATGACTACCTACGCGACAAAATGAAACACAAGCTGCGGTCAGCGACCAAGCTGCGCGAAGGCGAGAGTATCCGAGACATCCCATATGGTCGCCGCGGTATCATCGGCTATGACCTCGGCGCGTGGTTCGTGGCGTACGTCATCCACAAGACCAGCGAGGAGGCTTTTCGCGTGGGCTTCTATCGTGACCTCAATGCCAAGGGTTTCGAAGGCGCGTTCAAAAAGAATTTTGGAAAATCCTCCAAGGCGTTGCTCGGTAAATTTCACAATATCTTTCTCAAGCTACCACCCGAACAACAGTTGAAGATTTTGCCGAATAAATGATCGCCCTACAAATTCGCGTATGAGCAGACTTACTCAGTAGCTTAATTAGACTTGATTCCAATCCAAGGTCAACTAAGGCTCAAACGCATGATGACTCGGCTTTGTTCTCTGTTATGTTCCGTGGCGTTTGGGTTTGGCTTGGCCGCCAAGGAGCCGAATATTTTGTTCGCGTTCGCGGATGACTGGGGCCGGCAGGCGGGCATTTATGCGAAAGTGGATGGGACCGGGACCATCAATGACGTTACCCGCACGCCGAATTTCGACCGGCTTTCCAAGCGCGGGGTGCTGTTCACCAATGCATCGGTCAATGCTCCCTCATGCACGCCGTGCCGCAGCTCGATTTTGTCTGGGCGCAATTTTTGGGAGACCGGTCGCGGCGCGATATTGCAGGGAGCGATTTGGGACGAGACCATTCCCACATGGCCACTACTGTTGCGTGACTCGGGTTATCACATTGGCAAGGCCTATAAAGTATGGAGTCCGGGTACGCCGCGTGATGCGGGGTTTGGCGGGCAGAAGCACAATTACCAACCGGCCGGCGGTAAGTTCAATGGCTTTTCACAATACGTGATGGGGCGCGGGGCCCGATTAGGTTCGATGGCAAAAGCCAAGGAGGAGTTGTACCGCGAAGTTCGGGAAAACTTCCGCGGGTTCCTGAAGGATCGCAAGGAGGGCCAGCCGTTTGCGTATTGGTTCGGGCCAACCAATGTGCATCGCAAATGGATCAAGGGTTCCGGTAAAAAATTGTGGCGAATTGATCCGGATGATTTGAAGGGCAAAATGCCGCCATTCCTGCCGGACGTGCACGCGGTCCGTGAAGATTTGGCCGATTACCTCGGTGAGATCGCCGCCTTCGATGCCGCGCTGGGCATACTCATTGAGGAGCTGAAAAAGGCCGGCGAATACGACAACACGCTGATTGTGGTCAGTGGCGATCACGGCCCGCCGGGATTTCCGCATGGCAAATGTAACCTTTACGACTTCGGCACCCGCGTCTGCCTCACCATTGCGGGGCCCGGCGTGAAGGGTGGCCGCATCGTGAATGACTTCATTTGCCTGCCCGACTTGGCGCCGACCTTTCTCGAGGCCGGGCAAACCAAGGTGCCCGCTGGCATGTCCGCGCGCAGCCTATGGAATGTGTTGAAATCCGACCAAGACGGCTGGGTGGATCCCAAGCGCGATGCAAACTTCACCGGTCGCGAACGGCACGTGCAAAGGGCGCGCGCCGGCCAGACGCCGTATCCGCAGCGCGCCATTCGCACCAAGGATTTTCAATTCATCATCAACTTCCGTCCCGACCGCTGGCCACTCGGCGATCCATACCTGCTCGGCACCGACAAGGAACCCACGCTGGAGCAAATGGAGCGCAACACGTTTGTCACACTGCCCGACGAGGATGCCGGCCCAACCAAGGCCTGGATCGTGGCCAATCGCGCCGATCCCAAGGTGAAGCCCTACTTTGAGCACGCTTACAACAAACGCCCGCGCGAGGAGCTTTTCGACCTGCGCAAGGATCCGCACCAGATGAAAAACGTGGCCGCCGACCCGGCTTACGCCAAGGAAAAGGCCAAGTTGCGCGCGCGCCTGCTGGCCTACCTCAAGGCCACCAACGATCCACGCCTGATCGAGAACGGCAAATTCTTCGAAAACCCGCCGATGTCCGGCACGGCCCAGGACGCCAAGTAAACCGGCTGCTCGTTACCGCTGCTGAATGCGGTACAGATGCGTGGCGCTGCGGAGGAAGAGGGCGCCGTCGGCCACGGCCGGCGTGGCTTTGAACACGCCGTCCAATTTGTTCTGCGCCAGCACTTTGAATTTTCGGCCGGCGACCAGCACCGTGGTTTTGCCCTCACGATTAACGAAGTAGAGCTTACCGTTGATCTCCGTGGGTGAGGCGTCATGGTTGCCGCCGAGGCGTTCGCGCCAAAGTTCCTTGCCGGTAAGCGCATCGAGGCAGCCGGCCACGCCGCCATCGTGCACGGCATAGATTTCCTTGCCCAATAATAAGGGCGACGGCACGTGGCCAATGCCGGTGGAGAATTGCCACACGCGCTGGCTTTCCTTGAGTTTCCCTTGGCCCGGTTTCACGGCGTAGATACAAAAGTGATCCTGCCGGATGGAACCCACAATGTAGAAGAGGCCGTTGCCGTACGAGGGCCGGCCGACGATGGAGAAGCCGGTGTACGGAAACCACCAAAGTTCCTTGCCGGTGGCCGGATCAAACGCCGCCGAATGAAACGCGCCTGAGACAATCATCTGCGGCTTGCCGTTGATCGCCTGCACGAGCGGTGTGGAGTAGGCCATCTTGTTGATGCGGCGGCGGGACGGCGAGGGGTCCTTTTCGGCCGCCTCAAGATGAGCGCGTTCCTGTTTCCATTTTACCTTGCCGGTGCGCTTGTCCAGCGCGGCGATGAACTGGTTGTCGATACCGTCACAGGTGAGAATCAGCAGGTCGCCGTGTAGAATGGGCGAACTCGCGCCGCCCTGGATCACGTTGTATTTCAGCTCGGTATTCTTCCAAACAATTTTCCCTGCGTTATTCAGGCAAACGGTTCCGCGCGGCCCGAAGTGCACATAAATTCGTTCACCATCCAAGACCGGTGTGGGCGAGGCATAACCGTTGAGCCGATGCTTAGGCCCGGCGATTTTCGTGGTGAGCACCTTCACGTCGTGCAACAGCTTGCCGGTCTTGAGGTCGAGACAAACCGCGTGCAGCGCCTTGCCGCCATTGTGCGAACTGGTCATCCAGATTTGTCCCGCGCCTATCACTGGCGACGAATAGCCTTCGCCAGGCACGGGCATTTTCCACGCGATATTTTTCGTCTCACTCCATTCAGTGGGAAT
>PBFV01000062.1 GCA_002718935.1 Verrucomicrobiales bacterium
GGGGATGAGGTTGTCGATCGGGCAGCCGTTGCCGGATTGGCAAAACGGCACTCCGCAATCCATGCAGCGCGCGCCCTGCGTCTGCAGGTGCCCCTCCTCGGGCGTGGTGTTGATCTCGTCGTAATCGTTCAAGCGCTCAAGCGCATCGCGATACGGCACCGCCTCGCGCTCGAACTCCATGAATCCAGTTGGTTTACCCATCTTGAAAAATCCTTCCGGCCCCGACTCTAGGCGACCAGCTCCTGTCCGGCTTGTTTGCGCTCGAGCAACACGCGCTTGTAATCGGTGGGCATCACTTTCACGAATTGCCCCAGCGCGGTGCTCCAGTTGTCCAGCACCTCGGCGGCCACGGTGGAGCCGGTGCGCTCGGCGTGTTCCTCAATTAACCCCTGCAGTTCGGCGATGTCCTCGGCGTCCTCGACCGACTCGAGTTCCACCATCTCCATGTTGCAATTGGCCGGGAAATTATTTTCCGGATCCCAAATATACGCCACCCCGCCGCTCATGCCGGCGGCGAAGTTGCGACCGGTCGGCCCGAGAATCACTGTGCGACCACCGGTCATGTATTCGCAGCCGTGATCGCCTACGCCCTCGATGACCGCACTCGCGCCGCTGTTGCGCACGCAGAACCGCTCTGCCGCGCGACCGCGGAAGAATGCCTTGCCGCCGGTGGCACCGTACAGGCAGACATTGCCGACAAGAATGTTTTCCTCCGGCGCAAAGGTCGAAACCTTGGGCGGATAAATCGTCAGCTTGCCGCCGGATAAACCCTTGCCGACGTAATCATTCGCATCACCTTCCAGCTCGATGCTTACGCCCTTGGCCAGAAACGCGCCGAGGCTTTGGCCGGCCGAACCGTTAAATTTAATCTTCACCGTGTCTTCCGGCAGCAACTCCGCGCCGTGCGCCTTGGCCAATTCGTTGCTAAGAATAGTGCCGACGGTGCGGTCCGTGTTAATGATCGGCAGCTCGATCTCCACTGCTTGGCCCTGCTCCAGCGCCGGCTTGGTCAGCTCAAGCAGCTTCATGTCCAGCGCCAGCTCAATGCCGTGATCCTGCGATTGCGTGCAGTAGGTGCCCACATCAGCATGCGGCTTCTCAATCGGCGTCAGAATAGAACTGAGGTCGATGCCGTCAGCCTTCCAGTGATCAATGGCCTTTTGCATCTCGAGCGCATCCACTCGGCCGATCATTTCATTGATCGTGCGGAAGCCCAACTGCGCCATCAACTGCCGCGCTTCCTCGGCTACCATGAACAGGTAGTTCACGACGTAATCGGGCGAGCCGTTAAATTTCTTGCGCAGTTCCTTGTTCTGCGTGGCGATGCCGACCGGGCAGGTGTTCAGGTGACACTTGCGCATCATAATGCAACCCATCGTGATGAGCGGCGCGGTGGAGAAACCCATCTCTTCCGCGCCGAGCAGTGCAGCGATTACCACGTCGCGGCCGGTCTTGAGTCCGCCATCGGTTTGCAGCACCACGCGGCTGCGAAGGTCGTTAAGCACCAGCGTTTGGTGCGTCTCAGCAATGCCCAGCTCCCAGGGCAAACCGGCGTGCTTGATACTGGTAAGCGGCGAAGCACCCGTTCCACCGGTTTCGCCGGAGATCAAAATGTGATCCGCCTTGGCCTTGGTCACGCCCGCGGCAATCGTGNCCACGCCCATTTCGGACACAAGTTTCACACTCACGCGCGAGGCGCGGTTGGCGTTTTTGAGGTCATGGATCAACTGCGCCAGATCCTCAATCGAATAAATGTCNTGGTGNGGCGGCGGACTGATGAGNCCCACGCCGGGCGTGCTGTGGCGAATGCGNGCGATGGTNTCATCGACCTTGCGCCCNGGNANCTCNCCNCCCTCGCCGGGCTTGGCGCCCTGGGAAATCTTGATCTGTAACTCGTCGGCGTTGGTGAGGTACCAGATCGTCACGCCGAACCGGCCCGAGGCAATCTGCTTAATNGCCGAGCGNTTGGANTCGCCGTTGGGCANNGGGTTAAACCGCTCCGGATCCTCGCCGCCTTCGCCNGTNTTNCTCTTGCCGCCNAGNCGNTTCATNGCNANCGCCAAGCCTTCGTGTGCCTCGGCGGAAATGGAGCCGAANCTCATCGCNCCNGTGCAGAACCGCTTCACNATCTCGCTGGCCGGCTCGACTTNNTCAATCGGNATCGCNCCNCCNTTNACGCNCTCCTTGAANTCCATCAACCCGCGCAANGCGCANCGCGCCTTNGCNTCGTTGTTGATGTGATCGGAGAATTGCTTGTAGGANTCGAAATTNTTCGTGCGNGANGCCATCTGCAGNGCAGCGATGGANTTCGGATTCCACATGTGNTTTTCGCCCTCGGCGCGCCAGTGGAATTCGCCCGGGTTGGGCAACGTCTCCATCTTGTCCTCNTCGCGCGNCGGAAAACCNAGCGCNTGGCGGCGCANCATNTCCTCNGCCANCTCATCGAGATTCACNCCCTGCACGCGACTGGCNGTGCCNACNAAGCTGAGGTCAATCACCTCGTCCTGCANGCCGATNGCCTCAAAAATTTGTGCGCCCTTATAAGAGTGCANCGTGGANATGCCCATCTTGGCCATCACCTTGAGCATGCCCTTGGCCACGCCCTTGCGATANGCGGTCACNAGCGANGCGTCATCGGCAAANTCCTCNGGNTTGCACAGNCCNTCGCGCCGCGCCTTCCACAACGCCTCGAACGCCATGTACGGATTGATCGCGTCCGCACCGTAGCCAACGAGCAGACAGTGATGATGCACCTCGCGGGCTTCGCCGGTTTCGAGCACGAGACCGATCTGCGTGCGCAGCGCATTCTTCACCAGATAATGATGNACCGCGCCGGCGGCCATCAACGTACTAACCGGAACGCGGTCGGCGGACACCGCGCGGTCGCTCAGGATTGCGAGGCTGTAGCCGTCCTTGATCGCCTGCGTGGCTTCCTCACAGATGCGGTCAATCGTCTGGCGCACGCCGGTGATGCCTTCGGCTTTCGGGAAAGTGATGTCGATCTCCTTCGAGCGCCAACCGCGATAGTCCATGCCCTTGAGCGCGTGCAGTTCTTCGTTGGTCAAAATCGGGTGCGGCATCCGCAAGCGCTGCGCGTGGCCCTCGGTGGTCTCGAGCAAATTCTTCTCCGGCCCGATGTAGCACTCGAGCGACATGATGACCTCCTCGCGAATCGAATCGACCGCTGGATTGGTCACCTGCGCGAAGAGTTGACGGAAGTAATCGTAAATCATCCGCGGCNTGTCACTGAGGCAGGCGAGCGCGGCGTCGTTACCCATCGAGCCCAGCGGATCGCGCTTCTCGTGCACCAACGGCAGCAACATGAATTGCAACGTCTCGGTAGTGAACCCAAAGGCCTGCATGCGCTGCAGCAGCGTGGCTTCATCCAGCCCCGCAGCTTCCCCGGCGGCGGCGATGTCATCCAAATCAATCCGCTTATTCTTGATCCACTCACCGTAGGGGCGTTGCGCCGCGAACTCGGACTTAATCTCATCATCCGGCACAATGCGGCCCTGCTCGAAATCCACGAGGAACAGGCGCCCCGGCTGCAGTCGGCCCTTGGAGCGCACGTTGGCCGGATCGACCGGAATCGTGCCCACCTCGCTGGCCATGATCACGCGGTCATCGTGCGTTTCATAATAGCGGCTCGGACGCAACCCGTTGCGGTCGAGCACTGCGCCGATGTATTTGCCGTCAGTAAACGCAATCGAAGCCGGGCCNTCCCACGGCTCCATGATGCAGCTATTATACTCGTAAAAGTCGCGCTTGGCCTGCGCCATGTGCTTGTGCTTCTGCCATGCCTCCGGAACCATCAACAGCACTGCCTCCTGCAGCGTGCGCCCGCTCATTAGCAAAAACTCCAGCGCGTTGTCAAAGTTGCCCGAGTCCGAACACTCAGGCTCCATGATCGGATACAGCTTTTGCAAATCGTCCGCGAGCAAATCGCTCTCCAACGTGCCCTGCCGCGAGCGCATGGCGTTCACGTTGCCGCGCAGCGTGTTGATCTCACCATTGTGGCTCATGAACCGGAACGGCTGCGCACGGTCCCAGCTCGGGAAGGTGTTCGTCGAGAAGCGCGAGTGCACCATCGCCAGATGCGTAGCGAAATCTGGGTTGGCCAAGTCGGCAAAATACTGCAGCACCTGCTCGGTGTTGAGCATGCCTTTGTAGATCATTACCTTGGTTGAGAGGCTACAGATGTAAAAGAGCAGTCGCTGTTCAAGGCTCTCATCAAAGCGCAGTTGATGGCTCGCCCGCTTGCGGATTACATAAAGCTGGCGTTCAAAATCGTCGCCCTCCAGCCCCTCGGCCGCGCCGATGAAAAGTTGCACNATGTAAGGCTCCGCCGCACGCGCCGCCGGACCTACATTAGCCTCCTTCGTTCGCACCGGCACATCCCGCCAACCAAGACATTGCTGACCCTGCTCGGAAATGATCGCCTCCACGGCCTCCATACACTTTTTGCGTTCCGCCTCAATGGTGGGAAGAAAAACCACGCCGGCGCCGAATCGNCCCTTCTCGGGCAAATCCACACCGATATCCTCCTTGGCCACCTTGCGGAGAAAACTTTCGGGCAAACCGACCATAATACCGGCGCCATCACCGGTATTCGGCTCACACCCGCAGCCGCCGCGATGCTCCATGTTCACCAGCATCTCGAGAGCATCGAGCACGTTTTGGTGGCTCGGCTCACCCTTCAAATTGGCCACAAAACCAACGCCGCAGCTGTCTTTTTCATTGGCGGGGNCGTAGAGGCCCTGCTTTTGAGGAAATCCAATGGGTGCTTTTTTGCTCATTTTCCTGTCATATGGCGCGAAAAACCCTGAGAAAGGCCCGCCGCGCAAAGTGGGGGCGGGGAGTATAAGCAGGAATCGGTTTTGGGCAATCAAAAGGTTCCCGAAAAGCGGGTCGGATGGANCATGGTTTTGATGAAAAAAAGTGAATGATGGGGGGTTGCATTCGGGCGATGGGGGTGCGAAATTTTCTTTGCACCATGAGTCCCACTCTGCCCGAGCCGGCGGTTTTTGACCTGCCGGAGGCCAAAAAGGCCGCTCTCATCAGCCTACTGGCCGATGATGATCCGCGGGTGTTCAAGGCGATTCGCGACGAGATTCTNTCCCACGGCCCCGGCGTNCGGCATTGGCTGGCGCCGTATGCGCTGGATGACAACCCCATCCTGCGCCGCCGCACACACGATATCGTNAGCCANTTTGATCGNGCNGAACAGGACACCCTCTTCCACGCCTTTTGCCTGAACAACGGCGAAGACCTTGACCTCGAACAGGGCGCCTGGCTGTTGGCGCGTACGGTACATCCGGAAATCAATATCGAGGCCTATCGCGCGGTGCTGGATAATTTCGCGCACGAGCTGATGATGCGTTTGGATTTTGGTGCCGAGCCGGAAGGGATTGTGGCAGGCATCAACAATTACCTGTTCCACATCCAGCATTTCATTGGCAACGAGGAAGATTATTACGATCCGGCCAACAGCTACCTCAACTGCGTGATCGACAATCGCACCGGCAATCCGCTTTCGCTTTGCCTTGTTTATCTGAGCGTGTGCAAACGGCTTGGCCTGCCGATCNCCGGCATTGGTCTCCCCGGACACTTTCTATGCCGCTTTCAAAACCCGCGACAGGAACTCTACATCGATGCCTTTAATCGCGGCCGAGTGTTGTCGAAAACCGATTGCATGAAATACCTCAAGCAAGCCGGGTACGAATTCCACGACGCNTTCCTGCTGCCCGCCAGCCCCCGGCGCATCCTCCTGCGCATGTGCAGCAACCTGCATCAGGTTTATCAACGCAACGGCAAATCCGCCGACGCCATGCGCATCCAAGGCTACATCGTGGCCCTTTCCAAGTAATTCAGGTCATTTCACCCGTTTGGATTGAATATCCGACGTTTTTGAGCTATCTTAATATNTGGNCGAATTAAGTCTCTCCGTATGCATCTTCTCGTCAACCGGGACGGGCACCATTTGGGGCCATATACCTTTGATCAGGCGTGCCAACTGCTCGCCGAGGGTAAACTGCACTCGTGGGATCTCTGCTGGCCCGACGGCGCCCGCGAATGGGTGACCCTCGAAACGGTTNACGGGCTGGCNGACAAGGCCATGGCCCTGCGTGAGCAACGGCGATCGGAAGCCGCCTCAGCCGCCCAAGCNGCTGCTGCCGGNGGCCCCAGTGCCCCGGTNCCGGCCTTTGTGACCACCCAACCGAAGGCCGCCGAACCCGACAAGAAAACCACCGGCCGGCAATGGATGCGTATCACCGTGTGGAGCAGCCTACTGGTGGTGATCGTGGCGGCCGTGGTGGTATGGGTCAAATTCATCAGCTCCGAGGTACTCATCGAGAAGCTTGTGCACCGTGCCGACAACCTGACCTACGTCGAAGGCGAACAGAATCCATTCACCGGCACCGCCTATAGCTATTTTCCCGGCAGCGATATTTTGTGGGAAGAAATCAACTTCACCGAAGGCCGGCGTGACGGCAAGCGTACCGTTTGGCACATCAACGGCAACCTAGCCTTGGAAGAAATTTACGAAATCGGCACCCTTCAATCAGCCAAGTCATTCGATTTCAACGGCATCGCCAGTGCCACCTATCAGGGCGGCACCGGCACCGTGATGCTGTATTGGAACACCACCGGCTCCCGGGCTCAGGAAATTCATTACGAACACTACAAGATTCTCGGCCGCAGCATTTGGGATCAGGAAGGCACGGAACTGCAACGCTACCCGCCCGAGGCCACCGTGCTGCCGCCGCCACCGGAGGAGATTGAGCAGGCGGCCGCGCCGGATTCCAGTATTACCAACACCATCGTTACCCTGCCCCCTCCGACGAACAACGTAACCCCTGTGGTCAACACCCAACCCGATCCAAATATCTTTGGCCGGACTCGCCGTTGGGTGGTGGGCAACCCCAACGACGTGTCGCGCGTGCGCATTGACCGCCGCATCGATCTCATCTTTGCCAACAAACAAACCAATGAGATCGTTAAGGTGTTTGGTTACCCCGACCGCGTGCACACGCACACCAACAGCCCCGTCATCGATTGGGAATACACCAGCATGAAAGTCTTCAACATCGCCGCCGGCGGCAACTTTAACACCGTGTACTTTCGTCTCTACAACGGGTACGTCTTCAAGGTTCAACCCGTTTACCGGCACCCGGCGCCGATGATCATCGAGCCGCCACCGGAACAGGAATAGCTATTTCAGCTTCAGCAGCTCCGCCTCTGTCCACGGCTTGGCGCGCCGATGCGTTTCCGNTACGCGCTTCACATCCGCAGCCGTCACCGGATCCGCCCGGTGANCCCATGCGCGCCGGGTGNAGGTGAGAATCGCCGAAATCTGTTCCGNCTGAAATCCCTGCANCGCCGGCATGCTCATATTGTATNGCCGGCCATGCACAGNGATCGGTCCNGTNACCCCATGCAGCACAATGCCAATGGCCCGCTCGGCCGGCCCCACCATGAAGGGCGAATCNATCAACGGCGGTGCCTTGGCCTCCTCCCCCAGCCCGTTGGCATGATGACACGCGGCGCAGGTGGCGGTATACAGCGCCTTGCCCAGCTCAAACTGCTTTTGCTCCGTGGCCGTCAAGGCNCGAGGCGGGGGCGGCGGCTTGGCGGCTTCGCCCCACACGATGAATTTCGCCAGTCGNGCCGCGCGCTCTAGCACACGCTCATCTTCGCTTCGAGCCAGCTTCACCATGGCCAACGGCTGCGCCTTGAAGGCCACCGGCTTAAGCGCCCGGCCACGCGGAAAGGCGGCCCCGTTCAGGCCGTCCAATAGGTTCACCTGCTGCACCGACGGCAGGGTGGCGATGAGCTTCAGGAGCTGTTCCAANCGGGCGNCGTTGCGNCTGCGCGCCACACAACCGGCCAAGGCCCGCGTGATGGCCCGCGCCTCGCCGTCGGCAGCCGGCCAGGTTTTATCCGCCGCCACGCGTTGCAAAAACTCCAGCTCGCGCCCGGCCAAGCCACTGATCAATCCATCGCGCACCAAGCTGTCGCCACTATGTTGCATTACCAATGTTCGCAGAACCGGCTCCGTGCCCGGCGCATCAATGGCNGGCANNCTCATNATCAACTGCCGAATCACGGCTTTGTCTTTTTCCTGCACCAGAACGCTCAGGGCCGGATGCAGGNCCAGGCGGGCCAACGTGTCNGNCTCGGTGTTGCCCAAGTTTCCGGTAAAGGCTTCNGCCACGCGCAGGGCTGCGATGCGCACGCGCGGGTGTTCATCGTTCAANGCGGCCGCCACGGTTTTGGCATCTAATCCNGCAGTGCCTTCGAGTGCCCAAAGGGCATGCTGCCGGGCAAGNTGGCTTTTNCCCGTTNCGGCAANCTTGCGTAGCACGGCACCGGCCTCCGGATCGTTGCGTTCCACAAGCAANCGCTGGGCCGTNCTGCGCAACCAGCCGTTGGGTGATTCCAAGTGACNCACGAGCTGTTTGCTGTCCTGCCCGGAAAGTTTCNGGGCAGNCTTNGGTTTGCGGCCGGTGTGNACCACTCGATAAATGCGGCCGAGCCCNATGTGCTTGTCGAGTTTGCGCTCAATGATTTGTTTGCGTAGGAAGGTGGTCACNTAATGCTTGTGCTGTAGAATCCCCCGGTACATGTCCACGATGTACACGCAACCGTCCGGGCCGTTGTACAGGCTCACGGGGCGAAACCGTTCGTCGGTGGAGGTAAGCCACTCGGCTTTTTCGTAGGCGTTTTTCCCGCTCGGTCGGCCGTCTTTCCAGGTGATGATCTGCCGGCGAATCATGTTGCCGCACGGCTCAGGAATAAAGGCGTCGCCAATCATCTCGGGGGGATATTGATCCCCCCGATAAATGACCGGCCCGCTGGCGCCCGTCCAGCGGGCGAGATGCCCTTCGCGCAACATACCGTTTTGGTAGCCGCGATTGATGCCGGTGTTTAACCGGCCGGTCCACACGCTGCTGTCGCCCCACAAACGGTAACCGATGCCATTGCGCGTGGGATAATGCGGATTGCGCAGAGTGTACACGCCGGGCACCGTATCGCAAAAGAGCGGCGCGCTGTTGCTGTTGTAATAAAGGCGGCCGTAGTTGTCCTGTGCGATTCCCCATTGGCCGCGGGCCACCGCCGGGCGCACCACCCATTTCCCGTCGATCAATCGCATGCGCTTGGAGGATTTGGCATTGTACAGCCAGTTATCCAGCCCGAGCATCAGGCCGTTTTCGGTGTGCTCAACAGGCCCCTGTCTGGCGTAGTTGTTGACGACCGCAGTTTTCTTGTCGGCTTTCAGGTCGCCATCGGTGTCTTCACAGAACCAAATCGTGGGTGGCTCGGACACCAGCACGCCGCCTTTCACCAACGCCACGGCACGCGGCATTTGCAGGCCGGCGAGAAACTCCGTGCGCTTGTCCATGCGGCCGTCGTTATCTGTATCCTCCAGCACGGCGATGCTGCCCACCTTGGCGTCCTCACCCGTGCCGTCGACGTTGGGCATGTACGCGCGCATTTCCACCACCCACATACGCCCATCGGCATCAAACTGCATGGCCACCGGATCCCGCACCAGCGGATCGGCCGCCACCAGCTCAATGCGGAAGCCCGGCGCAAGCTTAAAGGTCTTGAGCGCCTGCGCAGGGGTCAGAGCCGGCGCCGGCGGCACGTCAAAATTCTTCCAAACCTCGGGCTGCTTTTGGCCGCCGCGATCGCCCCGCTGGGCTTGCGCCATCAGGGCCAAGGCCAGTACCATCATCAACACGTTGCTGAAACGGGAAAAACTCCTCATGGGCGTGAAGGTAGTGGCCCGTTCAGTTACTGACAAGGCGCGATTGGATTGTGAATCATTTGCCCTTTGCGCCGGTTGGCCGCCGAGGTTTCATAGCGGTCCAATGAGGTCGATCAAACTCACATTACTGGCGGCAGTCGCGTTGCCGACGTTCTTTACCGGTTGTTTCACCACGCAGGATGGCAAGAGCAAGCTCACCACCATCCCGTGGCGCAAAGACAAGATCGAACGACGCTACGACCGCCCGGTCGATGCCGTGATGAACGCCACGCAAAAGGCGGTGGAAACGCTCGGCACCGTGACGTCCGTGGAGCAGACGAAGAACGTGATCACCGGCCGGATCAATTCCCGGTACGTGTGGATCAAGGTGGCGCCCGACAAACAGGCGCCGGCCAACATCTCCTCGGTGACGTTTCAGGTGCGCACCAAGTATCGCAACCCCGACATGCAGGTGGCGGCAGACTTGGCCCAGCAAACCACACTGGCGCTTATCCAGGCGGAAAACGCCGCGGCCACCTCCACCGCTACCCCATAGTTTACAGCTGTAGGCGAGTGAGGCGCAACTGCGCCACCTCACATTGGGGTTGATCGGGGAAGCGGCTGATAATCTGCTGCAGGCATTGGCGTGCGCCGTCAGGGTGATCGCGCTTGAGATGCCAGTCCGCCATGCGATTGAGCCAGCGGCAGAGGTCGGCCGGCTGTTGGTACGGCATGGCGAACAGCTTGTTCATCTCTTCCCAAGCGAGGTCCGGCTTGTTGTAACGCTCGAAGTATACCTCGGCCAACTTCTCGCGCGTATTGTTGTCCAACGGGTGCTTTTCCAGTTGTTTCAAGCAGTCGGACACCACCTCAGCCGCATCGCGTTTGTCGTCAAAATCCAACGTGCAATCCAGCCGTGCCAACCGCTGGCTGACGGCAAATTCCACCCCACTATCCGGGAACCGCGCACGCAACATCTCCAGCGTCTCGCGCGCTGACGACTCATCCTGCTCGAACTTTATCTGCCAGTCGGCCAGCAAATTATGCGCACGTGACACCTGCCCCGGCGTGTGAACCTCCGCACTACCCACTTGTAGCAATGTAGCCTGAGCATCCTGAAAATTTTTCAGGTCCTCCATCTGGATCATCGCCTTAAGAATTAGCCCTTCATAATCAGCTGGGAATTTCTCGAGCTCTGCATCCAATAAATCCAGAGCCTTTTGCGGCTTACCAGAACGGCGTTGAGTTTCGACAATAGAATATAACGGCTGCGGCTCTACTTCCTCTCCATGACCCGTTACCTGAGCAATCGCTTTCGCCCCAATATAATCCATCAACGGCCCTGCCCATAACATTACCAATAATGAGAGTGGGAGTATCAGCAAGAGAGCCAGAAACGGATTGTTACCAGGTCGCAACACATAGATAATAAGCAACAAAAAGACCGTAGCAATAACTCGATTAGCACCAAAACCAATCTGCCTTTTCTCTCTGTTTTTAAAATAATCTGGAAATAGGTGCAGAAATGCAATCCAGCCTAAAATAGGCACCAACACTATAAGGAAATAGATAATACAAGCCATGTGGGCTAATTTTTCTTCTCCTTTTTGAAGTCAAACTGAATCAGCGTGCGCGTGAAGGTTTGCTCATTGCGCATCTCCATTTCCTTGAGTGTCCACTGGCCGTTGATCTTTTGAAAATCATTGGGTGTAAAAATCTTCAGCAGCTTGCCCTTTGAATCGAAGGCCTCCGCCCGCACGATGCCCAGCGAGTCCTCATCCACCCAGCTGATGATTTTACTATAACCACCCGGCACCACTTTGGCAGGCTGGCTCACCAGCACGCTACACAATTCGCCTCGGCGCAAGCGCCGCTCCCGAACCGCCTGAGTGGGCCAATGGAGGAATTCCAGCCCAAGATCCGCCAGCCAAAAGTCCGAGCCGGAAAATGCCTTCATCGCCTGCGCACCCTTTAGCAACACGGCCTCCCCCTTGACCGGTTGCAGCTTGTACAGCGTCGGCAACCCGGGGCTGACGGTGATGGTGAGCGTTTCATGGACTGTCGAATACATTGAGACCAGCGTGTTTTCTAATTTCGCTGAACGGAATACCACGCCGACATCCTTCGGCTTGCCGCGTTCGTCCCGGATGCGCATTTTGCCGGTGGCATTGATGGCCTGCGCCGCGCGCGTGGTGTTCATGGAGGCCACCAGTTGACCGCCGTACTTTTTCTGGTCGGCAGCATCGGTTACCTTTATGATCACTTTTGCCTCGGGATCCGACAAAATATAAGCGGGCCGAGCGGCTTCCACTGCCCAAACAACCGCCCCCCAAATCAGAAAAAAGCTCAATCGATGCACCATCGCCTCGGCAAGCTAAGTCAGCTTTGAACGGCTCGCAAGGGCAGGATTTCCAATTGTGCCAGCCCCTCTCGCGTGAAAGTCATTAACTGTGCCTTTATGACCCATTTGGCGCACGTTTCCATAGTAAATTTGCTAAAAAACTCTGAAAAACCGTGTATTCGTCCATGGCACTGCTTTTGCTTATAGACTGTGATTTTTACTGATTTGGCACAGGAGAGCATTTTATGGCGAAAATTTTAGGCATTGATTTGGGCACCACCAATTCCTGCATGGCCGTGATGGATGGNGGGGAAGCGACGGTGCTGGAGAATTCCGAAGGCAAACGTACGACGCCTTCGGTCGTGGCCTTTGGCAAGGACGGCGAGCGNCTGGTGGGCGATGCCGCNAAGCGTCAGGCGGTGACCAATCCCGCCAACACAGTTTTTTCCGCCAAACGTTTCATTGGNCGCAAGTACAAGGAAGTGGCTGAGGAAGCCAAGCGTATGCCGTACAAGGTGGTGGACGGCAAGAATGGGGACGCCGCCATTGAGGTGGATTCCAATGGTGAAAAAAAGGCGTATAGCCCGCAGGAAATTTCCTCGATGATCCTNGCCAAGCTCAAGGCCGACGCCGAGATGCGTTTGGGCGAGACGATTACTCAAGCAGTCATCACGGTCCCCGCTTACTTTAACGACACCCAACGCCAAGCCACCAAGGATGCNGGCAANATCGCCGGCCTCGANGTNCTGCGCATCATCAACGAACCCACCGCCGCTTCGCTGGCATACGGTCTCGACAAGAAGGATGATGAAAAAATCGCCGTGTACGATTTGGGCGGCGGCACNTTTGATATTTCAATTCTGGAAATTGGCGACCAGTTCTTTCAGGTGAAGGCCACCAATGGTGACACGCACCTCGGTGGTGATGATTGGGACAACGCAATNATCGACTGGGTTGTCGAAGAATTCAAAAGCGAGAANAACATTGACCTCACCGGGCAACCGGACGCGATGCAGCGCATCAAGGAAGAGGCTGAGAAAGCGAAGATCGCCCTTTCCAGCTCGCAGACTTACGAGATCAGTTTGCCGTTTATCACGGCGGATCAGTCCGGNCCCAAGCACATTAAGGTGGAGTTGACCCGGGCCAAGTTGGAGCAGCTTACCGATGATCTTTTTGAGCGCACCACAATTCCGGTGAAGTNCTGCCTGAAGGATGCCGGCCTNAGCTCAGGTGAGATCGATGAGTTGGTGCTGGTTGGCGGNATGACCCGGATGCCGCGCGTNGTGGAAACGGCTCATGCGCTGCTCGGCANACAGCCTAATCAAGGCGTGAACCCCGATGAGGTGGTNGCCATTGGTGCAGCCATTCAGGGTGGTGTGCTGAANAAGGANGAAGGCCTCGANAGCGTGTTGCTGCTGGATGTGACGCCACTCTCGCTGGGCATTGAGACTGAAGGCGGCATNTTTACCAAGCTCATCGAGCGCAANACGACGATTCCCTCGAAGAAATCGCAAATTTTCTCCACGGCCGCGGACAACCAACCCGGCGTGGATGTGCAGGTTTTTCAGGGCGAACGCCCGATGGCCAATGACAACAAGAAGCTCGGCAACTTCAAGCTNGACGGCATTGAGCCGGCCCCGCGCGGCATGCCGCAAATTGAGGTGAGCTTCGACATNGATGCCAACGGCATTCTTCACGTGAGCGCCAAGGACAAGAAAACCGGCAAGGAACANAAGATCACGATCAAGGATTCCAGCGGCTTGTCCGAGGATGAGATTGAGCAGATGAAGAANGACGCCGAGGAAAATGCCGAGNCCGACAAGCAGCGTCAGGAACAGGTGCAGGCCCGAAACGAGGCGGACACCACCGCCTANGCCGCCGANAAATTNNTGAAGGAAAACGGCGAAAAACTTTCCGACGACACCAAGGGCAACGTGGAGAAAGCNGTTGAGGAATTGAAGGAGAAGCTGCAAGGCGACGACATCGAGGCCATCAACAGCGCCAAGGACGCCGTNAATGAGGCCATGCAGGCCGCTGCCGGCGAAGCCTACAAGGCCACCACCGATGAGGAAGGCGTCGAGACAGCTGCCNATGACGATGCCTCCGAGGCCAAGGCTGACAAGGAAGATGACGGCCCCGTAGTGGAGGCCGAGGTGGTCGAAGAAGAAAAGAAATAGATTTAACAACAGTTTCCCGCGGCGGGTGCCACGGGAGCACAGTCACAGAAACCCCTAACCCAAAAACAGAAAACCAACATGGCAATAAAAATCCAACCCCTCGGTGATCGGGTCCTCGTGGAGCCGGCAGAAGAGGCCGAAGAAAAGAAGGGCGGAATCATCATTCCCGATTCCGCGAAGGAAAAACCGCAGGAAAGCAAGGTCATTGCCCTTGGCACCGGTCGCACCGATGACAACGGCAAGAAGGTTCCCTTCGAAGTGAAGAAGGGTGACACCGTCCTGACCAACAAGTACGGCGGCACGGAAATCAAACTCGACGGCAAGGAATACAAGATCCTCAACCAGGACGATATCCTGGCGATCGTCGGCTAACCCATCCAATTTAAAGAAGGAAAAACATGTCAGCCAAACAACTCGTATTCGATGAAAAAGCCCGGCAGGGAATCCTGCGCGGGGTGGAAAAACTCGCCAAGGCGGTAAAGGTCACGCTTGGTCCCAAGGGCCGCAACGTGCTCATCGACAAGAAATTCGGCTCCCCCACCGCCACCAAAGACGGTGTGACCGTGGCCAAGGAAATCGAACTGGAGTGCCCCTACGAAAATATGGGCGCGCAGATGGTTCGCGAAACCGCCAGCAAGACCAGCGATGTGGCTGGTGACGGCACCACTACCGCGACCGTGCTTGCCGAAGCCATCTACCGCGAAGGCCTGCGCAGCGTGACCGCCGGTGCCAGCCCCATTCACATCCAGCGCGGCATACAAAAGGCGGTCGACGCCGCCGTCGCGCAGCTCGCCAAGATCTCCCAGAAGGTAACGAGCAAGGACGAGATTCAGCAAGTGGCCACCGTGTCCGCCAACTGGGAATCCAGCATCGGTGAAATTATTGCCGACGCCATGGACCAGGTCGGCAAGGACGGNACCATCNCCGTTGAGGAAGCCCGCTCCATTGAGACCACCCTCGAGGTTGTGGAAGGCATGCAGTTCGATAAGGGATACCTCTCCCCGTANTTCATGACCGACGCCGACACGCAGGAGTGCAAGCTCGAGGACGCCTACGTGCTCCTTTACGAAAAGAAAGTCAGCAACCTCAAAGACATCCAGCCCATCCTCGAGAAGGTTGTAGCCGGCGGCAACAAGCCGCTGCTCATCGTGGCTGAGGATATCGAAGGCGAAGCGCTGGCCACNCTCGTGGTGAACCGCATTCGTGGCACNCTGAAGGTATGNGCTGTGAANGCCCCNGGCTTCGGCGACCGCCGCAAGGCCATGATGGAAGACATCGCCATCCTCACCGGCGGCAAGTTCATCACTGAGGACCTCGGNTTGAAGCTCGAAGGTCTCGAAGTGAGCGACCTGGGCACCGCGGCCAACATCGTGGTCGAAAAGGAAAACACCATCCTCATCGACGGCGGCGGCAAGGCTAAGGAAATCAAGGGACGCATCGACCAAATCCGGCGTCAGATCGAGGAAACCACCAGCGATTACGACCGCGAGAAGCTCCAAGAGCGCCTCGCCAAGCTCGCCGGCGGTGTGGCCGTCATCAACGTGGGCGCCGCGACGGAGTCCGAGATGAANGAAAAGAANGCCCGNGTNGAGGANGCCCTGCACGCCACGCGTGCGGCNGTCGAGGAAGGCATCGTACCTGGTGGTGGCACNGCCCTGCTCCGCTGCATCGGCGCCATCGACAAGGTGAAGCTGGACGGNGANGAGCANATCGGCGTGGACATCGTCCGCAANGCNGTGGAATCCCCNCTGCGCAGCCTCGCNGCNAATGCCGGCCTGGAAGGCGCCGTCATNGTGAANGAAGTNCAAGGCAAGAAGGGNAANANCGGCTTCNACGTGNCCACCGANNAATANACCGACCTGATCAAGGCCGGCGTGGTGGACCCNGCCAAGGTGACNCGNTCNGCNCTGCAGAANGCGTCGTCCATCGCCGCGCTGCTNCTCACCACCGAGTGCCTCATCACCGATGTGCCGGAAGAGGAAAAGCCCGCTCCGGANCACAGTCACGACCACATGTAAATCGTCACTGACAACTCCAATCACAGCCGGCCTTCGGGCCGGCTTTTTTTGTTTGACGCCCCNGAGCAATTATAAAANTTCACAAAGTTTACAGTACCCAANCNACCACTAAATTAGTTAATCTTTGTCAGTGANATCCCATCGCCTGTTAAAAAAAATCTTCAAAGANAAGTCGGTCCAGCAGCTCGCCGATCATATGAACCTGTCTCCGTCCACCATTTACAANTGGGCGGAATCACCCGACACAGGCTCCGCCAGCGGCATTTCAAATCCGTTGGACCGCGCCTTGTCGTTATACGAGGCCACCGAGGACGAACGGATTATCAATTGGCTCTGTGAAAAGAGCGGCGGTTTTTTTGTCAGCAACACTGAGGCAGACAACGGCTCCACCAATCCGCAGCGACTGGCGCCGGCCACCAGCGTGGTGGTAAAGCAGTTTGCCGACCTGCTATCCACCGTGGCCGAGGCGGCCTCCGATTCNCGCATCAGCCAACGCGAAGCCGCCAACATTCGCAAGGAATGGGAAAAGCTCAAGCGCGTGGCCGAAGGCTATGTGACTTGTGCCGAGGAAGGCAATTTTAAGCAACTGAACAAGGACATGAAAAAGGCCCGGCGCTAAACTGGCAGCCCGAATGATCGAAATGCCGCCCGCGTGCCNTCGGCATCCGAGTGTTGCACACAGCGCCATCCNCGCGCTTCGCCGNCCGNGATATTTTCCGGCCGGTCATCGACATAGGCGATCGCATCACCCCGGCAGCCGGTGCGTTCCTCCAAGCTGTCATACATGCCCGGCTCCGGCTTAAACGCNTTGGCTTCATAGCTCAGCACGTGCCCGGTGCACCGCGGCCAAAAGGAGTATTCGCGCGACATAAAACGCACCGCCATTTCATTCGTGTTGGAAAAGGTGTACGTCTCAATGCCGGCTTCCGCGATCTGTTGATGCAAACTAATCATCACCTCGTCGGGCGTGAAAATGTCCTCAAAAAAAGCGGCAAATTCCGCTTCGGTGCCATTGAAANCCGTTTCGCGTCGCACCACATTAAAAAACTCCGATGAAGTCAGTCGGCCGCTTTCGTATTCTATGAGCAGCGGGGACTGATTGAGAAAAGTGTCCAATTCCAGTTCCGTCATGCGCGTCCGCGGGGCCATGCGGCGGACAAAGATGCCGTAATCAAAATCCAGAAGCACCTTGCCGATGTCGAAGGCGACGACTTGGATCATTGGATTTCCCGGCGGCCTTCCAACGCGTGGCTGAGGGTGAGGTCATCGGCGTATTCCAACCCACTGCCGGCCGGCAACCCGTGGGCAATCCGGGTGACCTTTATATCCTTTGTCCCGAGCCGTTGGGCAAGGTAATTACTAGTGGCATCACCTTCCACATCCGTGCCCAAGGCGAGAATAATTTCAGTTACGCCCTCAAGCCGCTGTTCCAGTTGCGCGATGCTCAAATCTTCAGGGCCGACCCCATTGAGTGGAGATATCTTGCCGCCCAGCACGTGGTACCGCCCCTTGAAGGCGCCGGATTTGTCGACGTTGATCACGTCCACGGCCGTTTCCACCACGCATAACACTGCGCCATCCCGGCGGTCATCCACGCACAAAGAACAAGGCTGACATTCGGTAAGCGCACCGCAGGCCTGGCAAAAACCAATGCGATCCTTGGCGGCGGTGAGGGCCTCTGCGAGTTGTTTCACCTGACCGGATTCCGCCTGCACGAGGTGCAGCGCGAGGCGCTCGGCGGATCGTGGGCCGATGCCGGGCAATTGCCCCAACGCCGCCACGAGGGCCGCCACCGGTTCCGGCAGGGAATCCATGCTCAACCAAACCCGGGCAAATTAAATCCGGCGGTGACCTTGCCCATCTCCTCGGCCTGAATGCGCTGGCCCTCGCCCACAGCATTGTTCACGGCGGTGAGCACGAGGTCCTGCAGTGTTTCCACGTCTTCCGGATCCACTGCTTCCTTGTCGATGGTCACGCTTTTCAGCTCGCCTTTGCAGGTGGCCACCACCTTCACCGCGCCGCCACCGCTGGTGGCTTCCACGGTGCGGTCGGCCAGCGCCGCCTCCACTTCCTGCGCCTGCTGCTGCGCGCGCATTGCCTGTTTCATCAGCTTGTTGATACTCGCCATAAAAATCTCCTTTTAGGTTCGCACATCCACAATCTGCCCTTTGAACACTTCCAGTGCCTGTTTGATGAGCGGATCATTTTTAAATTCTGCCATGTCCACTTTCTCCCCGGCAACCGGCTTCTCTCCCTTGGGTTCCGATTCGACGGGCGTCACCGGCACGGGCTCTGCGGGTTTCCAATCTTCCGGCGGCTCAGCCACTTTATAAACCACATGATCCACCGTGTGCCCCAGCTTGGCCAAGGCATTGGTGAGCAGTTGATTGGTTTCCTTGTCATCAGCCAAATCCATTTGCGCGGAATGCGCCTCGGGATAGCCAATGGTGAGCACGCCCTTTTCCAGAGATAATGGAAACGCATGCTGAAAATAGCTGCGCTTGAAATTGCTTAACGCGCCCAGCAAATTTTTCCATACCGTTGGCAGATCGTACGTGGTGGCGACCGGTTCCGGTGCGGGTGCCGGCTCCTCCTTCACCTTTTCCACCTTGGGCTCAGGCGCTTCGGCGGCCTTGGGTTGGGCAGCCGCCTTCTGCTTCGGGGCAGAACTCGCGGGAGCTGGGGCGGGCGTATCGTCAGTCCTGAGCTGCTGCAATTGGTCGATGACCGCGTTCAGCTCCATGGCGCCGGCAGCGTGGATGGCCTTGATGAGGCTGACTTCCACGAGAATCTTTTTGGATGCCGCATTGCGCAGCTGGTATTCGCAGTCGGCCAACACCTCGAGTATGCGTGACAGCGCAGCGGCATCGGCCAGCTTTGCCTGCTCGGCGAGCGCGGTCTTTTCCGCCTCGGAAATCTCCAGCAATGACAGGTCGCCCTGCGCCAGCTGATACACCATGAGATTTCGAAAATGACTGAGCAAATCGCCAATCAGGCGGCCGAGTTCCTTGCCGGAAGTGGTGAGGCTGTGCAGTTCAGTCAAAGCCGCTTCCGGCTCGGCCTTGAGCACGGCGTTGGCCAGTGACACCACCTGTACCTGCGAGCTGAGGCCGAACATGGAAAGCACATCCGCTTCCGTGATGTTTTCGCCGCAAAAACTGATGAGCTGATCGAGGGTGCTCTCGGCATCGCGCATGCCGCCATCCGCGCCGCGGGCTATGGCGTGCAGGGCGGCCTCATCCACCTTCACTTTTTCCTGTTTCGCAATTTTCGCGAGGTGTTCCACGATGAGCGCGGCCGGGATGCGACGAAGATCAAAGCGCTGACAGCGACTGAGAATGGTGGGCAGCACGGCTTCCGGCTCGGTGGTGGCGAACATGAACTTTACATGCGCAGGCGGTTCTTCGAGCGTCTTGAGCAGCGCGTTAAAGGCCTGTTGGGTGAGCATGTGCACTTCATCAATGATGTACACCTTGAAGCGCGCGGCGGCCGGTTGGTAGTTTACCGTATCGCGCAGCTCGCGAATTTCATCGATGCCACGATTGCTGGCGCCGTCAATTTCCAGCACGTCCAGCGAACGACCCTCGGTGATCTCCACGCAACGTTCGTCATCGTCCTGAAAATCCACCTTGGGGCCGTCCGTCGCATTCAGGCACTTGGCGAATATTCGGGCGATGGTGGTTTTGCCGGTGCCGCGCGGTCCGGCGAACAGGTAAGCGTGCGCAATACGGCCGGAGGCGATGGCGTTGCCGAGGGTTTGCGTGACGTGCTCCTGGCCCACCACATCGGCAAACCGCTGGGGGCGGTACTTGCGGGCAATGACTTGATAGGACGACACGTGTTTTCCGGTTGGGGAAATTCAAAAGGTCAGGGTGACCACGGCAGATGCAGATCAAGCTACCGTTGCTGCCTTCCGGCCCTGGCGGGATTCGCAAGCCCGCATTCCATGGGCCCTGACGCGGTCATTTTGCCGCCCAACAACGCGTGCCGCAAGCAGATTCACCGCTCCCTTTATCCACACCTTCTCCGGGAGGGCGAAGCTCCTGCTGAGCCGATAGAAAACTAACTCCGAACCAAGGCTCACCGGGAGGTTCGCCCTCCCGGCAGCCTCGATGAACTATTCGGCGCTGAACCGGTGCACCGTGGTGGTGCGGTAGGTTTCGCCGGGGCGCAGGATGGTGCTCGGGAAGTTGGGATGATTCACCGAGTCGGGGTTGTGTTGCGTCTCGAGGCACAGCGCACCGCGGAAGGGGTAAGTTTTGCCGCCTTTGCCTTCCTGCCCCATCAGGAAGTTGCCGCTGTAAAACTGGATGGCCACTTGATCGGTATAAATCTCCATTACCCGGCCGCTCTCCGGATCTTTCAGACGCGCTGCGAGGCGATGGGTGCCGGCCTTGCCGTTAAGCACGAAGTTGTGATCGTAGCCGAGAGTGGCGCTCTTGGCGTCCTCGGTNTTGGTNGCNNCCTTGTCNGGGATNCGNTCNCCGATGACGTGTGCGGTNCGGAAGTCCAGTTCCGTGNCNGCCACCGGATCAATCTTGCCGGTGGGAATGAGCGTGTCGTCCACCGGCGTGAAATTGTCGGCATTGAGCNTCAGCTCATGGTCGAGAATGGTGCCGGNGCCNGCGCCGCNGAGGTTAAAGTANGCGTGGTTNGTGAGGTTCACGGGCGTGGCCTTGTCGGTGGTGGCCTCGTAATCGATGCGCAATTCATNNGNATCGGTGAGCGTGTAGGTCACNTTCATGCTGAGGTTNCCNGGATAGCCTTCTTCGCCGTCCGGGCTNGTGAGGGTAAACACCACCGCCGCCTGGCCTTCCACCGGCGCNGCTTTCCAAACCTGCTTGCTCAANGCCTTGTCNCCNCCGCCNTGNAGGTGGTTGGGATCGTTGTTGGTGGCCAGCGTGTACTCCTGACCGTCGAGCGNAAACTTGCCCTTGGCGATGCGGTTGCACACACGGCCCGTGGTGCAGCCAAAGTACTGATTGCCGTCACCTTCGTAACCGGCCACGCTGCCGAAGCCGTTGACCACGTCGGCGAGGTTGCCGTCTTTGTCCGNCACGTGCAGCTCCACGAGCGTGGCGCCGTAGGTGGTNACCTTGGCNACNACGCCGTTNGCNTTTTTCAGCGTGTAAAGTTCGGTGGCTTCGCCNGCCTTNGTGT
Source organism: Verrucomicrobiales bacterium (assembly GCA_002718935.1). Lineage (GTDB taxonomy): Bacteria > Verrucomicrobiota > Verrucomicrobiia > Limisphaerales > UBA1100 > UBA1100. The sequence goes on from PBFV01000062.1 coordinate 21,448, forward strand.
TGCCGAAACCGGCTNTCTCAACCGACCCCGTGCTGGGACCGGAAATGGTNGTGCAAGCGTTCATGATCAACAAGGCAGCGGCCGCGGCCGCCGATTTCACAATCGGGGAAAGATGGGTTCGCATGCGCGGAATGATGCATACGCCCCGCCGGGAGTCAACCCACTACGGATGCGTTACCGCCATAACACACTGGCTGGGCCGCAGGTATTTTTGGGCAATTTGCTGCACTTGCCGGGCCGTGACCGCCTCATATTTTTCATCCTCCGCATCGCCGGCAGCGTAGCCGAGGCCGTACAATTCATCCAAACCGATCGTGGTCGCCAACCCGCCGACATCCTGCCGGGAGATTTTCCGTTGCCCGATAACCTTCGCCTTGGCGCGGGCAAGTTCCTCATCGGTCAAACCGTCCTGCCGCAGTTTGCCGGCTTCCTCGAGCAATTCCTTTTCCACCGTACCCAATTGGCCCGGNGAGGTGCCGGCGTAAAAGGCAAAGTAACCGGGCGTCAACCCCGGCTGGCTCTGGGCCCCGACGTAATAGGCCAGCCCCANTTCCTCGCGGATGCGCATAAACAACCGACTGCCCAGATCGCTGCATGCCTCGCTGAGCAGCTCNAGCGCGTAGCGGTCCTCATCAAAAAACGTGCAACCGAGATAGCCGAGCACCGCCACCGCCTGTTCCTTTTCGCGAACGTTGGCCGCCCGCCGCATGCCTTCGCTTTCCGGCAAAAATTTCGGCAGNCGAAATTCATTGCCCGCNGGCCAAAGNCCGAAGGTGCGCTCCACCTCGGCGCGNATGGATTCCGTGTCCACATCGCCAAAAATGGATAACACAGAGTTGTTCGGCACCGTNAGGCGGTGATGAAANACCGACAGTTCCTCGGCNGACAATTGNTCCAGCGATTCCTCGCTGCCCAATGAATCCAAGCCGTAACCGTGCTGTCCGAAAAGTTTCTCGCGCATCAGGCGGAAGGTGCCCTGCAACAGTTTGTCCTGCTGGGCCTTGAGTGCGGCATGCTGCACCACGCGCTGGCGTTCCAGTGCCTCGGCGGGAAAAGACGGNTGCAGCAAAACGTCGGATAACAGCTCCAGCCCCAGCGGCACATCACCGCTCAGTAGCTCGACGGAAACGCCGAAGGAATTATTGCCGCCATAAGCGTCAATGCCGCCGCCCACNCTNTCAATCTGCTCGGCAATTTGCTGGCCNGTGCGATTGGCCGTGCCTTTCACCAANAACTTGGCCATCAGTTGGGTGATGCCGTGGTTGCCCATTTTTTCGGCAAGGACACCGCCCTGAAACATCGAACGCATATGCACGAATGGCAGACGATGGTCTTCCTTCACCAAGAGCTTGAGGCCGTTGGGCAGCTCGAATTTAACCACCGGCAAACTGGCGTGCGTGACGGTGGCGCCTTGGGTTGCCGGTGCGCTGCCTTCCGGCAGCAACGCGTAGAGTGTGCGGTTGTCCGGCTGGAGATATTGGTTGGCTACGGTCCGAACATCCTCGGGGGCCACCTGTTTGACGCGGTCGAGATATCGATCGGTAAAGTCCAGGTCGTTCACCGCAATCCAACAGTCGCCGAGATTTTGNGCCTGACCCTCCATGGTCTTGCGCGTGGCGAGTGTGGCGGAGATAAATTGCTTCACCACCTTGTTCAACTCGGCCGGCTCCACCGGGGCGGACTTCAATTCATCCAGCTCATCCAACAGTGCCTTGCGAGCGTCACCAAATTTCTCGGCGTTCACCACGGCGCTCATGCCAAACAGGCCGCTCTCGGTTGGCGAATAGGTCCACGCATCNGCACTGTTCACCAGCCCCTTTTTCTCGCGTACATTTTGGTACAACCGACTACTGCGGCCGCTGCCGAGCAAGGTGGCCAGCACGTCCAGCGCCGGCAAATCCGGGTGACGAATATCCGGCACGTGCCACGAGTAATGCANATGCCCNAGTTGCACGGGNGCTTCCTCNATCACCTCACGCGGCGCCGTTTGGCGTGGCTCACCGGGAATCATCAGCGGCGGTGCGGGCTTGTTCTTGTTGGCGGCAAAGGCCTCGGCAATCTGCTCCACCACGTCATCGGCCTGCACATCGCCCACGATCACGTAAAACACATTTGCGGGAATGTAGCGCTGGCGGTAGTACCCCACAATATCGTCCCGACGCAGTTCATTGAAAATATCAGGATACCCAATGACCGTGTGCCGGTAGGGGCTGGTGGTGTAGGCAATCTCAAACAAACGCCGGCTAGCGCGGCGGCCNGGATCNTCCTGGCCCATGTCGATCTCGCGNCGGATCACGTCCAGCTCCTTGTCCAGCTCCGCCTCGGGCAAGGTGGCGTGCTGCATGATNTCGCACAAAATATCGATGGCCACGGGCGCCCCGTCGTTGGGCACGTCTATATAATACACTGTGCGATCGAAAGACGTGTAGGCGTTCATGTAACCGCCGGATTCCTGCACTTCCTGATCGATCCGGCCCACCCCGCGGGATTCCGTGCCCTTGAACAGCATGTGCTCAAGAATGTGTGACAGCCCGGCCCCAAGCCATTTGCCTTCGTGGATGCTGCCGGTTTTGGCCCAAGCCTGCACGGAAGCTACCGGTGCGCTGTGGTCTTCACGCACGATCACGGTGAGTCCGTTGCTGAGGGTGACCAGACGCGTGTCACCGTTGCCGTGGGTACGGCCGGCGGGATTGAGCAAACCGTCAGGCATCGTGTTGCGCCGTTACGGCTTGTCGGTAGACTCCGGTTGAGCGGGGTTGGAAGGCTTGNCGCGGTCGCCGGAAGCGTCCTTCAACGGCGAGAGGTTGCGTTGTACGGCATGCGGCTGCGGCTGTTCCGGCGGCAGAAAGGGTTGGCGAAAGGCTTCGTCGAAAGTGTAACCGCCGGAAAAATCATCGCGTGAATCTTCCTCGGTCTTGGCCAGCAACTCGNTTTCCACCATGTTAAAAACGATTTCNCCGAAATCTTCGCAGCGCTCAATGCCCCACTCATTGAGCACCGTGAGCGCCATGGGGCCGTACTGCTCCAATGCGTAAGCCCGCATGCCGCCTAGGAGTTCCTGNCCGCTAATGTGACGCATGGCGCCTTCCTCCTGTTTGGAGATGGATTCCTGGGTGTAATCGAGCCCCTCGCGCACAAAATGATACGCCAAGCGGTCATACCGGCTATCGCCGGCGATGATCACCTCCAACACGTCTTCGTATGAACGATTCAATTCCATTTTACAANACACTNCGAACGGCCCATCCCANCAACAGGAGCACCGCCACGGCGACGAGCGTTTTCCATTCNCGAGGGGTTAAAAGGGGCACGCCGCAATATAGCGGTTTTGCTACTTGANCGCAATATTCACCAGTTTATTCGGCACTACGATGATTTTCTTAACCTCTTTTTCAGCCAAAAATTGCTGGGCCTTTTCGCAGGCGAGCGCAAGTTTTTCGATTTCCTCGCGCGGCGTGTCCGGCGAAATGATGATATGGCCGCGCAACTTGCCGTTGACCTGCACGGGAAACTCGATGGTGTCTTCGACCAGCAATGCTTCGTCATGCTCCGGCCAAGGTTGATAGGCCAACGTGCCGCCGTTTACCTCGCCCAAGCGCGCGGCGAGGTCCTCCGCCAAATGCGGCGCAAAGGGATTGAGTAGATTCAGGAATTCCGCCAAGACCGCCCGCGGGCGGCTGTCCCATTTGGAGGCCTCGTTCACGAACACCATCAGCGCGGAAATNGCCGTGTTGAAACGCATGCCCTCNAAATCATCGGTCACNTTTTTGATGCAGGCGTGCAGTNCCTTGAGCTGTTCATCGTTGGGGGCATCATTGCTGATCGCCGTGTGCAATTTTAAATCCGCCAAGCCGGCCTTAGCATCCTCCGGCGCGGCGGTGGTGGCTTGTTCAAAATCCTTGTAGCTGTCTGCATCGATGAACAGCCGCCATACCTTGCCGAGAAAACGGTACACGCCTTCAACGCCCTGCGTGTTCCACGGCTTCATCATTTCCAAGGGCCCCATGAACATCTCGTACAGCCGGAAGGAATCCGCGCCAAATTCATCGAGGATCACATCGGGATTGATCACATTGCCGCGGCTCTTGCTCATCTTTTGACCGTCTTCNCCAAGAATGATGCCCTGATTGACCAACCGCTGAAACGGTTCCGGCGTGGACACGTGCCCGAGGTCAAAGAGCACCTTGTGCCAAAACCGCGCGTAGAGCAGNTGCAACACCGCGTGCTCCGTGCCNCCCACGTAGAGGTCCACGTTCATCCAGTAACGCTCAGCCGCTTCGCCCACAAAGCGCTCGTCGTTTTGCGCATCGAGATAGCGCAGGTAATACCAGCAACTGCCCGCCCATTGCGGCATGGTGTTGGTCTCGCGCGTTACGCCGTCNGGCAAATTCACCCAATCGGCAGCCCGCGCCAGTGGCGGATCGCCCTCGGCGGTGGGCTTATAATCATCCAGCTCGGGCGGCAGCANCGGCAAATCATGTTCAGCAATCGCCTCGTGATGGCCGTCGCGCCAAACGATTGGGAACGGCTCGCCCCAGTAACGTTGACGNCTGAAAAGCCAGTCGCGCAGTTTGAAATTGATCGTGCGAGTGCCCTGGCCTTGTTTCTCAAGCCAATCAATGATCTTCGCCTTCGCCTCGGGCGTCGGTAGGCCGTTGAGAAAATCGCTCTCCACACTGATGCCGTTGCCGGTGTAGCCAAGCGACTCGCCCTCGGGGGCCTCCACGACCACCCGCACGGGCAGTTCAAATTTCTGGGCAAATTCCAGATCGCGCTCATCGTGCGCCGGCACCGCCATGATCGCGCCGGTGCCGTAGCTGATGAGCACGTAGTCGGCGATCCAAATCGGCACGGGCTCGTCGTTGACCGGATTGATGGCGTACGCGCCGGTGAACACGCCGGTCTTTTCCTTGGCCAGCTCGGTCCGTTCCAAGTCGCTCTTGCGTGCTGCGGCCTCACGGTATTCCTCCACTGCTGCGCGTTGTTCATCGGTCGTAAGTTGATCGACCAATTCATGCTCGGGCGACAGCACCATNTACGTCGCGCCAAAGAGGGTGTCAGGGCGCGTGGTGAAAACACGGATGCNTTCCTCCGCCCCTTGCACACTGAAATCCACCTCNGCCCCTTCGCTGCGCCCGATCCAGTTGCGCTGCATTTCCTTCAACGAATCGCTCCAGTCGATCGTGTCCAGATCATCCAGCAGGCGCTGGGCAAAGGCGGTAATTCGCAGCATCCACTGGCGCATCGGCTTGCGCAGGACGGGATGCCCGCCCACTTCGCTCTTGCCGTCAATCACCTCCTCATTGGCCAGTACCGTACCCAGTTCCGGACACCAGTTCACCGGCGCATGGGAAACAAACGCGAGCCGGTGATCATCGCGATATTCGCGCTTGGCATCATCGGTGGTGACATCGGCGGGATACTCAAGCGTTTCAATCGGCTCCGCCTTATTGGTGGCGGGGTTGAACCACGAGTTATACAGCTGCAGAAAAATCCATTGGCTCCATTTGAAGTAACCCGGTTCGGTNGTATTCGCCTCACGGCTCCAATCGTAGCTGAATCCAAGGCTCTTAATCTGCCGCTTAAAATTACCAACGTTTTCCTCGGTGGTCTGCCGCGGGTGCTGCCCCGTCTTGATTGCGTACTGCTCAGCCGGCAGGCCAAACGCATCCCAGCCCATCGGATGCAATACGTGTCGTCCGCGCATGCGCTCGAACCGCGCGAGGATGTCCGTAGCCGTGTAACCTTCCGGATGCCCCACATGCAGNCCGGCCCCGGANGGGTACGGGAACATGTCGAGGATGTAATATTTTTGCAGGCTCTCCGGTGCCNCGCCCGGATGGCGNACGGCAAAGGGATGCGCCNCGGNNGGCGGTTGGCCGGGGTTGAAGGCGCGGAATGTTTCCTGNGCATCCCAGTGAGCCTGCCATTNNGGCTCGATNAGATGAAACGGATATTGGCGGCGCAATTGCGGCATGGGCGGGGGATAATGGTGAAATCCGCCGCCCGCTGCAATGGCGGATTGTCAGTAANCCGTCATGGACGCCACGTCATAATTGGCCATCATCTCGCTCCCGACGCCAAGGATTGCGCTCATGGAATGGATCACACAACCCGAGGCATGGATCGCCCTGTTCACGCTCACGATGCTGGAAATCGTGCTGGGCATCGACAACATCATTTTCATCAGCATCCTTGTCGACCGCCTGCCNGAGCACCAACAAAAGAAGGCGCGCCTCACCGGCCTCGCCCTCGCCATGGTCCTGCGCATTCTNCTGCTGCTGTCGATCAGCTGGGTGATGAACGCACAAAACACCCTGTTCACCATTGGCAGTGTGGATCCTGAACTGCAGCCCATTGCCGAAAAGCTGATCATTAACGAGGATCTCATCCACGAAACGACCGACCCGGCGGAACTTGAAAAGTTTCAAGCAGCACAAGAAATCAGCTGGCAACTCATTTCGTGGCGAGACATCATCCTCCTCTTAGGCGGCCTCTTCCTCATTTGGAAATCCACACAGGAGATTCATCACTCCCTCTCCGGCAACCGCGAAGAGGAACAATCCACCAAGGTGGCAACTTACGGCGCGGTGCTGGCCCAAATTGCCGTGCTCGATCTGGTTTTCTCCCTGGACTCCGTGATCACCGCCGTGGGCATGGCCAAGCATATCCCGGTGATGGTCATCGCCATCGTCATCGCCGTAGGCGTAATGATGCTCTCTGCGCAGGCAATTGGAGAATTCGTCGAGAACAACCCCACCATCAAGATGCTGGCCCTGAGCTTCCTGATTCTGGTTGGCACCGCCCTACTGGGTGAAGGTATGGGCTTTCATATCCCAAAAGGTTACATCTACTTCGCCATGGCCTTTGCCGTGGTGGTGGAGTTGCTGAATCTAAAGATGCGCAAAAACGCGGAGAAGCCGGTGAAACTCCATAAACATTCTCCATAATTATTCACTGAATCGGACAAGGTGGCGTTGACAATCCGCTGCCGCCGCCCATCCTGTCATCTGAATTGATCATGGAATCTGCTTGGGTAATCTGGCTCATCCTCAGTGCGGTCTTTATCATCGCCGAAATTTTCACCGCCAGCTTCTTCGCCGGCCCGGTTGGCTTCAGTTGCCTGGTGGCCGCCGTGCTGGCCCATTTCGAATTCAGCGGCACCGTGCAGTTGCTGTCCTTCAGCGTCACGTCCATTGTGCTGCTCATCGCCATCCGCCCCATCTGGCTGCGCATGCTCGACGGCGGTGAACCAGACCTGATCAGCGGACCGGAAGCCTACGTAGGCGAAACCGGTGAGGTGATCGAAACAGTGGATGCCGCCAAAGGCACCGGCCGCATTCGGTTGGGCAGCGAAAACTGGGTGGCTATTTCAGATAAAAATATCATCATTGAAACTGGCACCCGAGCCACGGTGGTTCGGATGGACGGCACGAAAGCCGTGATCAGCGTCAGTGAAAACCCCTAAAGGAATAAAAAATGCAACTCCCCTTCCCCCCCCTATTAGCAGAATCCAGTTGGTTCTCGTTTGCGCTCATGGCCGTGGTCGCCCTCATCATCCTGTCATCCATCGTCTCCTGCATCAAGGTCATCAAAGAGGCCGAGGGCATGGTTATCGAGCGATTTGGCCAATACAATCGCATTCTCAATAGCGGTCTTAACGTAATCATCCCAGTAATGGATCGTCCTCGCCCGATTATGTGGCG
>PBFV01000063.1 GCA_002718935.1 Verrucomicrobiales bacterium
GACCCGTTTTTCGGTCAGCCGTAATACGCCATGGGTTCCGAAATCCGTGCGCCCAAGTTTCAGGCCGGGCCTTGGGCGTTTTGATAAACGGATTATCCGGTGGAATGCTGTATGGCACCTTGCCCCGCGGGCGATCAACATCAATGCGCAACACCTTGGACAACAGCAGGTCAATCCGTTGCCCCGTGACGTTCACATCCGAATCGCTTGTGCCATCACCAGTGGTTATGTAAAGCATGCCGTCGTTGCCAAAAACAACGCCTCCGCCATCGTGACCATTGCTGTCCCATTGGATGATATTTAAGCGACTGGAGTGATCGATTTTTAGTGCACGCCGATCCATCGTCCAACGGGAGACGCGGCAATTTTTATTCTTTGCCCCTTCACCTCGTCTCGGCCCGCTCGTATGCAAATACACAAAACCGTTGTCCGTGAACTTGGGGTGAAAACAAAAGCCGTAAATTAACCGGTTGGTTAGTGAAAGTGATTCAATTTGAGTTGTCACTCCCGGCTTGGCTGCGAAAGCTGACAAGACGGAAACTACATCCTTCGTTTCGCGATGGTCAGCATACAACATCCAACCGGCATGCCCCGGTAATTGCTTCAGCTCCAGCGGCTTTTTCACCGGCAACGTATTCCAAATGGGCTCCGTCACATAAGGCAACGCAGGCTCCGGGGTGCCGACAACTTTAGAGGTGACCCAAGGGATTCGCTTGGGTTGGGCTTGGCCGCTGGCTACGAAGCCGCCTAAAAACGCCAGTGCCGCCATAAGAAATTGCCTGCTCATCAATGAATTGAGCCAACGCAAAACTAGCCTGTCAACCCTTACAGACGCTGCAGTTCACGTACCACCACCTTGGCCGCCCGCGCGGCGGCACCCCGTCCGCCCAGTGAAGCTGCGATTTCATCCAGATCTTTCCTCAACCGAACGCGGCGCTCTGGGTCCTCCAAAAATTTTCGCCCGGCTTGGGCCAGGTTTTCAGCAAAAGCCTGTCGCTGGATGAATTCGGGGAACACCTCGCGCTGGGCCAACACGTTGGGCATAGCGATGTGATCCACCTTCACAAACAAGCGCCCAAGCAAATAGGTGATCCATGAAGTCTTATACAACACCACCGTCGGCACACGAAACCAAGCGCATTCCAGCGTGACGGTTCCGGAACTAGCCAACGCTAAGTCCGCATCGCCAAGCGCCTTGTGCAATCCGCCAACGCGCAAATCCCAATCCGCCACCTCCGGAACCAACAACCGGGCCTGCGCGGCCAANGATTCATTCGGCAGGATNATGGNNGGNTCAGCCTCTAATTTGNCGGCNGCCTCCACCATCACGGGTAANTGCCGNCTCAATTCCTTNGCCCGACTGCCNGGNAACAATAATAATTTCGGATNCCGCGGCAGCNCTTCAGGGTCNTTCGCCTGAATNTCCGGATACCGNTCGCACAAAGGATGCCCCACAAACTCGACCGGAAANCCCGGCACNCGCNCNGCNTACCATTGTTGTTCGAAGGGNAAAATACTGAGCAGCACATCCACNTCCCGGGCAATNTGATGCACNCNCGANGCGTGCCACGCCCAAAGCTGNGGGCTGATGTAATAAATAATGCGCGGCTGCCAGTCNCCNCCCGCGGCCCGCTCNCTGATGGCCCGCACAAAACGCAGGTTGAACCCCGGGTTATCAATGCAAATGATNGCATCCGGTTTNNNCCGGAAGGCTTCCGCCAGTAATTGGTNAAAGAAACCTTTNAACTTTGAGTAATTCCGGACNGCCTCCCACAGGCCCACCACGGCATGNTCGGTCAGGTCCANNGCNAGATCNACGCCCGCTTCNGCCATTTTNGGCCCGCCGGCNCCGAAGGCNTTCACTTCCCCCAGTTCTTCACGCAANGCNGCCAGCAGCTCGGTNGCCAGCGTATCNCCGCTGGCCTCCCCCGCCATAAACATGATGTNTGGNGCACTCATCCCGCGTGCAGCGCCTCNATCTGGCGGGTGATCTCNAANGCTACTTCCAATGATTGNCGGGCNGACTCGCCGCTCACCCGGGGAGTTTGGCNCTCCCGCACGCATTGGACGAAATGCTGCANCTCCACCTTGAGCGGNTCNTCCTTCACAATGGGCACCGGTTCACGCACGATNTTCTTCCCGCCAAATTCACTCACCACCGAGCTGTCCTTCGCATGCCACAGCTTGTGCCAGAGGGTNGACTCCTCAGCNTCATCGCCCGCAATNCGATAGATGTAGCCCTCCTGCTTNTGGTAATCGAGCGACAGATAACTTTTNCGTTCCCCNCCGCTAAAAACNCGNATCTTGCGCAACCNCTCCGGNCTCACACGACTNACCGTGAGGTTGGCCACGCANCCGTTTTCAAATTTCAACCGGGCATTGGCAATATCCTCCGACNCACTTAAGACCGCCACNCCNGTGCCNTCNACTCCCACCAACGGCGAACGCACAAANGCCAGCACAATGTCNAGGTCNTGAATCATCAGGTCCAGCACCACCCCNATATCCATACTCCGCGCCGGATACGGCGACAACCGATGAGTCTCAATAAACCGCGGNTCACAGGCTGCCGCTTGTAAATATTCAAAAACCGGATTAAACCTTTCCACATGCCCAACNTGCAGCACGCNGCCCTNGTCTTTTGCCAATTGCACTAACTCAGCCGCNTCCAAGCCACCGGCAGTCATCGGCTTTTCCACCAACACGTGGCAACCGNCGNGAAGCAATNGACTGGCCAGGGCAAAGTGAGTGGAGGTGGGGGTCACCACGCTAACTGCATCTGCGGCCCCGGCCAACATCTCCACAGATTGAAAAGTGACAACACCGTTAGCTTCGGCGATCTCCTTTGCCCGCTTGGAATCNGGGTCATGCACACCAAGAAATTCAACCTCTTCGCTCTCCGCCATTTGGCGATAAATCCGGGCATGATGCTGCCCCAGAGCGCCCACGCCCAGCACCGCCACTTTTACCTGATCCGCCACGCGGGGAGATTCGCCATTTGCCCCGTTCGGTTCAAGCTTGAACGGCCCGCCTCGGCGCGTACCCTCCGCCCGTGGAGGCAACACCTTGAACATCACCGTGCTCGGCCCCGGAGCCTGGGGCACTGCCTTGGCGAAGCTCGCCGTGGAAGGAGGGCATCATGTAACCATGTGGGGCTCTGCCGAACGGTTGGCCGCCATTCGGGCGGCCGGAGAAAACACGGANTATCTNCCGGATATCAAATTGCCGGAATCGCTCCAGTTCGAGGATAACATTTCACACGCCACCGCCGACTCCGAAGGGATTATTTTAGCCGTTCCGTCCCGGTCATTTCGCGAAGTAGCAGCCCAATTGACCGTTTATGAACGCCTGCTCGTCAGCGTCACCAAGGGCATTGAGCATGAATCCGGCCTAACCATGGGCGGGATTCTAGGAGAATGCGCACATAACGCAACAGTGGCGGCTTTGTCCGGCCCCTCGCTGGCAGCCGAAGTGGCGGCCGGGATTCCCACGGCGTTGGTGTGCGCCAGCAGCAACGCCGACGCGGCGACCACAGTTCAGAATTGGTTTCACTGCCCCACCCTCCGAATTTACACTAGCACCGATCTTCACGGAGTGGAGNTGGGCGGTGCGCTCAAGAATGTAGTGGCCATAGCCGCCGGTGTTTGTGATGGGTTTCAGCTTGGCGACAACGCCAAAGCTGCACTCATCACCCGTGGCTTGTCGGAAATNCGACGACTTGGCGCCGCCGCCGGAGCCAAGGCAAACACCTTTAATGGCCTCAGCGGCATGGGCGACCTNACNGTGACCTGCTTTTCCAAGCTCAGCCGTAACCGCACATTAGGCGAACGCATNGCCCGCGGCGAGCCCCTCAAGGACGTGNTGGCTNCGGCCACGGCGGAAGGCTTCCCCACGGCNAAGTCCGCCCGCGCTCTGGCCCGCAGGCTTGGCGTGGAAACGCCCATTATTGATCAAGTTGCCGCGATGCTACATGAAGGCAAGGACGCCCGGCAGGCAATGAATGACCTGCTGACGCGCGACCCCAAGGCGGAATAATTATGCCGCCCGCTCAATCTGCGCCAAAAGCTCGGCGTATTCAGTAACTGCCGGAAATTGCGAGAATTCTTCCCGCACATTTTCCGGTGCCCGGAAAAGGATACCCTGATCGGCCTCGGCAAGCATTGTTGTGTCATTGTATGAATCGCCGGCCGAAATGACGCGGTAATTCAGCGAGTGAAAGGCGCGTACGCATTCGCGCTTTTGATCGGGCTGACGCAGNTGATAATCCACCACCACATCATTCTGNACCTCAAGGTGATTGCAGAACAATGCCGGCCAATCCAGCTGGCGCATCAGCGGCTNNGCGAATTCAACAAACGTATCGGACAAAATTGNCAGCGCATAGCGNGAGCGCAATTCATNAAGGAAATCCTTCGCNCCCTCCANCGGCGCCAATGTTCCGATCACACGCTGAATGTCGCCGAGCTGCAGCCTATTCTCCGACAAGATATCCAGCCGGTAACGCATGAGCACATCGTAATCCGGTTCATCACGCGTAGTGCGGCGCAACGCGTCAATGCCCGTTTCCTCCGCCACGGCGANCCAAATTTCCGGGACCAAAACGCCCTCGAGATCCAGCGTAACCATCGTCTGTTTCACGGCGCGGTCGTAGGCCCGACGAGCAAGGTTGTCCAGCCAGAAAATAGCGCGGGACGTTCTCCGGAACATCCTGCGCGCGGGCTGGATGGAATTAAAAGCTGCCCGGAAATGGATGAGCGCTTTTTTTGTGTGAGCAAAAAACGACAGGCCCCGCTTTTCATTGGCACAAAAAAACGGGGCCGATCGGCCCCGTTTTGTTGAATTTTGAGTTTGTTGCGCCGCTTAGGAGAGGGCTTTTTTGGTGGTCTTGATAATGACCGCAGCAATCTTATAGGGATCACCATTGGAAGCTGGTCGGCGATCCTCAAGGCGGCCTTTCCAACCATCTTGAATAGTGGCCACCGGAATGCGAATGGAGGCACCACGGTCAGACACACCGTAACTAAACTTATCGATTGACTGAGTCTCGTGAAGCCCCGTGAGGCGCTGGTCATTCTCGGCACCATACACATCGATGTGATCTTGGATATTCTTGCCGAATTCCNCGCAGATCTTGGTGTGCACTTCCTCACCGCCCGGATCNCGCATGGCGCCACATGAGAAGTTGGCGTGCATGCCAGANCCATTCCAGTCACCCTTAACNGGCTTGGGATGCCANTCCACGGCTACCCCGTACTTTTCACANGTGCGCTCGAGGATATAACGAGCAACCCANATCTGGTCACCACACTCAGCCGCACCCTTGGTGAAGATCTGGAACTCCCATTGCCCNGCCATCACCTCAGCATTGATTCCTTCNACGTTTAGNCCCGNCTCAAGGCAAAGATGCAGATGCTCGTCAACAATGTCNCGACCGTGNGCATTGCGGGCGCCNACGGANGTGTAATAAGGGCCCTGNGGNCCAGGAAATCCNTTTTTCGGNAAGCCCAGNGGCAGATTAGTATCCGTGTCAATNAGNGTGTACTCCTGCTCCAAGCCAAACCAGAAATCATCGTCCGTATCATCAATNGTAGCNCGGCCGTTGGATTCGTGCGGAGTGCCGTCCGCATTNAGCACTTCACACATCACTAGCCAGCCATTACCNCCAAAACGATCCGGATCNGGNTACACAGCCACCGGCTCNAGGAGACAGTCCGACGCGTTACCNTCGGCNTGTTCGGTTGAGGAACCGTCAAAGGACCATTGCTTNGCATCAGCAAGCGTACCGCCAAAATCATCGACGACCATGGTTTTGCTGCGCAGGCTCTGGGTAGGCTTATAGCCGTCGAGCCAGATGTATTCCAACTTATGTTTGCTCATTTGTATNTATTCTATGTTTCTGTTAACGGCTTCCGCCAAATCTGTTTCTTTTAAAACCTCAANCGGCTGTGCCTAGGCAAGGCACAGCCGGTGAGGCGCTCGCCCTNTNGGTTAGAGCTGGTAACCTTCCTCGCCATGGTCGTTCACGTCAAGACCTTGTGTCTCAGAATCCTCATCGGAACGAATGCCGCCGCAAAGGGCTCCGGCAATTTTCAACGCAATGAACGATACAACGGCACTCCAGAAGATGGTAAATATGACGGCTTTAGCTTGAGTCCAAACGCCTGCCAGACTGAATGACTCACCGACGCCGCCAGCGTTGGTAACGTCGATTGCTGCAACTGCGAAGCAACCGGTGAGCAATGCGCCTACTATACCACCAACTCCATGGACGCCAAACACATCAAAGCTGTCATCATAACCAAGCTTTTTCTTCAAAGCTGTTGCCGCCCAGTAGCAAACTGCACCAGAGGCAAAGCCTATAGCAATTGCCGCCATGGGACCAACGGTTCCACAAGCTGGAGTGATGGCAACAAGACCAGCGACGGCCCCAGTAGCCACACCTACAGCTGTCGGCTTACCGACCGTGTACCATTCGATGATCATCCACGTGAATGCTGCTGCTGCCGTGGCAATTTGGGTCACCATCAACGCCATTCCCGCAGTACCATCAGCGGCCAGCTGACTGCCGGCATTGAAGCCGAACCAGCCGACCCAGAGCATTGAAGCACCAATCACCACAAGTGGGACATTATGTGGAGGCATGTTTTCCTTGCCAAAACCCTTACGGGCACCAAGCAAAATGCAAGCAACCAAACCAGCAATACCCGCGTTCACATGAACAACAGTTCCTCCGGCAAAATCGGCCGCTGCTTCTCCAGCCCCCATAAGCCAGTTACCCTCTTTTCCGCCGTGAAACAAACCACCACCCCAAGCCATATGCCAAATCGGCAGATAGGAGAGCGTGAACCAGATGGCCACAAAAACCATCACCGCGCTAAACTTCATTCGCTCAGCAAAAGCGCCGACAATCAGCGCTGGTGTAATGATCGCAAAGGTCATTTGGAAAGTGAAATAGACTGATTCAGGAATGGTATGCTCGCCATCATAAAGGGTATTGGAGCCAACGCCCTTTAGGAATGCTTTATCAAAACCACCCAGATATTCGCTCGAACCCGTGGCCGCCATACTGTAGCCGTATATCGTCCAAAGCAATGTCATCAACGCCGTGATGGCGAAACACTGCACTAAGATGGACAAAACGTTTTTCCTACGAGCTAGGCCACCATAAAATAATGACAGGCCTGGAATGGTCATAAACAAAACTAAGGCAGTAGCCACAATCATCCACGCCGTGTCGCCAGAACTACCCGTAGATTCTGACCAAGATTCACCTTTACCAACAACCGTACCATTATCGTCGGTGACTTCGCTGTAAACATTGGGCGGTGGTTCTGTCGAATTGGACTCCTCAGCTGAAGCGATAAATCCTCCCATCAATGAGAGGCTCAAGGTCAGAGTAGTTAAAAGTTTTTTCATATCTTTAGCAGTTTAGGGTTTAGGGAACAGGGTTACAGGGCTTTGTCACCGGTGTCGTTGGTGCGGATGCGGGTGGCTTCCTCGATGGCGGAAACGAAGACTTTGCCGTCGCCAATTTTGCCGGTTTTGGCGGCGCTGATAATGGCCTTGGTGGCTGGTTCAGTACTGTCATCACTCACCACAATCTCCAGCTTGATCTTGGGCAGAAAATCAACGGTGTATTCGCTGCCGCGGTAGATCTCGGTGTGGCCTTTTTGCCGGCCGAACCCCTTCACTTCCGCGACAGTCATGCCCTCAATGCCGACCTCGGCAAGGGCATCTTTCACTTCTTCAAGCTTGAACGGCTTAATGACCGCTTCAATTTTTTTCATGGCTTTTCTCCCGCCCGCTGTTTGGCCAGTCACGAACCGGCACGAGCCAACCCGTTCGCTTGTGTCTTAATCGACCTCGCCCTTAAGCATCCAATATGCCAACCCGTTTAGCTTGCTAATAAACAACCAATTTTTAGGGTTTTTTTGAAAAATGACTCATCGATGTACTGCCGTTTGGGTGCTTTAATTGGACAACCTGTTGATTTTTAGACAGGCCCAAAACCGTCAAAAACGGCTGATTATTGAATAAATTCTGGTGGACAATGGGCCTGTGCAATCTGAGTATCAACTTTTAGGGAGGAGCATTCTCGGCTATGGCGAAGAGCAAAGGCGGCAAAAAACGAAAGCAATCAGCTGCCCCAATCCCCGAAAAATCCTCAGCTGCGGAGCCGGAAGCGCCTGCTTCAGAATCGGCAGATACCCCGCCGGAAGAACCTGCCTTCCATCAGGATTTGCCCGCCAAGGCAAAGCGGTTTTTTGAGCCGATAGATTGGATTTCCGGGGCAGTGGCAACCCTCATTTCCCTGGCGGTTTACCTCTACACGGTTGCTCCGGATGTAACGCTGGAAGATTCCGGTGAGTTAGCCGTGGGCAGCATGTACGCCGGTGTGCCCCACCCACCCGGTTATCCGGTTTGGACAATCTACTCGTGGCTGTTCACCAAGTTGCTGCCGTTTTCAAACATCGCCTGGCGCGTGGCTGTGAGTTCTGCCGTGGCTGCAGCAGTTTCCTGCGGACTGATTACAATGATGGTCACGCGCGGTTCCGCATTAATGCTTCAGGGCATCGAACTATTTAAGGACCTAGCCGGACGCCGAAGAGCGTGGCTGTGTGCCGTGGCTGGAACCGCTGCCGGCCTCATCTTTGCCTTCAACGGTTTCGTTTGGAGCCAGGCCGTCATTGTGGAGGTATACACGCTGGGCATCCTCACCTTTGTAATCACGCTCATCCTGTTGATGCGCTGGTTTTTTGTGCCGGAAAATCGCCGTTACCTTTATGCAGCCATTTTTGTTTTCGGCCTGTGTTTCACCAATCACCAAACCCTAGTGCTGGCGGCGCCGGGCATTGTGCTACTGATTTTGTTGGCTGATCGCCAACTGGGCCGTGACTTCCTATTCCTCAGCGGTGCCGTTTACATGCTGCTGCTTATTTACACGCTGAAAGACGCCGATGACCCTACGCGCAGTAACCCGGGCCTGTTTATTTTGGTTAACCTAGTAGGCTCCGCGTTGATGGCCACGCTGGTGGCCTTGACCGTGCGCATGCCAGTGCGATGGCTTTCAGCATTGGTAGGTGCCGCATACTTTGTCGTTGCCCTCACCATGGGCTATGCGTGGAGTGTGTTTCTTGAAAAGGGCCAGCTGGATCCCGCCAACAAAGTAGTCTTTCTATGGATTGCCCTAAACTGCCTACTGCTGGTTGTGTTGGCCGTTTATTCCTGGCTGGATAACAAACGGAAAGAGTCAGGGATCATGACCCATTGGATGCCGCTCCTCGGGGCCACGGCGAGCTTCGTTGCGGGCATTTCATTTTACCTGTACATGCCGATCGCCTCGATGACGAACCCACCCATGAACTGGGGCTACCCACGCACGCCACAGGGCTTCAAGCACGCCATCACACGCGGCCAATACGACCGCATTGCCGCCTCGAATTTCCAGCGCATGTTTATTGATCACACGCACGTGAAGATGGACCCCAAACGGCCGAAGCCATTGGCCCCGGCAAACTCTGGGAAATTTAATGGCGGCCAGGTGATGATTTTTCTCGATGAAGCGGTGGAGGAATTCAGCCTCAGCTATCTGTTTCTAGGCGTTCTACCCCTTTCAGTCATCCCGATGATGCGCCTCAAAGAAGTGCGTTGGATCGCAGGACTCACAGGCATTTTTGTCTCCTTCACACTCATCCTAATCTACCTCATCAACCCAACTGCTGATGAGGCCAACCGCCATTTGAACAAAGTGTTTTTCACCGCTTCACACGTGTTCATTGCCATCGGATTAGGAGGTGGCTTGGCTATCTTGGGCGCCGCAATTTTCAGCCGACCCGGAACAGCCCTGACCATTTCCGTACTGGGCCTGTTAGCCGGCCTGTTTCTCTGGGAATGCTACGATACTTACCAAGTCTTTCAGCAAACGCACTTCCCAATCATTCGGGCGGCAGCAGTAGCGGGACTGGCCTTGGTCGTGGCCACCGGCCTGATTGCCGCCATGCTTGCACTGAATCCGAATTTTAAAAAACACTACGCTGCCCTCGCCTGCCTTCTGGCAGTCTTTACCCTGCTTCCAATGCGCCCCGCCTTGAACAACTGGGCGGACAACGAGCAGCGCGGTCATCTCTTTGGCTACTGGTACGGGCACGACATGTTCACACCTCCATTTGATATCCACCCGGAGATGGAACGCAACGCCATCCTTTTTGGAGGAACGGATCCCGGCCGCTTTTGCCCCACCTACTTTATTTTTTGTGAAAGTTTTATAAACCCTGAGGATCGGAGGGATCCGGAGTTTGACCGGCGTGACGTTTACATCATCACACAAAACGCGCTGGCGGACAGCACCTATTTGGATTACATCCGCGCCCATTACTCGCGCAGCGCGCAAATTGATACGCGATTTTTCTCTGAATACGCGCAACGCATCAACAACCATGCCAAGCGTTTTCTGCTCAATATCCTGCTAGTCGCTGGAATGCTAGCCGGCCTTGCCTTGATGGCCTTATCCTTCACCAAATGTAGCGGCGACATCGTAGGCAAGGAGAAAGGCCGTTGGTTACGAACAGGAGCGTGGGGTGGTGTGCTGAGCGTAGTGTGTCTGCTGGGGTTTTCTGGACCATTCATGTCAGTCGCTGAGCTTGCCGATGAAACCATCATTGCTCTGGGCCAGCGTACGGAAGCCAACCGACGTAAGGCGGGGGTTTATCCCGAGCGGGAAATCAATACCCCATCACGCACGGATAACCAAAATGCATTCCGCGCCTATCTAGAAGATGCCCGGAAACGGATGATGGCCAATCAACTAGCGCCCGATGAGCAGGTCACCTTGGTTTACACCTTTCAATGCCCCGTTAACCCCTCGCATCAGTTCACCGCCGCATTGGGGCGCGGTGAAATTGGCATGCTGGCCCAACTGGAACAAATGGGTGCCGCCCCTTGCAATAAATGCCAACAGCAGGGGCTGCAAACCATAATTCCATTGCCGGAACCGCGCGTCTCNGTCGGCGGCAATACCGCGGTTTCAGCCATTAANGCACACTTGGCAAAAAATATTTTCGACACCAACAGGGACAACGCCTTTTACCTCGAGGAAAGCTTTGAGCTGGGTTGGATGTATCCCTACATGGCGCCTTCGGGAACCATTTTCAAGCTCGCGGCACACAGAGAATTTGAGATCGCCACAATCGTTCCCACGCCGGGCGTCCCCGTGACCAATTTGGTTTCCGGCGCGGAATTACTGGTCGGCAGCCATCCGACAGACACTCAATTATCCACAATCCGGCCCGGCAAATTTTTCATCGGCACCGTGGGGGCCAATCACGTTCCGCAAAATATTCTCATTGAGGACCCCGGCAAGTATGACATCACCCCCCCGAAATCCGCCTATGTGACTTCCGGCACCAACACGGCTTTGGTGAATCTGCAAACTGAGCCAATTCCGGATTCCCCNTTTCACAAAATCACCGGAGCCACCGTGGCCACCAATCAATTCGACGGTGGCATTCAATTNAATGAAGGAGAGCCACTGCATTTGCAGTTTATTTCCGGATATTCCTCACTGCAAAATCAGCGCACGGATGGAGCCACGCCACTTACCGTAGCCGGCACAGGACCGGGCGGCGCTTTGACTGAAATTCGTGTATCAAAAGACACACNCCTAAACCGGTACGTGCTGATGCCGCCGACNGAATTTACATTCAGCACCCCGGACGGGATCACCTTCCGCGCNCAGGCCAATTTCCGTCGCATCCCGGAACACAAGGAACGCCTGCCGGAGGANTTGATGCAAAAGGACCGGGAATTTTGGAAACGCTATTCCGAGCGCCTCATTGGCAATTGGGTAACGGAGAAAACGAGTGTGAAGGAAATTTGCGAATGGGTAGAACGCACGTTCATCCAGCGCGACCTCAAAGGCTTCAAGGGTGACCCGGCATTCGTTCGGGACAACGACGCGCAAAAAGGTTTCTCCAAGCTCCGCTGCGCCATTGGCGGCGTGTATGCCTGGCGCTATGCCATGAGCGACCAAAACGCCACGCTCAAAGCCCGCTACGCTGAAGAGGCCGATTTCGCCTATCGCCAAGCCTTTGCCTTCGGCGCCATCAATCCTGAGGTGGCCTTCAAATACGTAAAACTTCTAGTTCAAGAAGCCCGTTTTGCCGATGCCAAACTGATCGTGGATACCCTTGCCAAGACCGACCCCAACAGCCGCTTCCCCCGCACACTATANAACACCATTCACATCAGCCATGAGCAGATGCTCATTCAGGCCGGNCAATATCGCGAAGCCGCTACNGTCGCTTCAAATACCGCCCGCTACTTTCCAAGGAATTCACCGGAATACACAAATTGCCTCATTCGCGCCCAAAGCTATCTGCGCCAAATCGGACAGGCTGATGCCTTGCGGCGCCAATTCGAGTTAACCCCCAGCGATTCCAAACTGTTCCTCTCATTGTTTTCCCAATATCTGGCCAGAAGAGACACCAATGCCGCGCGCAATGCCTTGGCAATGTTTCAGCGCCACCATAATCCCACCAATGTTTTTGATTTAACTGCACTCAAACACGTCCACCGGTCCCTGGGTGAATGGGAGGAGAAATTTAAAGCCGACAAAAAATTGACCGAATTATTTCCCAATTCATTTTCCGCCATGTTTGATTTGGCTGAATCAGAAATGCGGCTTGATAAAAATAATGACGCCAAAGCCACCCTGCTGAGGGCGCTGGAAGTTTACCGGAAATCCAATGATCAAAAGAAATCTGACGTGCTTCGGCACATGAAACAGTCCGGCCCACTCCAGCCCCTGCTCGATGACGCAGAGATCAAGGCAGCACTGGAAGGCCTCTAGCCGCGCGGCGCCTGCAACTCATAATTCAACGCGGACAGGCAATACACGGCAGCCGTTTCACTCCTTAAAATGACCTGCCCCAAGGTAATAGGTTTTACCCCGACCGATTGAATATCGTTTACCTCGGCCGGAGTGAAATCACCTTCCGGGCCAATCCAAACTGCAATTTCCTGTGGAAGCCCATCGTGTTCACTCAAATGATCCATGACCCATTCGCGCGGATGCCGGGTGCCGCCTTGCAGGCTGGCGATNAGGGNCAAATCAGATTCGNCATGAAAAGCCAANGATTCACGGGGTGACATTGGCCGCTCAATGATNGGCAGCCACGGNCACCCGCATTGCTTGATAGAATCGATGGCNATCGCCTGCCATTTGGCGATTCGGGCCTCAACATCATCAACTTTCACCACCGAGCGGCCAGCAGCCAACGGTACAATCCGGTGCACGCAAAGTTCAGTCGCTTTTTGGATGATAAAATCCATCGACTTACCCTTTGTCATCGCCTGCAGCAATGTGATGCGATACGGCAACGGCTCGGTTTTGGAATGCTGCCGCACCGCCAGCCGGGTAGCCCGGGCATCGGCAACGATTGCCTCACAGGTATACTCGTTTCCACGGCCATCCAGCACCGCCACNGGCTCGCCCTGGCGCAGGCGCAACACATTGACTGCGTGATGACTTTCACGCTCATCAAGCGTGAGTTCCCCTTCGGTTACGCGCTCTGGCGGCAAATAAAAGCGGTGCATGAAAATCAGCTAAAAAGGTTCTTGGCCTTTTCAAAAAAACTTTTGCTTTGCGGATTCACATCATCGCCACACAAGTCCGCAAACTCCTGCAGCTTGGCCTTCTGTTCCTTATTAAGCTTGGCCGGCACCTCTACATTCACCTTCACGTTCAAATCGCCCGTGCCGTAGCCTTGAATACTCTTCACCCCTCGCCCTTTGAGCCGGAAAGTGGTGCCGCTCTGTGTGCCGGCCGGAATCTTGATACTGGCCGAGCCCGTCATGGTGGGCACTTTCAATTCTCCGCCCAGTGCTGCCGTGATAAATGAAATCGGCACTTCACAGATGAGATCATCCTCATCCCGATCGAAAATTTCGTGTGGCCGCACATGCAACACCACGTACAAGTCGCCATTCCCGCCACCGCGAACACCGGCTTCCCCGTTGTTTGCGCTGCGCAACCGAGTGCCGGTATCCACTCCCGCGGGCACCTTGAGGATTACCTTGGATTTCTTTTCCGCCCGGCCACTGCCACGGCAACTGCGACAGGGTTTTTCCAAAACCTGCCCCATTCCCTCACAGGACGGACAGGTTTGCTGCATCCGAAAAAAGCCGCGTTGTGCAACCACCTGTCCCTGCCCGTTGCAGGTGCCGCACCGTTTGCGACCGCTTCCGGGTGAGGCGCCGTTGCCGTCACACGAATCGCACTCGGCCAGCTTGGTAAGTGTGATCTTCTTTTCACAACCGAGCACGGCTTCATCAAAATCGATCTCCATGTCGTAGCGCAGATCGGACCCCCGCTGAGCACCGGAAGGGTCGCGCCGTCCTCCACCGCCAAAGAACTGCTCGAAAATACCTCCGCCGCCGCCAGTGGCGCCACCGCCGAAAACCTGATTAAACAGGTCAAAGGGATCCACGGCGCCACCATGAAAGCCGCCGCCACCACCACTTTGTTCAAACGCGGCGTGCCCCATCTGATCATAGGCCGACCGCTTTTGGTCGTCGCTGAGCACCTCATAGGCTTCTCCGACTTCCTTGAACTTTTCCTCCGCAGAAGCATCGTCCGGATTTTTGTCCGGGTGAAACTGCACGGCCTTTTTGCGATAGGCCTTTTTGATCTCATCGGCACCCGCATCGCGGGATACCTCGAGCACTTCATAAAAATCACGTTTGGCCATCAGTCCTCGGGAGATTGTTCAGCGGCTTCCGGAGCCTTGGCCACCACCACGCGGGCTGGGCGCACCAGCCTTTCATGCAGCCGATAACCGCGCTGCACCTGTTCCACCACAGTGCCCGGCTCAGCTTCCGTAGTTTCCTGTTGCGAAATGGCTTCATGCAGATTCGGGTCA
Source organism: Verrucomicrobiales bacterium (assembly GCA_002718935.1). Taxonomy (GTDB): domain Bacteria; phylum Verrucomicrobiota; class Verrucomicrobiia; order Limisphaerales; family UBA1100; genus UBA1100. Next base: position 14,919 of record PBFV01000063.1, read on the forward strand.
AAATCCTCGCCCGTCGCATCAATCGTTTCCACGCCTGAATCACGAAGAATGCCCAGCAGTTGATCGTAAATCATCTGCACCCCATCGCGTAGGGCGGGGTCGGCGTCTTTTGCCGCGGCTAGCGCCATCTCAAAATTATCAAGAATCGGCAGCTGTTTTTCGATGAGGCTTTGGTTGGCGAACTGCCGGGCCTCATCTTTTTCGCGCTGGGCACGTTTGCGGAAATTTTCGAAATCCGCCTGCAACCGCAGCAGGCGTTCACTAAGATCGCTGATCTCTGCCCGCGCTTCATCCATGGTGCCCGGGCCGGCGGGCGTTTCCTCGTCAGGCTCCTGAGCCGCCTTCTCGGCAAGGCGCTTTTCCAGCGCGGTCATTTCCGGGCCGGAATCAGCCTGTTTCTCTTCTTTGTCTTTGCCCATGTTCCAGAACTTCATCCGGATTGCTTGGCGGTTTTAACCTCAATATGCAGGTCGCGCAACTGCCGGGNCTCAACGGCACCGGGGCTGTCGGTCATTAGGCAGGTACCCTTGGCGGTTTTGGGGAAAGCCACCACATCACGAATGCTGNCCGCCCCGCACAACAGGGCAATCAGCCGATCAAAACCCAGCGCAATGCCNCCATGCGGCGGGCAACCGAATTTGAAAGCCTCCAGCATGTACCCAAAGCGCGCTTCAGTGATTTCCGGCGTAAGTTGCAGCACATCTTCAAAAACTGTTTTTTGCAAGTCAGGCTGATGGATTCGGATGGAACCGCCACCGAGCTCCACGCCGTTGACCACCACATCGTAATGCTGCCCACGCACGCGTTTGGGATCNCTGGTTAGAAATTCAGCATCCTCCGCAACCGGCGAAGTAAACGGGTGATGACTCGAATACCACCGATCCATCTCGCGATCGTAGGCAAGCAATGGNAAATCCACCACCCAAAGGAAATTAAACTGGTCATTCGGAATGCTGAGCTTTTCCATATCAACAAGTTTGCCGGCGGCATACAGTCGAATGCGCCCAAGGATTTCACANCTATTAAGCCATTCCCCGGCAGCAAAGAGCACCAGATCGCCCTCTTCAATGTTCAGCTTNTCCGTGAGCGCCGCCTTTTCGGCATCGGTAAAAAACTTCACAATCGGCGATTTCCATTCGCCGTTTTCCACCTTGATGAATGCCAGCCCTTTCGCGCCNTGCTCCNTGGCAATGTCCGTCATGGCCTCCATTTGCCCCTGCGTCACACAGGCAAACCCCTTGGCGTTGAGGGCCTTGACGACGCCTCCNTTTTTGACCGCACCACTGAACACCTTGAATTCACTTNCGGCAAACACCTCCGTNAAATCCACCAGCTCCATTTCAAANCGTGTGTCCGGCTTATCGATGCCCCAACGGTTCATCACTTCCTGAAANGGAACCCGCGGNAACGGNGTGGGCACGTCATAATCGAGNGCNTCCTTCCACACGCGCTTTAGCAGCCCCTCAATAACCCGATAAATATCTTCGCGGTCGATGAAGGACATTTCGATATCCACCTGAGTAAACTCCGGCTGCCGATCAGCCCGCAGATCCTCATCGCGATAACAGCGTGCGAGCTGAAAATATTTGTCCACCCCAGCGCACATCAGCACTTGCTTAAACTGCTGCGGCGATTGCGGCAGCGCATAGAATTCTCCAGGGGATTGACGGCTGGGCACGACAAATTCCCTAGCACCCTCCGGCGTGGACTTAAACAAAGTGGGGGTCTCCACCTCAAGGAAACCCTCTTCCTCCATAAACACGCGGGTGGCCGTGGCAACCTTGCTGCGCAGGCGCAAGTTATGCGCCATCTCCGGACGGCGGAGATCAATATAACGATACTGCAACCGCAGTTCCTCATTCACCTTGGCGGCCGCTTCAGGATCATCAATCTGGAACGGCAGCACTTCGGCCAGGTTGTGCAACTCNAACACCTCAGCCACGACCTCAACTTGGCCGGTTGGNATCTTGGAGTTTTCCGTCTCATCCGGGCGCTGGCGCACCTTGCCGGACACGCTGATCACACTCTCCGAACGCAGTCGTCCCGCCGATTCAACCAAGGCCGCGTCGGTTTCCTGCGGATCAAACACCAACTGGGTGCGCCCTTCGCGGTCGCGCACATCAATGAAAATCACCCCTCCGAGNTCCCGGCGCGAGTGCACCCAGCCCGAAAGCGTGACCTCTTGGCCCGCATTTTCCAGCCGCAATTCGTTGCAATGATGCGTTCGTTTCATGAATTTTCCACCCCGTTTTGGGCGAAATGGACGCGGATACTGGACGAAACAGCCCAAAAATCAAGGCTTTTCCCCGNCTTGCCAANCGTCCCGGAAATCAGTAAACCGACGCATGCGCNTACTCATTCTTATTTTNTTCGCCCCTNTTTTAGCCGGNGCCCCGNCTGAGAAATNGAAACTNGTTTGGTCTGATGAATTNAACGGCACCAAGCTCGACTANTCGAAATGGGGCGTTGAAGAAAACGCNTTTGGCGGNGGCAANCACGAAATGCAAATCTACACGGACCGANCAAAAAATGTCCGGGTGGCGGGCGGCAAGTTGATCATCGAAGCTCATAAGGATGATGCGCAAGTAGCCGGCACCCAGCGTCCCTTTTCCTCCGGCCGCCTCCGCACCAAACACCGTGGCGACTGGCGCTATGGCCG
>PBFV01000064.1 GCA_002718935.1 Verrucomicrobiales bacterium
CCAGCGGCACACGGATAGGTTCAGCCTGCGGCAGCACCTGGCGCATCATGCTGAAAAACTGACTGTGCCAACCGGCACTGCCTCCGTTGTCGGCAAAGAGCATGCCGTGCTTGGTGGTGAGATACTCGCGCATGGTCTCAATTTCACTGCGCGAAAGGGAAATGTTTTTCTGGCCGGTCATGTAAATCATCGGCGGACTTTTACCGACGGGAAAGCGCGCAAGCTGCCCGAGCGTACGCACCTCCGGCTTGGGGGCAATCTCATGGCCAGTATTGGCCCCGTACCAGACCAACATGTTGAGGTCTGAATTCAGCTGCAGATCCTGATCCCAATCACCACCGGTATAACGCAGCCGGATAAAACGTACTTTGCCGCGCTTGGTGCCGCCGGCAAAACCAGCCCCCTTCCCTTCGCCCTGCCCCGGCGTGTACACGTGCTTGGTGATCTCCAGCAGCTCCAGCTTGATCTGCTCGATGGGCGGCGGGTTGAAAAGAATCGCACTAAATGGGTTGATCACATATTTCTTCCGAATCACCTTTTGAATCTTCACCACCTTTTGCTTCAGCTGCTCTTCACCACCGCCGGCCGGCAGCTCATACAATTCACTGCAGCCGGAAATGGACAACAACAACCACACCGCAAAAAACCATCCCGTATAAAATGTAACCGTGCAAAAGGACTGCTTTAGCTTTTGCCGTTTTTGTCCGTAGTACCACGCATCCTGATCCACCGGATTCCACGGCCCGCCTTTCCACGTATTGGTGATCGAGAGCACGATTGAAACCAGATACCCGATCATCACCAACCCCACTACCACCGCGAAGGAAATAAAGTAAATGCGATTCACCGACGGCCAGTCATCGCGCATGGCGTACACGCCCAGTGAAATCATCAACAGCACTGCGACCCCAAACGCCAGCACCCACGCGCGCCCGGCCAGGGTACTGGGCGCCCCTACAGACTGGTTCATGGCCTCCAACGGCCCTACCCGACCTAAACCGCCATCAGCCGTACGATGGAGCAGTTGAAACTCGCGTGACTTGCGTTCCACCAGCCAAATGAGCCACAGCAGGCCGCCCACAAATAGAATTGCTCGACCGCCCACCGCGAACGCCACGCGCCATTCCGCCCAGCCAAAATAATCGGCGTTGTAAACCAGCCATAATCCAACCGGAATAGCCGCCACCGACAAAACCAATCGCCGGCCCCAAGCCGGCCAGTCATTCGCTCGGCCTTTGCGAAGGAGCAGTATCGCAGCCAACAGCGGCAAGCCCAGCCATGCCAAGCTGACCCCCAGCCATGCCGTCCGTGATAGCTCTGAAAAATCCATCCGCCCTAATCGATATCAATATCACTCAGCGGATCATCCAACAGCCCGCTTTTTTTGTTTTCAAACGGGTTGACCTCGGCTGGCTTGCCCTTCTTTTCGCCGCCTACGCCGAGCACTTCCTCGGCTTTCTTTTTGGAGGACGCCGGTTGGCCAACCGTTGGGTTTACCGGCGGTTGCGATCCGGCCTCCTTCGTCGACCCATTGGCATCGGCGACCTTATCGGATCCCTTGTCCTCCATCGCATATGGCACGGCCGTAAGCACCATCAGTAAAATGAAAATGGCAACAGTGGAAACCACCGTACTCTGTACCAGAGTGCTTTGGGCAACGGCACCTAGCATCTCGCGCGGACTCTTGCCGCGCATCTCACGCATGAATTCCCTCAGCTCACCGGCGGTGGCTGATGAGTTGCGTTTTAGGTTTTTAAAATCGCGCGACAAGCTGGCCATGGGCTGCACACCCTGCCCAACGCGCTGCGACGCTTCACTGCCCCCGCTCACCGCTTTCTTGAGGACGACCCCCACTGTACTCCACTCTTTGTCACCTTCCAGCAGCGCAGGATCGTCCGCAGACAAACTGCCTGCCGTGATCAAGTCCTTCACCTCAGCCACTGTCAAGGGGCCGATTTCCTGTCCGTCATTTGCCACGTAAATGCTCATTGTTGTCCTGGATTAAGGGGCTCGTTTTTCTTCCTCCAAAATATGGTGCAGCTCACCGCCAGCCTCGCTGATGGCCTCGATGACCGGCTCAAAATAAACCGCCGTCACCTCGTGATGCACCTTGAGAATCACCGTTCGTTGACCGGCCTGATTTTGGCCCAGCAACACCTTTAGCTCCTCGGCGAGCGAGTTAATGGGGGTTTTTCGGCCATTGAGGTGGGTGACATTTTCCCGGTCGATCACCACACTGGCATTCATTGTGTTGGGACGGGTCAACTCCACGCCGGGAGCCGGCTTCCATTGCAGATGGCTGTCATCACGGGCGCGGGCAAGGATCACGAAGAAGATCAGCAGCAAAAAGGCAATGTCTCCCATCGCCATGGCGGGGATGGAGGCATCCATTTTCTTGCGCTTCACAATCATTTCACCTGAATCTTTTGGGTTTCCTCCAACTGCAGGGTAATCACGCCGCCGGCTTTTTCAATGATATCGGTCACCATCATCCAATGGCTGTACGGCACTTCTTTGCGACTTTTCACAGCGACAATTTTATCTTCATCGCGCGTCTTGTCAGCCAGCTTGAGCTTAATGGTTTCAGTAAAGCGCTCGGGAGACATTGGATCGCGATTGAAGATCACGGCGTTTCGCGTTAATTCCACTTCGAGGGTTTGGCTTTGCTTTTCCTTTTCCTTCTCCGGCTCGCTGCGTGGCAGGGTTTGCGCGCGGCCCTTGTCCGGCTCTACGGAGGCGCACACGAGAAAGAAAACGATTAGAATAAACGCGATATCGCTCGTGGCGCTGGCGGGCGGTTCCACCAACAGACTGGTGCGCTTGAGCTTCACTCACGGCCCTCCCGCTCGGCCTGGTTTAATGTCAATTGCAGGGTCACCGCTTCCATCAATTCCGCGGCTGATTCCTCCACCTCCAGCACAAAACTGTTGATCACGCTGGAGAAATAATTAAACGCCATGAAGGCGGGAATCCCGACGATGAGGCCGAAACACGTGGTCAACAGCGCCACCTCAATGCCCGCCGCGGCAGCCTGGATGATATTGCCGCCACCGGTCTTGTCCATCTCCACGATATTGTTAAAGGCCACGATCATGCCCTGCACGGTGCCAAGGAAGCCCAGCATCGGGGCCACGCTGGAAATGATCGCCAGCACCGGCAGATGCCGCTCCAGCGCCGCCACAATATGCACCCCGTAACTTTCCATGCTCTTCACCACTTGCTCCTCCAGCCGGGCGGGATCGTAGTTTAGCCGCTTAAGCACCATGTATTTGCGCAGGCCATTGGCCAGAACAGCGGCAACCGGTCCACGCTCCTGATCGCAACGCGCCAATGCCTCTTCCACGCGTTCGTTGGTAAGATCGTCGAGCACGGCCTGGCGCAGGGCCTCGGTGTTTGAGTTGAGCATCTTGAGACTGCGCCAACGTTCGATAATAACCGCTAACGCCACAATGGCCATGATGAGGATCGGCCACATGAACAACCCGCCTTCCAGCAGCAATCCAATGGCGCCCGAATCGAGTAGGTCGGAAATCCATGAAGGCTCCGCCTCTATAGCTTCCGCACCCGCCTCGTTAGTGGGTGGTGGGCCGTTGTCCGGGCCCGGGGTTGCGTTGGAGTCGACGCCGCTGGCGTTGTTTTCACCGGCGTTGGTTGGTTGGGCAAATTGTTGAAACATGGGCAGTATCGCGCTGGGTCAGGGATCAATTGTCGTCATCAATCGAGTTGGCCTCACTCTCGAACTGCGCCAGCATTTCCGGTAGCGCCAATCGGCCGCGTGCGTACTTGGCCGCCTCGCTTTCAGGAAAGTCCCATCGGCACCTATTGTATCTTCGGAAGGCATTCTGCACGTTGCTGGCACTGCGATAACTCTCGCCGGCCCAGAACAACGCCTGCGCACACAGGGCGTCATCCGGGAATTTCTTCGCGAACAGGTCAAACACCCCGCCGGCTTCGGCGAATTTCTCAGCCTTGTAATGGCACTGCCCCCAACGAAATGCCATCTTCGGCGCAAACTCGTGATCACCAAAGCGGTCCATGAATTTCTCCGCCACCTTGGCGGCGACTGCAAAGTTTTCGCGTTTATAGAAGTACTCATTGATTCTAATCATCACGTTGGGAATCAACGGGCTCTTCGGATAAGTCGCCGCGAGGGTCACGTATTCCTCCAGCGCGCGATCGAAATCATTGGCCTCTTCGTAACACTGCGCCAGCTTGTATTGTGCGTCCGCTGCCAGCGTGTGGTTCGGATATTGGCGCACGATGAGCGCGTAACTGTTGGCGGCTTCGTTCCAGTCCTCCAACTCCTGCGAGAATTGCCCGCGCAGATAAGCGATGCGCGGCAGGTATTTCGGATCCGGATAATCCACCATGATCTCCTTGAGGATACGTCGACCCGCCTTGAGCGCCTTGTCGCTTTCCTCTTCGCGCTCGAGTTTCAAATTGTTTTTGAACAATTCGAAATAACTTTCGGCAATGTGGAATTGCGTTTGCACCGCCAACTTTTGATTGCCGAAAATCTTACTAAACGCCGAGACAATGCCGTCGGTTCCGATGGCCACCGGCAATTCATGACCGAGAGTGGCGCCTTCCACGCCGCCGCTTGAGGAGAGATCCACGTATGAAACCTTTAACTGATCGCCAAAGTAGCACTCAATTTCACGATCAATGCCGCTGAAATTCGCCGGCGTTGGCTTCTCCCTCGCCTTCAACTCAAAGGAACCGGCAAACACGCCGCTGTGGCTCAGCGTTTCTTCCAGCTTAACTGTCTCTTTTTCTCCACTTTCACTGACAATGATCAGTTCAGCCGCATCCCGTTCATCGGAAATATCCAGATCCGGATCACGAACTATAACGTATAATTTTTCGCCCACGTGCAAAAGCTCAACCGGTTTTTCGTAGCCTTCATCGGTTACCGCCATCGTCCCGTCGGTCACCAATTGCCCCTCAGCCGTCAGTTCTACAGCCACTCCATCCGGCCGGGATGCGTCCGCGTACTTGGCCATCAACCGGCTCTTGCCGTTCACGTTCAAGACCACATCAAGTAGGTTATCCAATTCCTCATTGGGATCGGCTCCCGCGGGCCGGGCGCGCCCCACCAAGCCNCTAGCTTCACCCAGTGCGCGAGGCACCTTGACCGGTGAGCCTTCTCCGCCCAGCGCCATTTTCACCTGCCCCACAAACCGCCCCATGCGCAGNGCGGCATTGGCCTGACCGGAGTCCACNTCACNGAAATCCCCAAAAGCCGNCGACAACGCGCAGACCACTTCGACGGCATTGGTCGTNCCGGCGTTTAGCGTGACAGTCNCCGTGCTCAAGCTGTCCTTCGCTGCGTCCGGGTCGATCACCTCCACCGTNAGCGGCACGAAAAAGTTCACNCCCACCGNNCCTTCGACCTCCGGATCGTTCGGCAAATAAATTGGCGCCGGTTGCNCTTCACTNTCCGGCGGCGGCACGGTGCGCNGGGTGCTGATGACGCGCACNACGCCCTCAGTCGGNTCATTGGCAAACACCACGGCCTCNCGTTGCACNGCATGGCCGGGGAACGTGTTTTGCTCATCCGNATAGCGGCANAACACCNGGTCGCCACGTTGGATGACCAATTTGCCNGCTTCCGGNGCGGCANCGGTATCCACCTCCACACGGAAGATGCCGCTGTATTCCTCGGTCTCCGTCGCATTGAGATCCGCCCACTTCACGCCGTTGGCCCAAATCTCAACGGGCACCGTGTCCCGTTCGTCCGTTTGATCCATGTCGTAATCCGTCACCTCAAAGGTGATACGATCGCCCGGATCGATGCGCAGCAATTCCTTGCGCGCCTGAGCCACCGCTCCGGCGGCATTGCGGGTAAATTCAAACCCGATCGGNAGCACAGCCGCATCGTTGTAAGTAGCCTGCAATTGCGCGGTGAGTAACCGGCTGCCGCCCCCCGTGGCCACCGAGGTGTCATCNGTATAACTGGCGGCAATCACGTCGCCTCCCGCAATTTCCAGCGTTTCATTCTCGGCCANNTTGCTCACGTCNACCGTGGTGGGAATGAACGTCTCAGTTGNCCCGCGTACCTCAACATGATTGATGGCCACAGAATCGCCCAGATACTCATCCACCTGCAGCCGCGTGTACCTGAGCTTGATCGGATCAAAGAAGAATTCCCACTCCCGGTCACGCTGGATCATGCCNGCGCCGGCAAATGGCCGGAGTTCCAGCTCGGTCATATCCATAAGACCCGCCCCCACNATCTCCAGTGGCTTGATCGCGAGCGTTTGTGCNCCGGCGTTATCCACCAGCACCATCCCNACCCGATGCCACGCAAAGGTGTNAAAGGAGCCGGTGTTGGGCACCGTGCTGTCAACCAGTTGATCGCCAAACTCCATGCGAAAACGCGAGCCGCCACCGGAATGCGCCAATTTCACCCAAACCTCGTAAGCCCCCGTGCGCTGCAGATCAAACGCCCACTTGGCTGNGTCNTCCGNNGCCTGCCACGTGTTNATCCGCGGCCCATTGCCGACNATGCTGTANCCNAANTTTTCGGTCTTACGGCTGAACACCGTCGCATTCATGTCCATCACCACCGGGGCCGGAGCGGGGCCCGCTTCNGGCTGCAGTTCCAGAAAATCCTTTGCCGCCGCCACATCAAAATCCTTTTCGTTAAATGCCTTCAGTGACGGAGTGCTGTTGCTATAGTCTGCACGGGCCCGGGTTGCCGCCAGCACTTTGCCGCCAGTTTTGTTCGCGGCAAATATCTCGAGCGAATGCACACCTGCCGCAAGCCAAACGTCCACCATTTTCACTTCCGCGCTAGGCGGCAACACCACTCGGCCGCCCACGGCCACCGCCACCAAATCGCCGGNCACCCCTATGCGCATCGCGCCTTCGCGCANCTGCACCANCTGACCATTCCACAGCGCTGCATGCGGNGCCGGTGCCNCCNCGCCTTCCGGCGCCTCAACTNCTTCCGGCNCCCATGAAAGNCCCGTAGCATTTTCGTCGGAAACNGGNTTNCCGGTTCGCGAAAGCGCGGNCACATCCGTCCAAGTTTTCACCAGTGTATGGTCCCCGNCAAAAATGCGCTGCCGCAATGTTGCCCCGGCACGGTCCAGTGTTGCCGCNCGTTCCACCATCGGATGCGAGGCAATGGTGAACCAATACACACCNTCATGACTGCCCAGCAGTTGGCCGCGCACCGGACTATTATCGGCTGCGTTTGGCGTGGCCACGCGCACNCGCGACACTGCGTGCAGCTGTTTCATGTCCACCGTCAGTTCCTTGGGCGTCACGCCGTCCGGTTCGCTTTGCCAGTAACTGTCGCGGCTTTGGTCAATGGCCATCAGCGGATTATGATCAATGGCACTGTCGGTNGCCGAGGCGCCCGCCGGCAATTCGGCCGTGGGNATAGCCGCGCGAAATTCGCCGGTGTGCGGGCCNGTTTCCTCCAGCTCCACCTGCACCTGATCGCCACTGTCCGCNCGCAGGGTCACCGTCANNCGNTCCGGCTCNTCNCCAAGGTCGCGGTCCGGNTCTTTCACCCGNAGGAANACNCGGTTGCCGGGCTTNACCTGATTGGCCGGCCGTCCCTGACTCAGGCGGCGATCCTCATTGGCCTGTTCCNCCTGTTCGCGCTGCAACTGCTGCGTCANCGTCTCCTTTTCCTCATCCACAATTTCACTACTNGCCACCGCGAATTCNGCATCCGAGGCAATGCGAATTTCCACGTCGCTCAATGGCACATTACGAAATTGCTCCTTAAACTTGGGCGGATAATCGCTTTCAATCACGTCCCGGCCCGTCACCTGCAGNACNCCATCATTCTTTTTTACCGNGCCCAACGTGGTTGNCACCTCGCCACGGAATAAGCCCTTGCCCGCGCTCGCAGCGCTGCGCAGGTAAACCAACTCCTCATCGCCGCCCGGCTTGGTGGTAACGATGACCGGGATGCGCGCCTGCCCGCGGCTCACTCCAAGATCGCGGTCATGCACCACGATCGACAACGCGTTCCCCGGCACATGCAACCGTTTGCTGGCATTCCCCATGCGGCCGATAATGCGCAACAAATTCAACTGATCGAGGAAGCGCTGCTCTTCCCCGTAAATTTCCGACAGGCTAAACAACGTCTGGTTGGCCAGCTCCACATTCGGCACTCGCTCAAGGATATGCTGAAACTTTTCGCGCGCCTCATCGCGTTGTCCNTGGCGCGAAGCCAGTACGCCGGTGAGAAACTCGGCGCGAATGTTCACCTGCAGATTCGGATTTTCCTCGAGCGCCTTGAAAACCTGTCCGGCCTGATCATAAATTTTTTGCGCCATGAACGATTCACCAATGCCGAACTTCGCCTCAATGGCGTGCGGCGTGCCATTGTACCGGTTGGTGACCGTGGAATACTCCACACGCGCCACATCGTAGCGTTGGCCCTTATAATAGCTTTTGGCCAGCAACAACTGGAGCCGCGCCTTGGCGTCTTCACTCTGCTGCTTGCTTTCGGGCTTCTCGGGNTCAGTAAACTTAATGAGCCAGCCACGCAGAATATCTTCNACATCCGCGAGCTTTTCCTCGCCCCCACCGGTCATCAGGTNCTCNCACACAAACTCAATCAAATCCGGCGGNAGNTCATTGCGATGCTGCTTGAACAACTCGGCATTNTCCGTGTACAGCTCCAGCGCCTTATCGCGATCACCCAACCGCAGATACAACGCAGCCTGCAACAGTGGCGCCATCGGGCTGTCCTCATCGATCGTGAGCCCCACCGCTCCCATGCGCGAGTGGGCCCGGAGAATGGCCCCGCGGCCCTCGTCCTTGCTTTCCTTTGAGGCATTCGTCACGTGGCTCAACACGCCGGTCAACAGTGTGGCACTGGCGACATACCGTTTCTCTTCAAACGCCTTTTGCGCAAAACTGCGAAAGGAATTCCAGCGNGATTGATCGTTGTTGGTCGTCTTGGTCAACCGCATCAACTGCAGCAGCCGCTCCATCGCCGGCTCCTCATCCAGCGCCCCGGCCAGCAGCAGATCGCAAACGCTCCACGCGGCCGAATCCCTTGTGCGCACGTCACGAACCACGCGGTACACCGCCAGCTTGCCGGCCTCGTCCAGCGCCTTGTAACCGGCGTGAGCCGGGTTGTCGCTTTCGACCAGAGTCTCGTTGTTATAAGCAAACTCGCGCCAGGAATAGCCGAAGTCCCGCCAATCCTCACTGGCAAAGGCGCTCTCTGCCGAGGCCTTCTCAATGNCCNGCACCNCCTGCGCAAATGCCGGCAGATNCCCCTGCANNCGCAAGGTATCCGTCGCCCGCTTGGCCGCCACNCGATGCTTCAGGCCCGGCCAACGAAATTCTGTCTGCTCACGCCATGGACCGGGTGCATTGCCGCCGTTGGTGAGAAAACGTTCCGCACAATTGCGTTCCTCAGAACGACCCTGCGTGGGCATCTCGGCCACCCGCCGCCACCAATCCAGTGCCGGGCCTTTTTGATTCAGCTTGAAAAGAATGTCGCCAACGTAATCGCTGTAGGTCGAACTCATCGGCACCTTGATGGCCCACTGATAAATTTGNGTGGCCAGCGCCCCGTCCTCGTTCAGCTCAGCCACCCGCATCAAGTCGCGTACCCATGCGTTGCTCACGCTCTTAGGCGTTAGCCGGAGCATCCGTTGAGCATAGCCCTTGGCCTCCGCCTTGGTGTCACCATTGAGATGATCCATCATCACCATGTGCACCGCCACAGGATCGTTGGGGTACAGGCGCAACAGCTGCTGGCCCAGTGCCCGGGCGCGTTCGGGATCTTTTTTGCGGGCATATGAAAACAACGCGCTGCGTTGCACGCTGATAAGGAAAAACTGGTTATTGCGGCTGAGCTGGTTGAGACCCTTGATGGCCTCATCACGCACCGGGATCGCCTTGTTCACGTTGCTCGACGCGCTCGGGTAATGGATCACACTGGCGCAAAACGGCTCCTTGTTTTGCTTGGCCACTTCCGCGGCGATGTATTGGGCCTTGGCCCGGTGTTCCTTGTTGCCCTTGTTNNTGGAAGCCCAGCTGGACAGGTAATTCCGATAGTTGCTGTCCAAAAAATGATCGCGCCGTTGCTTGAGCAGTAATGCCACGTCGCGCTGAAACTGCGCGTTCAACGGCTGGCGATACAGGAGATCGCCAATCAGCGTGCCCATCCATGAGGTGTACATGGCCATCTCTCCGACTGCTGCCCGTGCGTGCGTCAGGGCCTGCGCCTCGTTCTTGAGGCGATCGAGGTAAAGGCTGTGGGACAAGGCGTAGCGCAGTGCCAGTTTATCGTAGGGCCGTTGTGCCTGGCCCACCGCCACGGTCAGTGTGCGCCCGGCTTCAGCGGCGAGAGTGTTGACCGTGTTTTGCTTGGCTGCCTGCGCGGCGGTGTCCGTGCGCAGCTTGGCCTCCAGCATTTGCCGGGCTTTCACTGCCGCGTCATACGCGGCCTTGGCGCTCTTCTTGGCGTTTTCGTCCTTGGCCTTGTTGAAGGTGTTCAGCTTGGTATTTTCTGATTCGCGTGCGGTCTCAAGTGCCTTTTCCGTTTGCCCACGTGTCGTGGTGGCGCTGCCCAGCTCGCTGATGGCCTTACTCATCAGCCAGCTCACATAATAGGTGGCCATGCTGCCGTCACCCCCGGCGTGCGGCAGGGCCGGGACTATGGCGCGGGCAGCCTTGAGCGGATCGCCCTCGCGCGCGTAGGCGTTGCCGAGATACTGATAATTGACCCACCGAGCGCGTTCGGAACGATAGCGGTTGGAAAACTGGGTTATTTCCGCATTAATCTGAGCAGCCTTGGCGGCGGAATTGTACAGCGCATAAATCTGGCGTTGATGCAGCTCCCACGAATCACCCTGCCCACGTGCGGCCTTGAGCGCGTTCACGGCGTTGGCCCATTGGCTTTGCGAAATGTAATTTTCTGCCTGTAAACGGTGCAGTTCACGGCGCACCACGCGAGTCAGCGGCAGCCCGCCTTTCTTGAGCATTTTGCTGATGACCACGTTGGCTTCCACCCAGCGGCTCACATAGCGGTATTCGTTCACAGCCCGCAAACCGGCGCGCAGCGTGAATTCATTACCCGGCAACCGGTCCAGCAGGCTTTCGCAAAGCTGGGCTGACTTGATCCGAATGCGGTGATTACCGTCTTGCCCGTAAAGCTCCGAGGCGCGTTCGGCAGCCCGCCGGGTGGCGGCGCCCGGCTTGTGTTCCCATAAAAGGCGCAACACATCGGCCGCCTCCGTACGCTTGCGGTTACGCTCCAAGGCGTCAGACACGCGTAAAGCCACGTCTAAGGCCTCACCGCTGTTTGGGTACCGCGTGAGGTACTGCCGGCCGATGGTGATGAGGTCATCGCGGCGGGCCATGGCCTCAAGGCCGTCGATGAGCTTTAGCATCACCTCGCGATGACGGCCATGGCTGCTTTGCGCCTTCGCAAATCGTTCACTCACGCGCACGAGCCCAAACACGCGGCCTTCGTTGTAGTACAAATCCACCAGCTCCAACATCACCTTGGCCGCGGCCGGCGAGGTGTCGAGCGACTTGTTGAGCTGCGATTCCAACGCGGTGGCTTTCTGATCCACGGCACTGGGCGCCGGCGCATCTGCCCACAGGCAGAGCGGCGCGACAAGGAGGAGGGGAAAAATCCGAAGTTTCATGCTATTAAATTGGGTTGATTAAAATCCTGCCTTGGCGAGCGCCTGCGAAATGCGCTTGGCCTCGGGCGCCAACTGGCTCTCGGGGAATTCGTCGATCAACTGGTCGAACCGCTTGCGCGCCTCGGCCTTGCGATCCATACGGAACAGGCAGCGACCGTAGTTGAACAAAATCACGTCAAGAAAGTTGCCGTCCGGATAATCAGACAGCACCTTTTCAAACACGTCCACCGCGCGTGCGTAATCCTTTTTTTGGTAATAGAAGCTCGCCATCTTGGCCACCGCATCGCCCACGCGCCCGCTTTCGGGATATTGGTCAAACACCGTCTTGTATGCCTGAAAGGCGCGCTCATAGGCTTGCTCCTTGTTGCCTCGCGCCACGGCGGCCATCGCCTCGTAGCATTCGCCGATGCCGAATTGGCCCTCCCCGCGCAACTGGCTCTTGGTCAGGCGCGTGAGGTTTTGGTAGAGCGCCACGGCGCGCGCAAAGTCACCGGATTTCTGCGCGACCCGGGCCTGTTGCAGGATGGCTTCATCAAGATAAATGCTCTCGGGAAACTCCCGCTGCAGGCGCAGGCTCATGGCCGCGGCAAGGTTTAGGCGATCCATCGCAAAATAAATGCGCCACAGCTGCACGTAAGTTTCCTCGAGCAGATTGCCGCCGATCTTGCGGGCGTTTTCAGCAATCTCCTCGCACACGCCGAGGGCTTCCTCGTACTTTAGCTTCGCCTTCGCATCGAGACCAAAGTCGCGGTATTGATTACCAATCTGCGTGAGCGCACTGGCGGTCTTTAACTTGGTCTTGAGCGCGAGCTCGGCATCGTTGATCTGCGTGCGAGTCACCCGCACGCCGCCGAGATTGCCCTCCACGCACTTAGCGGCGCGGGTAAGGTCACGCGGCCCGGCGGTGATATTCAACGTATCCGTGTAGGTTAACCGAATGAGATCGCCCGGCAGTGCCTGCAGCTTGGCATCGCCGGCCACAACTTCGTCAGTCGATTCCAACGGCACCGTCCCGCGGAAAATGCCGGTGTGAATACTGCCGTCATTTTGGGCCGCGGCTATCTCGCCAACCAGATCCTCGCCCTTTGGATTGTTGGGTTCTTCACCGGGAGCCGACGGCGGCTGATCACCGGCCTCCGGCTTGGGAATCAGCTCTTCCTTAATCTGCCGTTGAGCTTCTTTAAGTGTCACCTCAAGGGTGTCGATAATCTTGAACGGATCGATCTCCACCTCGGCCTCCAATGGCCCGGCGCCGGGCACGGGCGGAATGGCTGGCTTATCCGGCTTGGTGAGATCCGCAGGTTGATCGATCGCTTCGGCAATGAGCTTGGCCTTTTCCTCTTCGATCTCGGTGGGCGTTTTTTGCCGGAGCACTTGCACCTTTATCCGCAGTTGATCGGCGCCGTCAGTGGTATCGCGGTCCGCATCGGTGACCTGTAGATTGGCTTCCTTGCCCAGCACTACGCCCTGCAGCGATTCTGCAAATGCGCCATCCATAACCTGCACCATCGCATTGCCCACCACGGTCACCTGCTTGTTACGGAGCGAATCAAACTTGCGGTCGGCGGTGTGGGCATCCACGTAATCCACCTCCACCTTGGCCGTGCCGGTCACCTCGAGAATGCCGTTGCCCTTGCGGGGTTTGCCGAGAGCGGTCTGGATGGAACCCAGCACCACGCGCACGTTGCGGCCGATGGGGGTACACTCGACCTCCTCTTCATCACCGAGTGTCGTGCGAAGCTTGACCTTTACAGTTTCACCTTTTTCCAAGATGGCGAGGTCCGCATCCTCGATTTTCACAAAAAAACGTTTGCCGGCCTCGAGTTTTTCGGCGTTCCGATCCTTGTCGCCAACCGCCGTGCCCACCTTTTCCAGCGCGGCAATGGCGCGGCCGTAATGCCCCTGCTTGAAGTGGCCAAGGCCAATGTAATAGTAGGCCTCATTCACCTGCTCGGCAACGGGGAATTCCTCGATCACCTGCCGCATGATCTTGAAGCACTGGCCATAATGGCGCCCTTCAAAAAAACAAATGCCCATCTTTAACGTAGCCGAAGCGCGCTGGCTTCCATCCCTGTTTTCCTCACTGGCCACTGCTTCAAAATGAACCCGCGCCTTTTCGTAGGCGTTGCCCTTAGTGAGATGATGCTCACCAAGCTTGAGGTGCGCATTGAACCGGACCTTGCTGCGTGGGTAGCGTTCCACCACGGATTTCCATATCTCGATAGCCTTTTCGTGCTCCCCGGCATCATAGCGGAGCTCGCCGGCCTGAATGAGCTTGCGTGCGGCGCGGTCTTCAATGATGGATCCGCGAACAGGCTGTTGGGGCTGGGCGTGCAGTGACGCGGCCCACGTGAAGGCGGCAATTAAGAGCAGTTGTTTGGTCATGTCCGGAAAATTTTGAGATCAGACGCTGGGGTGAATGGCATTTATCAATCCACTTGCTGACCGCCACGGGCGGGGGGTTAGGT
>PBFV01000065.1 GCA_002718935.1 Verrucomicrobiales bacterium
CCTGCGGGATTCCCGGCAGCAGGCGCAATTCGCCCGGATCAATCATGGTGCGCAGGATAGTGCTGATGAGATGGCCGGGATTGTACGGCGTGCTGTTNGGTTCGCCGCCNTGNTTGTCGGATTGGCCGATCACCTTGCCNCCGCCCATGNCGCCGCCNTANAGCATCAGCGGGGCGAGGCGNGCCCAGTGGTCGCGNCCNCCGCGTTTGTTGATGCGCGGNGTGCGGCCCATNTCGCCGCAGCACACGAGGAGAATTTTGTCGGACAACCCGCGNGCCTCNCAGTCGCGNATGAANGCCGCCACGGCGTGNTCNAAGCTNTGGCCCACCGCTTCCATGCCNTCGACCATGTTCAGGTTNTTGCCGTCNGCNTGCATGTCCCAAACNCCGGCGTANCTNGCNTGNATGGTNACGTAGCCGCANCCCGCCTCGCACAGGCGCCGCGCCTGCANCAGCANTTTNCCGATGGTGCTNGCCTGCGCGTTNTAGAGGCCGCCGCGGCCGCGGTTCACCTTGTTCCACTTGGTGCCGCCGTGGTACTTGGCGGTGTCATACATTTCGAGCGTACGCGGATCTTCATTGGAAAGATCGAGCGCCTTGGAGACACCGCCGCCAAGCAGCACCTCGTAGGCCTGCTGCTGAATNTCATCCGCNGCGGTGATATTGCCGGANGCGTCGGCTCGGCGATTCAATTTGTCCANCTCGGCCANAAGCGATTTGCGGTCATTGAGAAAGCGATCGCGCGGCAGGTTGAGNTTCATGTCCTCCTGCAGCTTNCCGCCTTTGCCGGGAATGAANGGCGCAAAGCCCGCGCCGTAGTTGCCGGTCGCAGATAAATTTCCGCGCGCCGAAGGCCCGGGAACATTTTTGCTCACCGAGGCCGGGAAAAGCACNNCCGTCGTGGGCATCCCGCTGTCGGCCCGCGTGGCGCCNGCAATGCGGGCAAAGTGCGTGCTGATGGCGGCTTCCTTGGAAAACTTGCTGACGATCGGCTGAATATTGTGTCCGCCATTCTGCGTGGCAAAGGAGCGTACGACGTTAAATTTATGCGCCAGCTTCGCGAGCTGCTGCATCGTGCCGCCAAAGTGCGTGCCCGGCACAGAAGTGGAAATCGTTTCGCCAACAGTGCGAATCCCCGAAGGCGCATTGGGCTTCGGATCAAACGTCTCAAACTGACTCGGCCCACCCTGTTGAAAAAGGAAAATGACCGACTTGCCCGTGAGCGGATTGGGCTGCCCGCTGGCCAACGCTTTGGTGCCCAACAGCGACGACAACGAAAGCCCGCCTAAACCCAGACTGCCCACCTGCATCAGGCGCCGCCGGCTTATCGATTGGTTTCCGTCAAAAATCGTCAGCATGACAATCCTTTGATGGAGTCACCCTATGCGAAATTCGACGGATTTGCGAGGATTTTACCCGGACCGCACAGCGCGAATGCCGATCAATGCAAGGATCAGAAGCACGAACAGGCCCGCCCCGAGGTAGAGATAAAGAATCCAGCTGGGCTGCTGCGGGATGAGCGTGAGAGCTAATGTTGCCGCCTGCTCAACCGGCGGCGACGAGGGGCTCTTCGGATGGATGGTGGCGGTCACGTTGAGATTGGTGGCTGCGGGAGTGCGGTTATAGTTCTCCACCGGACTTGGGAGGGCCACCTCAAAGGTGTGATTCCCATCGGCGTTTGCCTGCTCCATTTTTTGCGCAACCAANGGCCCCAAGCCTTTTATTGAAATCTCCAGCTTTTCATACTCGCCCGTGGCCTCCACCAGAACCCGGGCGATATAGCTGCCGTCCTCACCCAATTCCCGGGTAGCTAGAGCTACGGACTTGATGACCGGCGGTTCAAAGAGCGGCAACACNGTCAGGCTTACCGGCAACGCCTCAAGCGGGGGCAATTCGGGAACTTCCGGCAGCGTGGCTCGCAGGATGACGGTGTAGTNGCCTTCCGCGAAAAACTTGTGCTTCGCATCCTTCTCCGTACTGGNTTGATTACCGTCCGGGCCGGTGAATGTCCACTGCCAGCTCAGGCTGACGGGGGTTTTGGCGGAGGTGTTGCGAAACTCNACCTCCTTGCCCAGCTTNATTTCCTCAGGTGCCGTGACCAGTTCGGCGCTCACCTCAATGGGCAGNATGTTCAACATGCCTTCAACGGAGCGTGACTCGCCGTTGGGGATGTTGACCGTGAGCTTCACCGGTTGGCTGCCACTGGTGAGAAACCGATGTTTGGGCGCATGAGCCTTGATGGGTTCGGCCTTGCCCAGAGTCCACTCATACTCCAGACCCGCATCAGCAGAAAAAGCCGGATTGGCCAGCGCCACTTCCTGCCCCACAAAAATCTCGCCGTTCGGCAGATCCAGCCGCGGTTGCACATCCTGCACGGTCACGGCAATGGGCGCAGACACAATGGGCGCCACGTTCGGTGCCTTGACCGTGAGGATCACCTTGAAATCGCCCGGCTTGGTGTAGGCATGCGTGGGCTCCTTTTCGTTGCTTTTCGCGCCATCGCCAAAATCCCATTCCCATTGCGTGCCCGTCGGCGCCTCGGTGGTGTTGGTGAACGTAATTTTTTGCGTGATAAAATGCGCCGATTCCGCCGCCGCCAACAACGTGGCGCACGCGAACAGCCCTGCCAACATGTGCATCCGAAATCCCATCCGTGCCCTGCCCTATTTGGTTTGTTTAATGCCGATGCGCGGCGTGATGCCTTTCACCAGAACCTTCACTTTTTTCGCGGCGGCAAAAGGTTGCCCGGGCGCTCCCGGCAAGGTGACCTTCACGCCCAATTCCTTTTCCCCGGGCTCGGCAAATACCACGCGATCGNCTGCCAACACTTTGCCGNCCGGTCCGATCACTTGNACTGTGTGGCCTTTCGGGAATGCCGGCTCGCCTTTTGCGGCCGCGGCGTTGGCCACGGCAACCGGTATGGGCTGGCCAATGAACACCTCCTGCACTTGGGCGGCAATCTCCGGCTGCACCGCGCGCACATTCACGCTGGTTTGTCCGGCAATCTCCTTTTCGATGTTTTTCTTTTTCACGCGAAACACCACCGTCTGCGCGCCGGGTTTCACAAANGTATGCGCCAGCTCAAACTTTTGCTTGGGATCACCCGGNACTTCCTTGCCGTCGACAATCCACGTGACCTTTTCCACATCCTGCAATTCCCCTTCCGGCAATAACAGCTTCACTGCCTCGCCCGGCCACGCGCGCGCCGGCAGCNCCAGCGCCTTTACCAGCACCTTGGCCACCGTAATTGCGCTGCCTACAACTGACANCTGCTTTTGNCCATCCGGCAATGTGGCTGTCACCCGCGCCCGAACCGGCTTGTCCGCGGCCGTGGCGGCCTGATAGCTGTGCTTTGGATTTTGTTCGGCCGACTTTTTGCCATCGCCAAAGTCCCACTCAAACTTCGTGCCTGCCGGGCCTGTCCAGTCCAGCGCGAACGGCACGGGCGAGCCCATTTGCGTGGTGAATTGGTCGCCGTTAAAATTCACAATCCGTGCGGCGGCTGTGGTCGAGCGGATTTCAAACCGCACCGGGGAAGCCTGCGCGAGATTTTTTANGTTTCCCATTTCAGTCGCATTGAGATCGATCGTATACCGGCCGGGCTTCAACGCCCGCGCAGCCGNCATCGGCACGCCCACTTCGCCCGGCTGTACGCCGCCAAGCGTCCACGCAAAGTCCAGCNCATTGGCCACCGGCTGGCCGCCGCGAGTGGCTTTGGTTTCATTANTGAACTGTACCTGCCGACCATCGGCTTCGGTCGNCCACAATACTTCATCGGGNTTCACATCACGCAATTCCCCATCGGCCTCACGCACCTGAACACGCACCGCCGCGGCGATCTCCAGCTTCGGCATCGNCTTGGGCGGCTCGGGTTTGACCGGCGGCAGCTTNGGATTCACCGGCTTGGGCGGTTCCGGATTCACCGGCTCCACCTTGGCCACCTGAACCGGNTGCACGTCCACCGTAGTTTCTGCACCCAGAGTCGGGCCGCCCGGATGCGTAGCCACCTCCAGCCGGATGGTGTACACCCCCGGCTCTTTCATTGCTTGAGCCAGTTGTTTGCCGGCCACCGGTTTGCTGAATTCGCCCCCTGCGGGTTTCCACGACCACTGAAACTGCTTAAACCGCTCGTCCGCGGTTAGGCCCAGGGTCAATGGCTCGTTCGCCTTGATTTGCAAATGACGCCCGCCATCAGCCAAGGCGTTCCACTTGGCGCCCGCGGCGGTGATCACCGGAGGCGTGGCCGGGGCAAGCGCATTGACTTTTGTGCGCGTCACCAGCCGCACGGTTTTGCCAAACCACTTCGTGGCGTCCGCATAGCCCACCTGGCTCCATACCGCCTGAGTGTGCCGGGCCAGCCACGGGTGCGCCTTAAGAATCACCTGCCCCTCCGGCGCCTGCTCATTGGGGCCCAGACCGAATAGGCGAATCTTGNTGCCGGTATCCGTGCGNGGNAGTTCCTTGCCGAANGCCCANGAGCCGCGGTCGTTTTGGTCGTCCGGCCCATCGGTCACGAGGAACAAGGCCGGGAAAACTTCCGGCTGNTTCTTGGCCGCATCCGCCGGACGCCANTATTTTTTCTCCTCNGCATNTNTCAACGCNAGGTGCAGTGAGCTCCACAGATGATTCTGTTTNACCTTTTTGGCNAAGGGATTGAGAATNCGGCCNAGCTTGGCCTGCGGNACNAACCACTGNTATTGGTTGAGCATNGCCAGGGCNGATTGNTTNCCGCGNCCNTCCGGNNCAAANACATACTCGGTGGCCAGTCGATGTCCGCGCCACGTGGCNATGCCTTCGTTATAATACACGATGAACACGCGTGAACCATCATTGGGAATCTGCGTGAGATACTGCCGCACCTGCGCCTCAATGAGCGGCAGTTTTTGACGTTTAACATCGCGCCCAAATCGGCTTTTCATGTCCAGACTGGTGCGGACCGATTGCCCGGAATCCACGACCACGATGTGATCGCCGGCCTCGGCCGGCGCGGAGAGCCAAGCGGCAACGAGGGCGGCCTTCAAAAAATATCGCACGGGTGTTTGCATGGTTGCGGTGAGTTAATTAAAGCGGTTTTTTAAATATCAGTCAATCCTACGTTGCACGCCCGAGGCAAAGCCGAACACCGTGTCAAACCGGAACGGCTCCCAGCCAGCCTCCAGCTTGAAGTTGCCGACCTTGGGCTCCAGATCCACCAGGCCGCGGGCCTTGCGGTACACCTTGAAGCTGTCCGAGAACACGATGAAGCTAACCCAGCGCCGTTTTTCACGGGCCAGTTCCCGGATGCGCTGGCGAAACGCCGAATCCGCCTTGAGCAAATCCTCCTCGGATTCCCCCACGCCTTCATTGCGCCAGGTCACTTTTGTAAACTGCGGAAACTTTTCGAAATCCAATTCAAAGTTCGCATTGCGCAGGGTGCGCTCCACTACCGGCCGCGGTTTTGCCCATTCCTCCTTCAGCAAAAACTCCACCACGTCGGACACCTCAAACTTGCCGTCACCCCGCGCCACAATCAACGCGATGCGTTGCCGGTTTGCTTTCAGCCACGGATCAAATTCCCGCTCCACCCAGCGCTGGCGCAACGCTGTCACTTCCGTAGACTCCACCACCCGCCCATTGCGGCACCAAAACTCTAGTGCCTCGACACCCTTGGGCGCGCTGCGCGGGTTGGGCACGTTGATCTCACCATCGAACAAGCGCGCCTCGGCCAGCTGTGTTTTGATTTTGGCCAGTTCCAGTTCCGTATCGGTCAATACCTCACGCGCGTTGCGTTCGCGCTTTTCCAAATCGCGCAGCTTGGCCTGCAGCGCGTTGCGCGTCTTAGCGCCCTCAATCGCCGCGAGGTTTAGCCGAGCTTCATCAATCTTCTTGCGCGTTTGCACGATGACCTGTTCGCGATCCGTCAGCCGCGAGCGATTGGCGTCGAGCTGCACTTTCATAGACTGCAATTCCGACTGCAGCTGCGAACGATTTTGAATGGCTACCACCATCTCCAGTGAATGGGCTGCATTGGTGTGCGCCTGGACGGCTGCGTCAACCTCCGCACTGAGCACCTCGGCCTGCGCTTCCAGATCAGAAAACGGCACGAACTCGCTGGGCAGGTTGAGAGCATCACGGATGGCGCCGGCCCGGGCGCGGTTGGCGGAAACCTCCTGACCGGAGGCAATGGCCTCATTGCGTTTGCGGTCGAGCAACGCTTGGCTGCCGCGGAGGTTGCGCTCGGTACGTTGCAGCTCCAGTTGCTGCGCGGCAAGGTCGCCGGCGCTCACGGCCTCGGCGGACTGTTCCTCGGCATTGATTTGTTTCACCTTTTCGCGCGCGGTGATCTGGGTGAGCGCGATAATGATTACGAGAATCCCCGCCACATTGAAAAGCGTGTCGAGGAACGAATCCAAGTTACCAGAGTCGCCATTGTTCCGCCGGCGGCTCATGGCTTCTCCTCCTTCCGATCCTCATCTTCCCCGTCAAGATCCAGTTCCACCTCATCGGTGGGCACGGGCAAAAATCCGGGTGTGAGGCCAAATTCCAGAGTGGTTTCACGCGCCAGTTTAAAGCTATCCACTCCGGAGGGCCGCACCAGCATCACCACCTTTTCCTCCTTCAACGCCTTGAGCGCTTTCAACGCGGCGGCTTTTTGGGCGTCCGTGCCGGTGCGCAGCTGGGCTTCCAATGGGGCACGTTGCCGGTCGCTGCGACGATTGTGAGCGCGCACGCCACCGAGAAATTCACGAAAAGCATCGCGATCCTTGCCAAAGCGTTCGAGGTCCAGAATGTCGTTCACCTTGCGCACCGGATGAATGACAATGCCGCGCTTGGTGCACTCCACGTAGCGCGGCACAAAGCCGATGCCGCTGCCGCCCTTCACCTTTACGCGGCGTTTGCCACCGGGATTGACCTCCTCCAGCTCCGCGCGCGTAACCTTCATCTCCGCCTCAGCCGCCTTGGTCTTGGCCTCAGCGTCAGTGATATTTTTCTCGGCATTGCTGATGTTCGTTTCCAGCGCCTTCAACAACGCCTTGGTGGCGGCGGCATTCTGTCGCAAAATACCGGTGGGATCGGCGACGTTTACTTTCTTTTCCGCCTCGGCCAATTGAGTCTTCGCATCCTTCAAGGTCTGGTCACGATCCGTGATCAACGCCACCACGCGGGCGATCTCGCCTTTCACCGCCGCAAAATCCGATTTCAGCTGTTCGATTTCCTTAGCCACCGCCGGCGCTTTTTGGGCGCGGATGCGGCCCTCGGGATCCGCCTCCTTGAGTCGGCGCTCCACCTCGATCACTTTTTTTTGCGCCTCGGCAATTTGTTCGCGCAACGAGCCCAGCTCGGCCTGTTGTTTTTTGTATGCGGTCTGTCCTTCCGGGGTGGCTACTCCGTCCAGCTTGGCCAGCTCCGCCGCAGACCGTTTTTTCTCCACCGCCAAATTACTCGCCGCCTCGCTATGCTCGCGCACCTGCAACGCCAGCAGNGCCANCTCCTGTTGCGCCAGCTTTAACGCCTGCATCACCTCGAGGTANTCGCGCCGGGTGGCATCAGCATCGGTNGTGGCCTCGTGGCCCTGGCTCATTACCGAGCTNACCAGGATGAGCGTGAGCACGCCGATGGTGCAGATCAATACGCTGAGAAACGGAAACAGCGCGATCTTGTCCGCCTTTTTTTTGCGTGNGCGTGCCATTTTATTCGCCCCAGTTAAACCAGCCTTTCTTCCGGTNACCGCCATTGCCGNCGNCGCCGTTTTGTTCGAGTCGCTTGGCAATATCATTCCATTGGCCGGTCAAATGTTCCAGCGANCTGTGCTCATTTTTTTGCCGCTCGTGAAATTCCCGCAACACCTCGGCCTGTTGCCGGCTCTGCTCCTGCATGGCATCCANCAGCTCCGCCTGTTTCGCGCTGCGTTCCTCCACCTGCTCAAACACCCGCTGCATGCCGGCCAACAACTGGCCGGAGAACGCTTCCGAATCGGCCTCCAGTTTTTGGCGTGAATCGGCCAGTTGCGTTTCCGCCGCGCGCGTGAGGGCGGGNACCAGTTCCTGATACACCTCNGTTTGCCGCGCGGTTTCACGCTGAATGGCCTGGGCGGATTCNACCATGGCCGTTTGCTTGGCCAGCAAGCTCTCGAAAGCCGCCGTGACGGTNTCCATGTTTTCCCGCGCGCGCTGGTCAAAGTGCCCCAGCAACTCCGACTCGCGGCTCTTCCATTGTTCGGTGCTTTGGTTGAGCTGCTCGGACGAGGCCGCCAACGCCTTCAGGTAATCGGCCGTGGCCGACTCCTGCTTGGCTGCCACCTCCTCCAGTGAAGTCCGNCCGGTTTCCAGNCGGNCCGCCAGTTGCTNCTGNCTCTGCGCCATGGCGNCCTGCGAGGTCTGNAAATTTTCCGTGAACTGCGCGCCCCACGACTGCATGAACTGCGTGTTGGCCGCGAACACTTCCTGCATCCGGGCCGAATGCTCGCTGATGGCCGCGCCCGTTGCCTGCATGGTTTCCACCTGCTCACGATGCACGGCGCGCACCTGGGTCATCAGCGCTTCCATTTCGCCGCTAAACTGCGCCCCCTGCAGGCGCCGTTCCTCCGGAGTCAAGCCGTCATCCACCGCCGGCCCTTTTGCCAGCGNGACTGCCCCGCCCGNCGCCGCGGCCTCGCCNGCTGCGGCCGTAACCGGCTCTTCCATCAGCAGGTTGATAAATTCGTTATTTACAAAATCATCAATCCGATTGAGCCCGCGCTCCTCGTATTGCTGCACCAAGCCAAGGGGCAGCATCAAAATGATGCTCATCACCAGCGCCAAAAGTGTGGTGTCAAACGCCACCGACAGACCGGACGTCACGGTCTTGAGCGAGGATTGAATNTCTTTNACCTCCTCCATGCCATCCAGCGTGGCGCCAAAGCCGCCCACCGCCGAGCCGATGCCGATNACCGTNCCGATAAAGCCAAGGATCGGAATGCTCGCCACAAAAATCTTCACGATCGTGTAGCTATTCTCCGATTCACGCGCGTCCACGTCCGACTGCGTGTTCACCGCATCCATCACCTCCTGCACCTTGCCGTGGGCGCGAAAGTTTTCCAGCCCCATCACCAGACGNCGCCCCAGCAGGCTGTTACGGAAGACTTTNGGNCCATCAGAAATCTTGCCGAGAAACAACGGCGCATCGCCCGGCTTAATCCGCGCTTCGCCCTCNGCAAAGGGCAGATGATTCCAACCGCGCTTGTCGAAATTCACCATGATGAACTTCAGCGCCAGNGCCGAAGCCGTCCAGAACGCCAGCCCCATTGTCGCCCACTGTACCGGCCCGCGATCCGCTATGAGGTTGAACAAATATCCACCTTTCAACTGTGGCGCCTGTAGCACCAAGGACAACAGGTACGTCAACGCCACCGCCGCCACCGCCGGCAACAGAGCCATTAAGAGAGTTTGCAGAAAACGAGATTGCTTGTTCATGGACAACGANACAGAGACCAAACGTGTCGGCACANGATAGTACGCATACGTACTTTGTCAAGGTGGATTCCTGCTTTTTCTTATGTTTCGTGTAATCCGAAGCTAATTGGGCAGCCCAATACGGACCGCTTACCCAACTGCAATCGGCAGCCGCCGTCCTTGCCGNCCGGTGCGGGCGCGAAACAGATGGCCTTCGATGCTGGTCACGTATAGATCGGTTTGATCATTCCCGCCGAAACAGCAGTTGGTGGGGCGCGTGCAGGGCACATCGTGGCGCTCGAGGGTCTCGCCATCCGGCGCGAAGACATAAATGGACGGCCCAGGCCCGCCCTGCTCCCAACCTGCGGTGGCAACAAGGTTGCCCTCGGTATCCAGCCGCATGCCGTCGATGCCGCGGTGTTCGCCAAAGTCATGCAACACCACGCCCTCCCCGAGGCTGCCGTCGGCATTCACCGGATATGCGCGAAGCTGGCGATCCTCAACCGCTCGCCGGCCGCTTTGGGCAACGTAGAGCGTCCGATGATCCAGCGAAAAGAGCAGGCCGTTTGGGCGCGTGGTATCGAAAGTGACCCGATGAATCGTCCATTCACCGCCCGCCGGTTCCAGTCGATAAACCGACTCGTGGTCGAGTGCCATATTCGCGCGGTCGTAGCTGAAGGGGCCCGCGGCCCCTTCATAAAACGGATCAGTAAACCACACGCGTCCCTGCGGGTCGGTCACCAAGTCATTGGGCATGTTCAACGTACGGCCCTCGAACGCATCGGCTAGCACCGTTGTCGAGCCANCCGNTTCATACCGCACCACCCGTCGGCCGCCGCCTTCGCAGGCGAGAAGATTTCCATTAGCATCGGGACATAACCCATTGGCATATTGAGTATCGTTNCGATGCACGCTGATGACTCCCGTGGCCACCTCGTACTGCATCACGCGGCATGCTTGNATCTGGGTATAGTACAAAACCCCATCCAACCAAACCGGCCCCTCNGTNACTCCNCCGTACGGCTCCNGCAGCNGTTCAAATTCCCAGTTCATCGTTTAATNATTTTTTTGTTTTTCAANGCGCTGAATAAACCGCAACAGAAGTGGATGGGCGGGCTCAGCCATTTGACCGTGGTTATAACCATCAAGCTCCATCAAGTGCGTGCTGGGGTGGCCGTTTACTCTCATCATGCGCCAGAGATAGGCATTTTCCTCATAGCGCCCGAGCATTTCCAATTCACGATCGCCAGTAATCAATAACAGAGGCGGCGCGTCTTTGCGCACATGGAAGAGCGGGGCAAGGGCATCGAGGACTGGTTGCTTGCCATCAATACCGCGTTCGGCGCGAATCGTGAAATGAGTAATCGTGTGTCCGCTGTAGGGGATAAGGCCAGCAATCGCATTAGCATCAATGCCATGGGTGGCCAGCCAGCGTTTGTCTAGACCTACCATGCTTGTGAGGTAACCGCCTGCAGAATGGCCACTTACATAGATGCGCTTGGATGAGCCACCATATTTGCCAATGTTCTTAAAAGTCCAAGCCACAGCTGCTGCAGCATCCTCGATGTATGCGGGAGCCTTTACTTTCGGATGAAGTCGGTAATTCACTGCCACCACGGCGATACCTTTTAACTGTAATGCCTTAGGCACTGATCTGTCGCCGCCTTTGAGACCGCCACCGTGAAACCATACTACGGTTGGAAAATCCTTCTCATTTTTTGGATGATAAACATCCAAACGACAGCGCTCTCGCATGTACTCCGTCAGTTTCCCAGCACGATACAGTATATTCTCATGCTTGATATATTCGGCAGACGTTGATGTCGCCAACGCTACACAAGCCAGACATAAAAACGAAATAGAGCGCATGCAGGCAGCATACCTATTGAAAAGAAACTCGACAGTTTTTTGTGGGCTAATGATCCATCATGGGGCCAAACCACGAACGCGGTTTAGAGAGAATGGGCAACAGGATTTTTCAAAGATTCGACTAAACTTCAGTTATTAATCTGATCAATGTAGTTGTCCCACTTGTAACGGTAGAGTTTACCTTTTTTATCGAAGAACAACTGTACGCCAATCCCATGCAGATAGAAAAACCCATAAGAGCTCCCATCATCCTGAAGCACTCGTCCTGGTTGCTGTGGGTCTGAGTTTGTTTTCCAGGAAACCCCGAATTGCTCCTCTATTGACTCGACAGTCATTCCAAATTTTCCGGCCATATCTCTATGAATCCATGCCTTTTGTTCTTCGATTGAAACGGTTGAAGTACATCCGGCAAATGCGAATATAATGGCAAACAATTTGATATGTCTCATCTGGCAAAAATAAATTCTTAAATTAAAACTACTGAAACAATTAACTCATTATCGCCTTCACCACGCGGGCGGGCTCGACGCCGGTTAGGCGTTGGTCGAGGCCTTGGAATTTTACGGTGAGCTTTTCGTGGTCGATACCGAGGAGGTGGAGCATGGTGGCGTGCAGGTCGCGGACGTGGACGGGGTTCTCGACGACGTTGTAGCTGAAGTCGTCGGTCTTGCCGTAGTGTTGGCCGCCTTGGATGCCGCCGCCGGCGAGCCAGCCGGAGAAGCAGCGGGGATGATGGTCGCGCCCGTACACAGTGCGGCTGATGCCGCCCTGCCCGAAGACGGTGCGGCCGAATTCGCCGACGAACACGACGAGCGTGTCATCAAGTAGCCCGCGCGATTTCAGGTCGCTCAACAGCGCGGCGGTCGGCTGGTCAACATCGCGGCATTGACCGCGCATGTTGTCGGGCAGACGCGAGTGATGATCCCAGCCGCGGTGGAAGAGCTGCACAAACCGCACGTCGCGCTCAATCATCCGGCGCGCCAGCAGGCAGTTGCGCGCGTACGAGCCGGTCTTGGTCACTTCAGGCCCGTACATTTTCAGCACGGACTCCGGCTCCTTTGAAATATCCGTCAGCTCCGGCACGCTGGATTGCATGCGGAAGGCCATCTCCTGCTGGGCAATGGTGGTGGCAATCTCCGGGTCGCCGATCTCCGTCTGATGTTTGCGGTTCAGCTCGGCCAACGAATCGAGCATGCGCCGGCGCACCTTGGCGTCGATGCCGCCGGGATTGGAAAGGAATAGCACCGGGTCGCCCACCACTTGAAAAGACGTGCCCTGGTGTTGCGACGGCAGGAACGCGCTGCTCCACAGTCGCGCGTAGAGCGCCTGCACATTCACGCGCCCGCTCCAGAAAGCCGAGGGCATCACCACGAAATCCGGCAGATCGCGGTTCAACGACCCCAGCCCGTAGCTCAGCCACGCGCCCATGCTCGGCCGGCCGGGGATTTCCGATCCCGTACAAAAAGACGTTTTGCCCGGGTCGTGGTTGATCGCGTTGGTATTAAACGAATGTACGAGGCAGAGGTCATCTGCTCGCTTCGAGAGATGCGGCAACAGCTCGCTCATCCACACACCGTTCTTTCCCGCTTGCGCAAACTTGAACATCGTCGGCGCCACCAACTGCTGTCGGCCGCGCGTCATGGTCGTCACCCGCTGGCCCTTGCTGATGGACTTGGGCAGCTCCTTCTTGAAGAGCTTGTGCAGGTCCGGCTTGTAATCAAAGAGATCCACCTGACTCGGCGCGCCGGCCATGAAAAGGAAAACCACTCGCTTCGCCTTGGGTCGCCCCGGCAAACGAAAGTCCCCCGGCACCGCGCCCTGCGTCTCCGCCGTCAGCGAAGCCAACGCTGCTGTGCCCAGCCCCATGCCGCTGTTCAACAAAAACGACCGCCTCGACTGCAACTGCTCCGTTTCGGCCAACAAGTTTGATTCGAGTGCGTTCATCATTCGCGGGTCTTGGTGATATCGAGGTTGTAGAGAGTGTTGACGAGGACGGTCCAGGCGGCGAGTTGGGGCTGTGCGGCGGCAGGCAGGTCGACCCCTTCGCAAAGCTTTGCGGCCAGCGCGGGCTCGGCGATGTAACGGGTGCGCAGGTTTTTGACGAGCGGCAGCAGGATGGCGCGCTCGCGGACGTCGGGCAGTTGCGCGGTGACGGTCTCGTAGGCGAAGGCGAGGCGCGCTTCATCGCTGTCGAGCTTTTGGGTCATTGTCTTTTGCGCGAGCCCACGCGCAGCCTTCAGGTATTCAGCCTCGTTAAGCAACAGCAGCGCTTGCGAGGAAGTGTTCGTGCGTTCGCGCCGGGCGATGCAGGCATCGCGGTTGGGGGCGTTGAGCAAGGTCATTTGTGGCGGCGGCATGCCGCGTTTCCAGTAGGTGTACAGGCTGCGCCGGTGGATGGCGTCGCCACTGTCGGCGCGGAAACGTTCGCCAATCATGGTCACGGATTTCCACAGGCCGTCCGGTTGCGGCGGCTTCACGCTGCGCCCGTACAGCGTGGGCACCAGCAGGCCGCTGCTGGCGAGAATTTGGTCCCGGATCATTTCCGCATCCAGCCGAAACCGTGATCCGCGCGCGAGAAGGCGGTTTTCGGGATCGGCGGCAAACTGCGCGGGCGTGGCCACGGAGCTTTGGCGGTACGTTCGCGACATCACCATTTGTTTCATCAACGCCTTCACATCCCAGCCCGATTCCATGAACGCCACCGCGAGGTGATCGAGCAACAGTGGATGACTCGGCACCTCGCCCTGCGCGCCGAGGTCTTCGGAGGTTTTCACCAGACCCGTGCCAAAGAGCTGCTGCCAGAAACGGTTCACCGCCACGCGCGCGGTGAGCGGATGCCGCCGGCCCACAAACCACCCCGAGAGATCCATGCGGCTGGCCACCTCGCCGGTTTTCTTTAGTGGCGGCAAAAAGCCCGGCGTGTTGCGCTGCACC
Source organism: Verrucomicrobiales bacterium (assembly GCA_002718935.1). Taxonomy (GTDB): domain Bacteria; phylum Verrucomicrobiota; class Verrucomicrobiia; order Limisphaerales; family UBA1100; genus UBA1100. Next base: position 14,213 of record PBFV01000065.1, read on the forward strand.
AGTTCGCCGGGATCATCGTAGCGCCCGCGCTTGCGCAAGTGCGTGGGGCGCACCTGCGCGCGTTCCTTCATCACCATCGCGGTGGGGATCGCCTTGTCCAGCGCGGCACGCTTGACGGTCAGCGCCTTTTTCTTTTCGGCATCCGTCTCCGCCTCGATCGCCTTGTCCAGCGCGTCCAGTTCCCGTTGCTGTGGCGGCGTGGGCACCTTGGTAAATGGCGGCTGCAAACCATCGCGTGGCCGGCCGCTGGTCTCCGGTGCGGCGTCGATGTTGTTGAAGAATGCGAACAGCGAATAGAAATCCTTCTGCGTGAACGGATCGTACTTGTGGTCGTGGCACGTGGCGCACTGCACCGTCATGCCCATGAACGCAGTGCCTACCGCTGTCACACGATCCACCACGTTCTTAAAAAAACTCTCCTCTGGCAGTGCTGTACCGCGGTCGATGATTAGGTGCATCCGGTTGAAGCCCGACGCCACCAGCTGGTCGCCCGTCGGTTTCGAGTACAAATCACCCGCCAATTGATAACGCACAAAATCATCGTACCCGAGGTTGTCGTTGAAGGAGCGAATCAGCCAGTCGCGGTAGCCGATGAAGTTACGGTAAAAATCCTTGTGCATCCCATTCGTGTCCGCGAACCGCACCAAATCCATCCAGTAACGCGCCATGTGCTCGCCGTACGCCAGCTCGGCCAACAACCGATCCACCAGAGCTTCGTACGCCTCCGGGCGCTTGTCCGCCACAAACGCCCGCACCGCTTCGCGCGTGGGCGGCAGCCCCGTGAGGTCAAATGTCACTCGCCGAATCAACGTTC
>PBFV01000066.1 GCA_002718935.1 Verrucomicrobiales bacterium
GAAGGTTGCTTCAGCCGATTCATCCAGCTTTGTCCGGTAACCTCCCGGAGCAATAAATTGATTAGGCAGTCCCTTCTCTTGTGCCACCTGCAAAATCCTCGCCTCTGCCACATCGCTTAATACCACCGCCACCTCTCCGGCAATTTGGCCTGTTGCACATGCTCGCGTAATAGCCGCGCAATTCGAGCCGGTTCCGGAACCTAGAATCCCAAGGCGAAATATGTTCGGCGTATCCATTGACGAAGACCTAACTGAAAATGAGCTAGTCGAGCAAACCATAATCTGTCATTGCCCCGCATTCGCCTCATGCCTACGCTGTGCGCATGCGATNCACTTTTCCGGGGTTGGCTGCCACGTTGGTGATGGCAGTATTTTTGAATCCCGTTCAATTACTTGCCGCAGCTGAAATCAAACCGCCCGGCGAACGCCCCCGTCCGATTGGCATTCATGCCTTAGTGGGGGGGCGAGTGGTGGTAAAGCCTGGAGAAGTGATGGGTAACGCCACGGTGGTGATCCGCGATGGGCGCATTGCAAATGTGTTGGGTGCCGAGGAAAAAGTGCCGGCTGAGGCACGGGTTTGGGAAATGAACGGCAAAACCATTTATGCCGGATTCATTGACCCGTATCTCTCCATCGGTGGACAGAAAGCTAAGCCGGTTTCAAATCGCTGGCATGCCTCCGTGGATGCGCGATCCGGGATTGCTTTTCGTGGCGTAGACACAACCAAGCCGGACATGGGTACCAAAGGCCCTGGATACGAAGTGGCCGAGGTGCATCCACAGGCGGAAGTGGCCAAGGAGTTTGCGCCGGATAGCAAGGCGTTTGCGAATTTGCGGAAACTCGGCTTTACCGCCGGCAACTTCATTCCCACCGAGGGCATTCTCCGGGGGCAAAGTGCGTTAGCCTTGCTGGGCGAAGGGGATCCCAATCGCCTTATCTTGAAGCCGCGTACGGCCCAGCACCTTGCCCTGTCACCCGCGCAAAATTATCCGGTCAGTCTGATGGGCGTGCTGGCCGTCGTCCGCCAATCATATCTGGATNCAGCNCATCACCGTGCGATGCACGCTTGGGCGGCGCGCCATCCCAAGGGGCCCCGGCCGGAATTCAACCCGGCGCTCGCGGCCTTGCATCAATCAACTGCTCCGAAGGACAAACAATTGACCATCATTGAACCGGGCAGTGTCCTCATGGTTGCCCGAATGGCAAAGCTGGTGAATGAAATNGGATTGCGGCCGGCCATCATTGCCACCGGGCATGAATGGCGGCGGCCGGATTTGGTCAAGTCCGTCGGCCACCCGTTTATCGTGCCGGTCAATTTCCCGGCCCTGCCGGATTTACCGGACGAAGAGGATTGGGATCAGGTTTCCCTCGATCAACTGCGCACATGGGATTGGGCTCCCGAAGTGCCGGCCCTGCTCGCGGCGAACAACCGCCCGATAGCGTTCACCCTTCACGGCNTTGGTGATCACAAAAGTTTTCGCAAAAATATTCAGCAAGCGATTGCNCGCGGTTTAAANGAAGAAACAGCGCTGGCGGCGCTGACGACCNTGCCNGCGGNTTTGCTGGGCGCTTCTGATCTGGGCACGGTGGAAGCCGGTCGNCTGGCCAATCTGACCATTGTGGCGGGTGACAGNTGGTTTGATCCTGCCAACCNGGTTACTGAAGTGTGGGTTGAGGGCCGGCATTATCCNGTGGATAGCGCGCNCAAACCGGTGGCCCAAAAAACTCCTGCGAAACCCCAGCCGCGCGCGGCTAAAGTGCCCGNTGATTATCGCGGTGTTCTCAGGNCGCATAAAAATATTATCATTGCCAACGCCACCATTTGGACCTGCGGAAAAGCCGGTNTAATTGAGAATGGCACGATCGTCNTTGCCGATGGCAAAATTATCAGTGTCGGGAAACAGGGTGGCGGGGCTATTCCCTTTNACGGGATCATTATTGACGCGAAAGGNCGGCACGTGACGCCNGGGCTGATCGATTGTCACAGCCACAGCATGATNNTCGGTGGCGTGAANGAAGGCACCCTCCCCTCCAGTGCGATGGTGCGAATNGCNGACGTGGTTAATTCCGAAACGGAAAATATCTACTGGCAACTCGCCGGCGGATTGACCACGGCCAATCTTCTGCACGGCTCGGCCAACCCCATCGGCGGCCAAAATGCCGTCATTAAACTGCGCCATGGTGCCCTGCCCGATGACCTGCTCATCAAGGATGCTCCGGCAGGAATCAAGTTTGCCCTTGGCGAAAACGTGAAGCAGTCCAATTGGGGTGACAACAAAAAGACCCGCTTCCCGCAGACGCGCATGGGGGTNAAAACGTTTTTCGTAAATCGCTTTACTGCCGCNCGACAATATCTCGCCGCCAAAAAGGCCCGTCAGTCGGGAGGCATGCCGGTGCGGCTGAATCTGGAATTGGAGGCGCTCGGTGAAATCATTGAGGGTAAACGCCTCATTCACTGCCACTCGTATCGTCAGGATGAAATGCTGGTTTTCCTGCGCACCATGGAAAGGTTTGGTGTGCAAGTGGGCACGCTGCAGCATGTGCTGGAAGGATATAAAATTGCCGATGAAATCGCAGCTCANGGGGCCGGNGCCTCGAGTTTTTCTGATTGGTGGGCGTACAAGTTTGAGGTGTACGATGCNATNCCATACAACGGCGCTTTGATGCATCAACGCGGAGCGGTGGTCAGCTTTAATTCTGATTCCTCCGATCTGGCGCGCCGAATGAACCTCGAGGCGGCCAAGGCCGTGAAATATGGGGGTGTTAGTGAAGCCGAAGCTCTCAAGTTCGTAACCCTTAATCCCGCCAAGCAATTGCGCATCGATCATCGGGTGGGGTCACTGGAGAAAGGCAAGGATGCGGATTTCGTGATTTGGAGTGANCACCCGCTCAGNACCCAAGCCCAAGCTGACGAAACCTGGATTGAAGGCCGGCAATATTACGACCGCNCCAAAGCGANGGCGCGCACCAAAGCCATCNCCGNAGAACGCNCTGCNCTGNTTGCCAAGGCCCGCGCGAAGAGCGGCACGGAAACCGCCAGCCCCAGTGCCCGCGCGGCGTTTTGGCTCAGGGCGCTCGAAAAATCTCACCGCTTAAATAATTGCAAACACTGCCGAAAGGACACGCCATGAAAATCATGTTCGCTTTAATTGTCACCGCCATTTTTGCAAACGCTGATAGTGTCTTGTACAAGGCCGCTGCTGTGCATACGGCGGATCGCGGGATCATCAAGCCCGGGCAAATGCTCGTCACCGACGGGCGNATCGCTGCCGTGGGCAAGGAGCTTGATGTTCCGGCTAATGCCAAGGTAGTTGATCTCGGGAAGCTTGAGCTCTATCCCGGTCTCATGGCTGCCACCACGTCGCTCGGTCTCACGGAAATTAATGCCGTGCGCGCCACNCAGGACACCACGGAGGTNGGGGAATTTACGCCGGATGTGGAGGCGTGGATTTCGGTCAATCCGGATTCTGAATTGATCCCGGTTGCCCGGGCCAATGGTTTCACGCATGTGCTGGTGGCGCCCATGGGCGGTACGGTGACAGGAAACTCCGGCCTCATCAAAACCGTCGGCTGGGGCGTGGAGGACATGACGATTCGGCCCCGCGCCGCCCTGCACATTTGGTGGCCGGATTTTAACCTGAACATCCGGCCCAAAACGGCTCTTCGGAATCCTGACAGTTTCAAAAGCCCCGGTGACCAAGCGAAAGAGCGCCAGAAGAAGCTGAAGGCCATTGACCGGTTCTTTGATGAAGCCGANGCCTATGCCAAGGCACGGGCGGCNCAGNGCAAATTNCAAAAAGTTCCCGCGTGGGANGCTACATTGGAAGCCACNAGCGGCAAGCAGNCGATCATGNTTCANGCNAATTNCGAGCGGCAGATTCAGAGTGCTGTGGCTTGGGGAAAGCGCCGTGGCTATCGCATCATCATCGCTGCCGGGCTGGATGCCTGGCGGGTGGCGGATTTATTGGCCAAGGAAAAGGTGGCGGTGGTGCTGGACAGCACGTTTCGTTTGCCGCAACGCGACACGGATCCGCACGATGTGAATTTTCGTGCCGCGGGCGTGCTGCACAAGGCAGGGGTTCCCGTGGCGCATAGTGTGAAAATGGGCAGTTGGGGGGCGAGTGAAATTCGCAACGTGGTGTACGCTGCCGCCCGCAGCATGTCTTATGGACTGCCGCGTGAAGCGGCGTTGCAAAGTATCACTTTGCAGCCGGCAAAGATGTTGGGCGTGGGAGATCGGNTTGGCTCGTTAACGCCGGGGAAAGAGGCNACGTTTATCGCCGTGGNTGGCGACTTNTTTGATATTCGGGCCAACGTCAAAAAGATGTGGATTGCCGGCCAGNCGGTAAGTCTGGAGAGCCGCCACACGCGCCTCTTTGAAAAATACAAAAACCGGCCAAAGCNNAAGCGTTAACAGCATGAAAAAAATCCCACGCGACCAAGCCCGCAAGTACGCATTCGACTGGCGCGATGAGCCCTTGCTCACGGTGGCCCCGGGCGAGTCCTTGGAAATTGAAACGTGGGATGCCAGCACGGGTTTTTTTAAATCGCCGGAAGACAAAGCCATTCCAGCCAACCGGCCCGGTTTTGATCGCACACCCCCGATGGCGAATCCCATTGCCGGGCCGGTGCGGGTGGAGGGCGCGGAACGCGGGGACGTATTGGTGGCGGTAATTGATGAAGTGGAAGTGGCGGATTATTCGTGGGTGGCAGTAGGCCCCANACGCGGTCCGNTGGGGGAAAGCACGCGNTGGCCGGAATTNTCCGGTGAATANACCACNAAAATTTTNCCNCACACGCCCGGNCCCAGCGGCANGATGAATGACGGCANNTTGAAATTCAGCGAATCCATCTCATGGCCGATCACNCCTTTCATCGGCACGATTGGTGTGGCGCCGGATCGCGAAGTGCGCACCAGCATCGACGGTCAGGGCCCGTGGGGCGGGAATCTCGATATTCGCGATGTGGCGCCGGGCAACCGAATACTGCTGCCTGTTTACCATGAAGGGGCTTTGTTTTACCTNGGNGATNTTCACGCCAGTCAGGGGGATACCGAATACACGGGCACCGCCGCTGAAACCTGCGGGACCGTTCGGCTGCAATTAGAATTGATTAAAGATAAGCGCCTGCCGTTTATGCGGATTGAAAAACCCGATAGCCTCGTGGCGGTGCAGGCGGCGCGTCCATTGGAAACAGCTGTGGACACGGCAACCAAACATCTGATGGCATGGCTGATCGAGGAGTATAATTTTTCCCCGACGGATGCCTATTGCCTGGTAAGCACCTGCCCGGATTTTCGGATTAACGTTTACCAAATGTGCGACATTGCCCAGTTGAGCTTCGTGGCCGGAGCGGAAATCCCGCGCAAATATCTCCAATAAAAAAAGGCGGGCAAAGCCCGCCTTTTACATTGGATCTAAACTTTTCAGCCCTTTGCGGCTTCGTAATTCGCGCCAACGGCGTCCCAATTCACGACACTCCAAAATGCTTTCAGATAATCTGGTCGGCGGTTTTGGTATTTGAGATAATAGGCATGCTCCCACACGTCGCAACCAAGTATGGGCGTGCGGCCTTCCATTAGTGGAGTGTCCTGATTGGGTGTACTGCAAACGCACAGGCCACCGTCAGCCTTGACGCAGAGCCAAGCCCAGCCGCTGCCAAATCGCGTGGCGCCGGCCGCTTCAAAGTCTTCCTTGAATTTATCCAAGCCACCCAATTCTGCTTCNATGGCATCAGCCAAGGCACCGGTTGGTTCGCCGCCGCCGCCGGGGCTCATCACNGTCCAGAAAAGGGAATGATTCGCGTGGCCACCNCCATTATTGCGCACNGCACCGCGAATGTCCTCGGGCACGGCNTCCAGGTCGCTGACCAGGTCGTTGATGGATTTGCCAGCCAACTCGTCGTGGCCTTCCAAGGCGGTATTGAGCTTGGCAATATAGGTGGCATGATGTTTGCCATGATGGATTTCCATCGTCTGCGCATCAATGTGCGGCTCGAGCGCATCATGCGCATAAGGAAGTTCGGGTAATTCGTAAGCCATAATATTTGGTTCGGGCGGAGAGTAGCAATCGCGCGGCTGATGGCAAGCCCCTTTAGGCGGTGGCCAGCTTTACAAAATTCTCCAGCAACTGCAGGCCCACCCGCTGGCTTTTCTCGGGGTGAAATTGCGTGGCAAACACATTGTCATGCCACACCGCCGAGGCAAATGTGTCACCGTATGTGGTGCGAGTGACAATGGTGGAGGCGTCAGCGGGCTGCGGGTAAAAACTGTGCACGAAATAAAAATGACTGCCGGATTCGATGCCTTCAAGGATTGGGCAATTTGGTTTTTCAATGTGAACCTCGTTCCAGCCAATCTGCGGCACTTTGATTCCATTTTTTGCAAACCGCACCACGCTGCCTTCAAAAACACCGAGGCCGGCCGCGCAGGAATTGAATTCTTCACTCCGTTCAAACAGCACCTGATAACCTACGCAAATCCCCAGAAACGGTTTGCCGGTAGCGATGAAATCTTTGGCGGCCGAAAGCAATTCCTGCGCTTGCATGGCGTTCACGCAATCGTCAAAGGCTCCCACGCCCGGCAGCACCACGGCATCGGCGGCCGCAACCCCTTCCGGCCGGGCCACCAGCTCAACGGCTCCGCCGGCTGCGGTCAGTGCCTTTTGCACGCTGCGGACGTTTCCCGCGCCATAATCAAGCAAGGCGATCACGGGGTGTTCATAGCTCAGTCCGTGCCCGCGGCCAATTCCTTTTCCGTGCGCAAACGGAGCTGACCGCAGGCGGCATCAATGTCGTGGCCTTTCTCACGGCGCAGCGTTGCCTTGGTGCCGGCTGCGAGCAATGCCTCAAGGAAAGCGTCTTGCGCCGGCTCACTCGGGCGTTCCCAGTCAAAGCCTTCCACGCGATTGTAGGGGATGAGGTTTACTTTGGCTCGCAGGCGCTCAGCGAGTCTGGCTAGTTCCGGAGCTTCGGAGACTGCGTCATTTACACCNTTAATCAAAATGTACTCCAGAGTGATCATTCCATTCTTCGNGGACTGATACTCTTCNGCCGCNGCTGCTAAATCCGCNAGGGGGTATTTACGGTTNATGGGCATGATCCGTTCGCGNACNGAATCGGTGGCGCCGTGCAGGCTGATGGCNAGCCGGAATTGGCGGGGCTGGGCGGCCAGTTGGCGNATTTCCGGCACAAGGCCNCTCGTCGAAATNGTTATTTTACGGGCNCCAATGTTGGCACCCCACTCNGCGTTGAGGATTTCCAGCGCNGCCAGNAGGTTGTCATAGTTGGCCAANGGTTCGCCCATGCCCATGATGACAAGATTGTTGACCAGCCGTTGCCCNGCCCTGCCCTGNGNGCGNTCGACNGCCANTACTTGATCCACTATTTCCGCAGGNTCGAGGTTGCGCTTAAAGCCGTCCAGNCCGCTGGCGCAAAATTTGCANCCGTAAGCGCAGCCGACCTGCGTNGANACACATAGTGTATGCCGGTCACTGGCTTCGCCATAAAGTGCNGGGTTGGCCGGGATGAGCACGCTTTCGACGAACTGTTGATCNNCTAGTTGCCAAAGGAATTTCTGCGTNGTATCGGCGGCACCTTGTTTGNGNGCNAATTGCACGGTNCTGTATTTNAAGGCATNCGCCAAAGCTGNNCGAAGGTCNGCTGAGAGGTTAGTCATCCCCTCCCAGCCGGCGTTNGGCTGCTGGTGCACCCATTGGANGATTTGNTCTGCCCGGTAAGNCGGTTCATTCNGNNCCGCCAGCCAATCCCGCAGTTGGGCTGGCGATTGGGATGCNATNGGAAGGCGCANGTCAGGAGGCACGGTAATACTTNGCGGCATATTCCTGNACCATGCGCCAGGTATTGTATTGGGGGGTGATGCTGCTCATGGCTCCGCGCATGCGGCTGATCCACGCGCGTGGCAGGCCGGATTCGTCGCGTTCGTAAAACAGCGGAATGACTTCCTCAGCCANNACCCGAAAAAGGTTTTCGCTGTCGATGCGGTCCTGTTCTTCAGTNTCTTCCGGGTGTTCGTCACCGCCAATGGCGAAGCCGTTATTGCCNTCGAAGGACTCACGCCACCAGCCATCCATGATGCTGCAATTGAGGCCGCCATGTGCNGCGGTTTTCATGCCGCTGGTGCCGCTGGCCTCAANCGGACGCCGGGGGTTGTTGAGCCATACATCGCACCCNGAAATCATGCGGCGGCCNACTTGAATGTCATAATTCTCAATNAACACCAAATGGCCGCGTAAGTCGCTGTGTTTTGAAAGGTGCACAATTTTTTGGATGAAGNGCTTGCCTTCATCGTCAGCNGGATGNGCTTTGCCGGCNAAGATAAATTGAACCGGGCGATTGTTGTCCTTGGNGAGGGTNNCGACCTGTTGTAGCTGNTCGAAAATGAGCGGGGCCCGTTTATACGTGGCAAAGCGGCGCGCGAAGCCGATTGTGAGGGTGTCCGCGTCGAGCAAGTGGTCGAGCTGGATAAAGCTGCCTTCGCGCTGAGTTGGGTGATCGATGAGCCGTTCGCGGGCGAAGTCGACCAACTCCCGACGCAACTTGCAGCGGAGCGACCAGAGTTCTTCGTCACTAATGAAGGCCGGATCCTGAACCNGCTCCCAAAACTCAGGTGAATTGGCAGTCTCAAAAAACGGCNNGTCATCCAGTCCGCGCGGCTGCCAAAAACGGCGNGCCGAGCGGCTCATCCAGCCCAGCAAATGAACGCCATTGGTCACGTGGCCGATGGGCACCTCCCCAGCCGCCATGCCGTACTTTTCGCGCCACATGTCGCGACTTACTTCGCCGTGCAATTCACTCACGCCATTGGCGGACCGCGAAGTGTTGAGCGCTAATACGGTCATGCAAAATGACTCGNCGTGNTTATCAGCATCGATGCGTCCAAGGGCCATGAGGCTTTCATGCGATAGTTCGAGATGTTTTTCGTANCGGCTCAAGGAATAACTCATCAGTTCCGGCGGAAAACGATCGTGACCGGCGGGCACGGGGGTGTGCGTGGTGAAAATGCACTGTTCGCGTGNNGCNTTTAGGGCAGCGTCAAAATCTGCACCGTATGCCATCTTCTCACGAATCAACTCAAGTGCGAGGAANGCAGCNTGGCCTTCGTTCATGTGAAACACTGACGGTTCCTGNCCGAGTNCTCGAAGCAGCTTCACGCCTCCGATACCCAGCAGAATTTCCTGTTGGATGCGCGTGGTGCTGTCCCCGCCATAAACGCGCAAAGTGAGGTCGCGGTAGTGCGGTGGGTTTTCCGGCAGGTTGGTGTCCAACAAATAAAGAGGACAGCGGCCAACATTGATTCGCCAAGCCCGGAAGTGAACAGTGTCCGTTGCAATGTCGACCGTGCACTTTAGCGGCGTGCCGTCTGCGTCGGTGACNGCGTCCATCGGCAGGTTTTCCGGATAGAGTTGGTTGTAATATTCCGTCTGCCAATTGTCCTGGTTGATGGATTGCTGAAAATATCCTTCGCGATAAAAGAGTGTTATGCCGGAAAAAGGTAGGCCCAGATCGCTGGCGCTTTTGATATGATCACCGGCTAGGACGCCCAGTCCGCCGGCGGCAATGGGCAGTGTTTCATGNAGGCCAAATTCCGCTGAGAAATAGGCGATGGGCCGATCTTTCANATCTTGTGCCTCGCGCAGAACCCAAGTGTCAGCCGTGTTTAGATAGGCATCAAATTCCTTCAGCACATGAGCGACGCGTGCGGCATACGCCGGTTCCATCAGTCGCGCCCGCAGTTCGGCATCGTTAACCTCGTGCAAAATTGCCACGGGATTGTGGTACACATTGCTCCAGGTGCGAGGCGAAAGCTCCCCGAAAACACTGCGTGCATCCTGATTCCAGGTCCACCAGATATTCCGAGCCAAACAATTTAGGGCAGCGATGGTTTGGGTAGCGTCCACGCCGTAATGTGAATTGGCCACAAGCCAAAACCAAGTCGAAATTCAGGCGTTCCTGCCCGGGCTGGGCTGGGCTTTTCAATTACTTAACAAAAAAAACATCGAAAAAAAGGATGGAACAAACCAAAATTGGTTGCTGATGTTTAGCCGGAAGAGAATTGTTGTCATTGCCGTAGGCTTGGGCGCATGGCATTGGGTAGTTGCCCAAGAGAAAAACCCTTTTGGCAAGGAGCCGCTGCCCAAGGCGGTGATTGTGGATGTGGCACCGGGCGTTAAGCGTGTGGGGGCGGTTACCCTAGATGCCCACAAAAAGCAGATCTCCTTGCCGGTGGCCATCAACATGAACGAGGGGCCGTTGGAATATCTTGTGGTGACCGGTAAGGGCAAGACTCACGAAAGTTTGCTGGTGACGCATGCAGAACCTTTTCACATCAAGGTGGCCATGCTGTTGCTTAACTGCAAAGGCAGTGACGGACGCCTGATTCCGGAGGATGACGAAAAACCCATTCCGGGCGAGCAAGTGAAAGTGGAGTTGCACTGGAAGGAAGAGGATCAGCTAAAAAAATCCGCGCTCGAACGCTTTGTGCAGCGAGTGGACAAAAAAAAGGTGGCTGAGGGTCCGTTTGTCTTCAATGGCTCACGGGTATTCCAAGGCACTTTTCTGGCCCAACGTGACGGCTCGATTGTCAGCCTTATCACTGACAATGCTGCGTTGTTCAATAACCCGCGTTTAGGGCGGGACGATGACGAAATTTGGCGACCACAAGCCAAAGGCTTGCCGCCGCTGGACAGCAACGGAACTCTGGTTATTAAGATTTTTAAAAAAAACAAGAATGAGAAGCAAAATTAACACGCTAAAATGCCTGGCCGTATGCGTCGGGCTCGGTCTATTTACCGCCTGTGAACCTGCCGAGCAACAACCGGAAGGCGGTGGAGAAGACGCCAATAGTTCCGGAAACGATGCCAAGGCGCAATCCGCTGGCAGCAATGGGTCCGGAACCACGGAGCAAACGGTGGCCAAGCTGCAGGACGTGGAAAAACGGGATAAGGATGGCAATATTGTTGGCCTGCTGGAAGAAGGCTTGTGGTACAAGCGGGGCGAGGACCAGCCCTATACCGGGCTCGTGGTGGGGGCCAATAAACCTAAGAATGGAAAGCCGCCGTTGACGCCGTACAATTATAAGCGCGAGTTCAAGGACGGGGTGCAAGTCGGCACGGAAACCAGCTGGTACGCCAACGGCCAGAAGCGCATTGAAATGGCTTTTGAGAACGGCCAAGTGGTGTCCACCAAACGGTGGGATCCGGATGGCAATGAAGCGGAATAACCCAGAAACTAATTTAAAGAGACAGCCATGAAAAAAATAATCGCAACCCTAAGCCTTATGATGCTCTTTGCCATCAGTGGCTTCTCACAACCAGATATTTCCTTCCAAAACGAGTTGCAACGCTCCATAGACCGCGGGATTTCCGCTTTGGAAAAAAGCCAGAACGAAAATGGTCACTGGACCAGCGAAGATCATCCGGCCGTGACCGCCATCGTCTTAGTGGCTTATCACAGCAACCCGCGCAAGCCCGAGAAGCACCCTGCGTGGGTGGAAAAGGCGCATGCTCACCTTTTGAAATTCGTGCAAAAAAATGGGAGCATCTACGTGCCCGGCAAAGGNATGGCNAACTACAACACCGCNCTNAGCATGATGGCCATGCTCNCNTCCGGNGACAAAAAATATAATGAAACGATCATCAACGCCCGCCGNTTNNTGGTCGGTCAACAATGGGACCTNGGCGTAAAGGGTAAGNCCGATCACCCGCTCGACGGCGGCATNGGTTACGGCAACTCCTATCCGCATAGCGACCTNAACAACACCNTGACGGCGCTGGAGGCNATCTATTACAGCCGNCATCTCGTGAAAGATACGCCTGAGGCCAAGACNGATCTCAATTGGAAGGCAGCCATTTCATTTATTCAGAAATGCCAGAACCTTAAATCGCACAANAAGGAACCNTGGGTCAGTGAGGATCCGGAAAACAAAGGCGGCATGATCTATTTTCCNGGCAAAAGCCAAGCCGGTTCCGCNAAGGGAAGCCAAAGTGGTCGCACGGCCCTGCGCAGCTATGGNAGCATCAGCTACGCGGGCATGCTCAGTTACGCTTATGCCGAGCTGGACAAAACCGATCCCCGCGTGACTTCNGTGCAAAAATGGCTCGTTGACAACTACACCCTCGAGGAAAANCCCGGCATGGGGGCGCAAGGGCAGTTTTACTACTACTACCTGATGGCCAAGGCACTCACCATTTACGGCACAGACAAGCTCAANCTGAAGGACGGCAAGGAAGTGGATTGGCGCAAGGACTTGGCCTTGAAACTCATCGGTTTTCAGGATCAGGACGGATCGTGGATCAACAAGAAAGCTTCGCGATGGTGGGAAAATGAACGCCCGCTGGTCACGGCCTACAGCATCATCGCACTGAGCTACCTGCACCGCGGACAGTAATGNACCCTGAAGCAGCCGTCCGGNAACGATACAGCNGGGCCGCACAAGAGCGCGAGGCCGCCCTGTGCTGTCCGGTTGATTACGACGCAAAATATCTGNAGGCAATCCCCTCCGAGGTTATTGAGCGCGACTACGGCTGCGGCGATCCCAGTAAANACCTGCACGAGGGGGAAACCGTCCTCGATCTTGGCAGCGGNACNGGGAAAATTTGCTTTATCGCCGCACAGGTCGTTGGGCCAACGGGACGCGTTATCGGCGTGGATATGACCGATGACATGCTTCAAATCGCGCGCAACAATGCGCCGGTGGTGGCGGAAAACATTGGTTTNGCCAANGTCGAGTTTCGCAAAGGGCGCATTCAGGATTTAGCACTGGATTTTGAACGCCTCGCTGTCGAGCTAAGTGGCACGCCGCTNCAGGGTGCTGAGGGGTATGTCGAGGCGGATGCCGTTGCCGACCAGCTCCGATCTCAGTCACCCTTGATTGCGGATGACAGCATCGACGTTGTGGTTTCCAATTGCGTGCTGAATCTCGTTTCCTCGGCGGCCAAGCGGCGGATGTTTNCTGAAGTGTTCCGTGTGCTNAAGCCNGGCGGTCGCGCNGTGATTTCAGATATTGTCTCCNATAAGGAGGTNCNNNCCGNGATGCAGGCCGATGAAGAGCTCTGGAGCGGTTGCATTTCCGGTGCCCTGCGCGAGGATCTGTTCGTAAAGGCATTTAGCGATGTCGGCTTTCGGCCGGTGCAAATTCTTGAGCGTCAAGCAGAGCCGTGGCGGGTGGAANAGGAAATTGATTTTCGNTCCATNACTCTACAGGCGGTGAAGCCCNAACCAGACAATNCNCAGTTTTTCGTCAGCCCGGCTCNCNNTGCCGCCAAGCAAAAATGTTGTTAGTGGGTTTTGCTAACCCCTACTCTTCATCATCTTCGCCCGCTTCTTCTTCCTTTTCAGCGGTGATGACTGGCGCGATATCCTGCAATCGATCGCTCTCATCGAGATTCACCAANCGCACGCCCTGAGTATTGCGGCCTGCTTGGCGGATGCCGTCAACCGTGGTGCGGACCATTTGCCCGCCGACAGTGATCANCATGATCTCGTCGCCTTCGTGGACGGTTAAGCCGCCAACCACATTGCCGGTCTTGTTGGTGATCTTCATTGTCTTGATGCCTTTNCCGCCGCGGGATTGCACACGGTAATCATCAAAAACAGTGCGTTTGCCGATGCCGTTTTCGCCTGCCACCAGCAGTGTGGCGTCATCGCTGACAATGGCTAGTGCCACAACATGGTCGTCGTTGCCGAGCTTGATGNCCCGANCGCCGGCAGCCGTGCGGCCCATGGTGCGCACGCCATCCTCATGGAAGCGGATGCTCATGCCCTTGGCGGTGACCAGCACAACATCGTCATGGCCGGATGTGAACCGCGCCTCGATAAGGTTGTCGCCCGGCACAATCTTGATGGCAATAATACCACCCCGCCGGACATTGGCGAAATCGCTAAGGGCGGTTTTCTTAACGGTGCCATTGCGTGTGGAGAANAANATNTAGTGTTCCTGTTTCCAGGTGATGTCTTCCTTGTTTTCACCGTAAACAGCTTTCACGCGAATGACGTCGGCAATCTTTTCGCCGTGCTTCAGTTCCAGCACGTTGGCAATGCTGCGCCCCTTNGAGGCGCGNCCGAGNTCGGGGATCTCGTGTACGCGTTCCACATACACGCGCCCGGTGTTTGTGAAAAACATCAGGTAATCGTGCGTGCTGGCGGTAAACAGATGCTCGATGAAATCGCTNGCTTCCTTCTCGGTGGTNGCCTTGCGGGTTTTCATGCCGATCACGCCCTTGCCNCCNCGGCGTTGGGCGCGGTATGCGCTGATGTTGGTGCGCTTGATTAGGCCNTTATGGGTGAGCGTNATNATGACCGCTTCGTTGGCNATAAGGTCTTCAATGGACATCTCGCCCTCGTCCGGCGCGAGGTCCGTGCGTCGCGGGGTGGCGTATTTTTCCTTAATGGTCGCCAGCTCATCCTTGATGATGGCCAATACGCGTGCCTCTTTGGCGAGAATGTCCAGTAGGTCCTTGATCTTTTTGACCAGTTCCTTGTACTCGGCGCGCACTTTGTCGATTTCCAGTCCGGTGAGCTGGTACAAACGCAGCTCAAGGATTGCGTTGGCCTGTTCTTCGCTGAATTCATATCGGCCGTTGACCAGTCGCGCCTTGTCGCGGATGAGGATGCCGAGTTTCTCAACGGCGGCCTTGGTAAAGTCATGGGCCATGAGCTTTACCTTGGCTTCATCGCGGTTAGCGGATTCGCGGATGATCTTGATAAATTTATCTAGGTTCGAGAGCGCAATGAGGTAGCCCTCCAGCGTCTCGGCGCGGCGTTCGGCTTTCTCCANCTCGTACCGGGTGCGGCGCACGATGACTTCGCGCCGATGCTCGATGTAGCAGTTGAGCGCGTCCTTGAGAGAAAGCGTCTTGGGCTTGCCGTGATCGATGGCTAGCATGTTGACGCTAAAGGTCGTTTCCAGCTGCGTGTGTTTGTAGAGATTGTTGGTGACCACCTTNGGNACNGCATCGCGCTTCAGCTCNATGACTACGCGNGTGTTTTCATCCGACTCATCCCGTACCGCGGTAATTTCCGAAAGGATCTTTTCGTTGGCCAGCTCGGCAATGCGGCTNACTAGCGTGGCGCGNTTGACGTTATAGGGAATTTCCGTGACGACAATCTGCTGNTTGCCGCCGCGCACATCNTCAATCCCCAGCTTGCCGCGCACTTTGATGGAGCCTTTGCCGGTGGTNAAATATTGCTCAATCGGGCTCAAACCNCAGATGGTGCAGCCGGTGGGGAAATCAGGCCCCTTGATGTGCTTCATCAACTGCTTGAGCGTGATGTCCGGATTNTCAATNTGCGCCGTGATGCCATCGATNATTTCGCCAAGGTTATGCGGCGGAATATTGGTGGCCATGCCGACCGCAATACCCGTGCCGCCGTTCACCAACAGATTCGGGAACGAGGCTGGAAACACGGTTGGTTCCAGCAGGCGCTCGTCGTAGTTAGGCACGAAGTCGACGGTCGCCTTGTCCATGTCGTCCATCAACGAGCCGCCCAAGTGGGTGAGGCGTGCCTCGGTATAACGCATGGCCGCCGGCGGATCGCCTTCCACGCTTCCAAAGTTGCCCTGGCCGTCCACGAGGGTGTCGCGCATCGACCACGGCTGGGCCATATTAACGAGCGTGGGGTAAATAACCGCTTCACCGTGCGGATGATAGTTGCCGCTAGTGTCACCGGCGATTTTCGCACACTTAAAATGCTTTTTGGGCGGGTACAGTGATAACTCGTGCATCGCGTACAGAATGCGGCGCTGTGATGGCTTCAGGCCATCGCGGGCATCGGGCAGCGCGCGTGAAATGATGACCGACATCGAGTAATCGAGGAACGAGTTTTTGATCTCGTCCGCGACATTGATCGGCGCAATCTTTTCGCCGGCGGCGAACAGCGGGGTGTTTTTGACGGGGAGCTCTTCAGAGCTCTTTTTCTTGGCCATGTTGGGTAAATTAGATGTCCAGGTTGCGGACGTTCAATGCGTTGTCTTCAATGAACTGCCGGCGCGGGGCGACTTCATCGCCCATCAGCTTGGTGAACATATCTTCCGCCTCCACGGCATCGGTCAGTTCAATACGCAGCAGCTTGCGTGTCTCGGGGTTCATCGTGGTGTCAAATAGCTCCTTGGGATTCATTTCTCCCAAGCCTTTAAAGCGCTTAATTTGAATGCCGCGCTTGCCGATCTCTTTCACTGTGGAAAGGATTTCTGAAACAGAGAACAAGGGGTGCGTGCGCCCTTCCCCGTCGCCTTCCACCAGTTCAAATAGAGGCTTGTCTTGGGCGGCGTAATGTTCCACTGGCAGCCCCTTGCGGCTAAGTTTGCCGAGCAGTTCCTGCACCGGTTTGCTTTCGTGAAGTTCCACGTGCAATCCGCGCCGGGTGTTACCGTTCTTGGCAGTCGTCGCTGCGGCTTCCTCCTCCTCAAACAAGTTGAGGTCGGCATTCTTTTTGGAAAACTTTGCCAACTCTTTATCCGAGTGGAAGTAGTGGACTTCCTCCTCGTTGCCGTCTCGCACTTTTACAAGGTGCACGGGCAGCTCGCCGGATTTTTTGCGTTGCTCAATGTATTCGTTAAACTCACCGCCATGGCGTTCAATAGAGCGAGCGTAGCGGTCGAGCTCCTCCAACAGATCAAGGATTTCATCCAGTTGCTTGTTGTTGAGTTTTTTCTTGGCACCAATTTTGAGGCTGACGTCTTCCGCGCCCAACTCCACGAGAATTTTGTTTAACGCATTGTCGTCCTGCACGTATTCCACGCGTTTTTTTCGGGAGATTTGGTACAGCGGTGGCTGGGCGATAAAGACAAAACCTTGCTTCACCAGCTCCGGCATTTGCCGGTAGAAAAACGTGAGCAACAGCGTGCGGATATGGCTGCCATCCACATCCGCATCCGTCATGATGATGACCTTGTGATAGCGAAGCTTGTCGAGGTCGAAGGCCCCTTCGCCTTCGCCGTCGCCAATGCCTGTGCCCACAGCGGTGATCATGGTGCGGATTTCCTTGTTCTCGAGCACCTTGTTAAGTCGCGCCTTCTCCACGTTGATGAGCTTGCCGCGGAGTGGAAGGATGGCTTGGAATTTTCGATCTCGTCCCTGTTTGGCCGAGCCACCCGCGGAATCACCCTCAACAATGTACAATTCAGTATTAGCTGGATCGCGATCTGAGCAGTCAGCCAATTTGCCCGGCAGCCCGCCTCCGGCCATGGCGCTCTTGCGTACCGTCTCGCGTGCTTTGCGCGCCGCCTCTCGCGCGCGGGCTGCAGTGAGGCCTTTATCGATGATCTTTTTGGCAACCGACGGGTTGGTGTCAAAGTGGTGCATCAGGCCGTCGTACGTGGCCTTGCTGACAACGCCCTCGATCTCGTTATTAACCAGCTTCTCTTTTGTCTGCGAACTGAACCGGGGGTTGGGCAGCTTCACGCTGACCACCGCTACGAGCCCTTCACGAACATCGTCGCCGGAAATGTTCGGATCCTTTTCTTTGAGGAGATTATTGTTTTTCGCGTATTGATTGATCGCCCGAGTGAGCGCGGTGCGGAAGCCGGTTAAGTGTGCGCCGCCGTCGCCGTTGGGAATGGAGTTGGCGTAACAAAGGATTTGATCGTTGTAGCTGTCGTTGTACTGAATCACCACGTCCACAAATACGTCGTCCGTCTTGTTGGCGATGACGACCGGCTTCGAGTGGACAACCTGTTTGTTTTTGCCGAGCTGTCGCACAAACTGTTCAATACCGTCGCGGTAGAAAAACGTTTCCTGTTTGTTTTCTTCTCGGTCATCAATCAGCACGATCTCCACACCGGGATTAAGGAAGGCTAATTCGCGGAGGCGTGTGGCCAATGTGTTGAACTGGAAATCCTGGGTGATGGTGAAAATTTCGGGATCCGGTTTGAACGTAACCAGCGTGCCAGTGCTTTTGGACTTACCGATTACCTCAAGCTTACGCGTCGTTTTGCCGCGTTCAAATTCCATGGTGTGCACCTCACCATCGCGGAACACTTCCACTTTGAACCATTCCGAAAGTGCATTGACGCACTTGGCACCCACGCCGTGGAGACCGCCGGAATATTTATACGCACCCTGGCCAAATTTGCCGCCGGCATGGAGGTTCGTGAGCACCAGCTCCACAGCAGGTATTTTAAACTTTGGATGAATGTCCACCGGAATACCGCGGCCGTCATCACGAATGCTCGCTGAGCCATCCACGTGAATCGTAACCGTGATGCGTTTGCAGAATCCCGCCAGGTGCTCATCAATGGAGTTATCTAGCACCTCAAACACACAATGATGCAGCCCACGCTCATCGGGATCACCGATGTACATTCCGGGTCGCTTGCGCACCGCCTCCAAGCCCTCCAGCTTGTCGATTTTTGAGGCATCATATTTGCCATCATTGGCCGGTTCGGTNGTTTTCTTTTTCGCTGCCATTCGTTCAAAAAATCACACGTTTTATTGAGGGGAACCCAAAAAGAGAGTTTAGGGAAAAACCCAATTCNCAACAATGGAAATAAACACACACCTCGAAAAATGACACAAGATATTGNGNGCNAAANNCCTGNNNGCACTAGATGCGGTGGCTGTGAATAAGATTTACNGTAAAAAATAAAGGCCCCTAGGNTTGGGNCCTGAAAGTTNAGTTTTNNATCGATTTATTGATCAGGATTTTCGATGGATTCCGGCAGACTGCTGGGGGTTTCCTCGCCAAATTGCTGCGGATTATAGACGCGCACCGGATTGTCGTTTTCGCCCTCCATAGNCGCCGGGCTGGGCTCCGCGCGGCCGGAGCTGGTATTGGGCTGTTCGCCGGTGATGCTTGGCATCTCGGGCATTTCGGGGGCCGGATTGGGCTGGAAATTATTAAAGTGCACCATGAGTGCCGTAATAGCGGCCAAGCTGCCCACCGGAATAAGCCAACGCAGAAATGCGCCACCAATGATTGCGGGTTGATCTTGGTCCGGCGTGGGCATCGGCTCTTCGGCTTCGATTTGCAGTTGGATCTGTGACCAATAAAAATCGCGTGGCTCCTCTAAAACGGCCTGTTTTTCTCCAGTTTTAATGGCATCAGCGACCAATTCCAACTCCTCAGCCAATGCTCTGGCTTCGGGGTCTTTTTGGACCAGTTCCTTAGCCTGAGCCGCCTCGCGCGGCGCCAGCTCGCCATCCATCCGTGCCTGAATTTTCAGTCTATCTTCCTGCTTCATTATGCCTCGTCCTGAGTAGACTCACTGTTGTCGTTCTTTCTTCAAAGAAATTAAAATATTTGCCAGCCGTCGCCGAGCGTAAAACAGCCGACTCATCACCGTGCCGATGGAACAATGCATGGCCTTGGCGATCTCTTTGTACTCCAGCCGCTCAAACTCATGCAAAATCAACACTGTCCGGTGCTCGTAGCTCAGTTTTTCCATGCCTTTATCGATCTGTTCCCGCAGCTCGGTGCGTTCCATGGTGGCGGTGGGGTTAAACTCCTCCACCGGCATTCGGCGTTCTACCCCCCCGCTCTCTTCATCCATTTGGTCGAGCGAATCAGTCTGTTGCCGTTGTTTTTTTCGCAAAAAATCGAGGCAAAGATTAATACAAATTCGTGTCATCCAAGTGGTGAAACTCGCGTTGTGCTGAAATTGGCTGAGCCGTTGCCAGCCTTTTACCCAAGCTTCCTGGCTCAAATCCATCGCCTCATCTTCATTGCGAAGCATGCTGAAGGCGCGCGCGTAAATTTTGTCCCGATGCCGATGAATCAATTCCTCGTACGCCTGCATATTCCCCTTTTGGGCGGCCCGCACCAGCGGACCGTCCTCGGCATTCGGGATGTCCAGCTTCGCAGGCATTATCCTTTTAGGCGCCCTTTCGTGCTGGGTACTGCACGGCCGATGCGAGGGTCCTTTTGACAGGCAAAATCCACAGCCTTGGCGAAGGCCTTGAACAGCGCTTCCACCACGTGATGTGGTTCCTGACCGTAAAGCAGTTCCAAGTGCAAATTGCAGCGGGCCTCATTAGTGAATCCCTGGAAAAACTCGCGCGCCAAACCAAAGCGAAAGCGGCAGGCATCGTCGGTAGCCTTTTCGTCTTTCAACACCTTGAATCCCAGCTTCTCCATTCCGTTCCAAACCATGTAGGGGCGGCCGCTAAAATCCACCACGCACCGCGCCAAGGTTTCGTCCATGGGCACGTGGGCCTCACCCCACAGTGGATTGCGCGGGTCAAAGCCGGTGCCATAACGGCGAATACCCTTCTTTTCGCTCAAGGCTGTCCAAAAGGCCTGCCCCAGGGCAATGCCGCAGTCCTCCACACTGTGGTGGAAATCCACCTCGGTATCGCCATCGCATTTCACCGTGAGATCACACACCGAATGTTTGGCGAAAAGCGTGAGCATGTGGTCGAAGAAAGGCACACCTGTGCTGATGGTCGAACGGCCCTTGCCGTCGATCTTTAGCTTCACGCTAATGCGTGTTTCGCCCGTGGCGCGTTTGATGAGCGCGGTGCGCGCTTTCATGGGCGAGGTTTTAAGCGGGTTGAGAGCAAATTGCGATGACCTTTTGGGTTGTGTTTGGGGTCGCAAATATGGGGTTAATCTTCGCTGGCCAGCAGGCGTTCGGCCTCAATTGCAGCCGCGCAGCCCATGCCGGCGGCCGTGATTGCCTGGCGATAAACCTTGTCCGAGCAATCACCGGCCACGAACACGCCGGGCACACTGGTTTGGGCGCTTTCGGTGCGGAGAATATATCCGGCGTCATCCATTTCCAGTTGGCCTTCAAAAATCTGAGTGTTCGGCACATGCCCGATGGCGATGAAAACACCTGCGCAATTCAGGGCGTTCTCCTCGCCGGTCTTGTTGTTCTTCAGGCGCACGCCGGTAACCTTGCCCTCCGCTTCACCCAGAATCTCGGTGACTTCCGAATCCCACACGGGTTCCACCTTATCGTTGGCCAGCGTGCGTTCGGCCATGATCTTGGAGGCGCGAAGTTCATCGCGACGATGCACGAGGTGCACCTTGCTGCCAAACCGCGTGAGGTAGGTGGCCTCTTCACAGGCGGAATCGCCACCGCCCACGACCACTAAAGGTTGGTCGCGAAACATCGGCAGCGCGCCATCGCAGGTGGCGCAATAAGTGACGCCTTTTTTGTCCAAGGCCTGCTCGCTGGGGAGGCCGAGGTGCCGGTGTCCCGCCCCGCTGGCGATGATCAATGTGTTGGCCAACATCGGCTCGCCGTCCACCGTAAGCTTGAACGGTCGTTCGCTCAGATCTGCCGCCTCGACGGTGCTGCCAAATTTGACTTGCGCGCCAAACCGCTCGGCTTGTTGCTGCATGTTGATCATCAATTCCGTGCCGTCGATGCCTTCCGGAAAGCCGGGGTAATTCTCGACGATGCTGGTAGTGGTCAGCAGGCCACCGGGCATGGCGCCGGTGAGCACGGTTGGCTCCAGTCGCGCGCGGGCTGTATATAGCGCTGCAGTCAGCCCGGCACAGCCGGAGCCGATGATAACCACGTTTTGAATCTCGTCGGGCATGGGCCGATACGCTACGCAGCCGACTGCCCGAAAGCAAGTGACGAATTGGGCCCCAGCGCCCTATTTTGCGAGGAAAACTTCCTCGTTTTCCGCGGGGGGCGCGGGCTTTGTTGCGCTGGCCGGGCGGTCAGTGGAATCACCTGATTCCGCCGAGAATTTTACGCTTACCAGACGGCTCACGCCTCGTTCCTGCATGGTCACGCCGTACAGCACATCCGCCGCGGCAATGGTGCGTTTGCTGTGGGTGATCACAATGAATTGCGAGTGCGTTAGGAATTCCTTGAGCTTAGAGACATAGCGTTCGGTGTTGGCGTCGTCCAATGGAGCATCCAGCTCGTCCAGCACGCAAAATGGGCTGGGCTTCACTTGATACAGGGAAAAGAGCAGCGCGACGGCCGTCATGGTTTGTTCGCCACCGGAAAGCAGGCTGATGCTCTTCAGCTTTTTGCCCGGAGGTGAGGCCATGATTTCAACGCCCGCTTCAAGCACATCGTCGCCCTCGGTGAGCACGAGGTTCGCGCGCCCTCCGCCAAACAAATCCGGGAACATGCGCTGAAAATTGTCGCGCACCTTTTCAAAGGTTTCCACAAACATCTCGCGCGATTGCTTGTCAATACGGGCGATTACTTCCTCAAGCTCCTGTTTGGCGTTCACCAAATCTTCATGCTGGGTNTTGAGGAAATTATAGCGCTCCTCANTCTCTTGATANTCATCAATCGCGACCAGATTCACGGGCCCCATNTTGTCGATACGATTCTGCAGTTCAGCGATTTGTTCCCGCACGGCGTCCCAATCTGTCGGCGCCGCTTCATCGCCAGCCAACTCTTCGGGCGAAATCGTCTCCGTTGTGCTGTGACCGTCCTCGGTGATTTGGATGGTCGTCACCTCACCCTGCACCTCCAACAGGTCCAAGTCGTATTTTTCACGAATCCGCTCGACCCATTGCTCCTGCGACATGCTTTTCTGCGCGAGTTCCACTTCGATCTCGCCCTTGCGCTCCTGCATTTCGGTCAGCGAATTGCGTCGGTCGCTTAATTCCATGTCGCGCCGCTCTGTTTCCGCGGCCCGTTCGTTGCGTTGCTGGGTGAGGTCGGCAGCCCGTTCGTTGGTGGTCTCCCGCTCAATTCGCAATCGGTCAATCTCGCGCCGTGATTCCACGTTTTGCGCCTCAAACTGCACTTTGCGCTCGGCACTGTCGCTGAGTGATTGCTGTGCCCGATCCAAGGTCCGCTGCAAATCTTCGAGCCGTTCCTCGATAGGTTTCTTTTGGTCCAGCAAAGAGCTTTCACGTTCTTCCGCCTTCGAAAGGGCAATTTTGGCCTCGGTCAAATCCTGCTGGGCCGACTCGCGCTTCTCGCGTTCGCTTTGGATGAAATTGTCATGGCCATCGAGCGTTTCACGAATGTTGCGATCCTGTTCTTCCAGCCCGCGGATACGGTTGCCCAATTCGGTCGTCTTCGATTGGGCAGCCTCATCCCGTTCGGCAAGATTCCGCACTTCAAAGACTACCGCCTCAACTTTTTGCCCAAGCACTTCGCGCGAATGTTGCAGGGCGTTAAATTCACCTTTGCGGGTGGCGTTTTGCACCTCACGATCGCTTAGTTCGTCCCGGGCATTTTGTAGCCCCGCCTGCAGTTCTGTTTGCTCAGCCAACAATGTTCCTTTACGGCGACTGATTTCATCAATCGAATGACCAAGATCATTCAATAAATTTTGCAGTTCGGTCACCTGGTTGCGCCGGGCAAGCATGGAGTTGCCCTCGGCTTCCTTGCCGCGCGGGCCGCCGCCGGTGTAAATGCCCTGCCGATTCAATGCGCTGCCATTGCGGGTGACAAAGTCAAACCTGCCCGGAGCGGCACTCCAAAGATCCGTGGCCATCTCGAGTGAGTCGACTATGAGCGTGCGCCCGAGCAGGGTTTGCAGCAGGGGCATGAGTGCTTCGTCGGCTTGCACCACGTTCAGGGCCGGCGTGCCGGTTGCCGGCAGATCGCCGGCGGGAATTTCGCCGCCGCGTTCACGCAACAAGTCCAGCGCCACAATGCTGGCGCGACCGTGCTCGCCGGTGTTCAGGTGACTCAGCATTTCACCGGCCGCGTTGGAATTGTTCGTCAACACCAGCTGCAGGTTGCTGCCGAGGGCCGATTCAATAGCGCGGGTGAATTCGTCGGGCACGCGGATTTGATCAGCGAGCGAGCCAATCGCGGAATCAAAATTCGCCAGCACGGTTTGTGCGCCTTCGCTGAAACCCTCGTGGCTGTCTATGAGTTGCTGAAGCACATCCCGTCGGGATTTAGCCTCCGCTTGGCGTTGCAACAGGCCATCCAGCTTGGCTTCCACTTCGCTTAGCTGCTCGTCTAATTCGCCAAGGCGTTCCTGGCGTTCCTCGACTGTGCCGCGGTGGGTTTCAAGATGCAGTGAATTGCTGGCTACATCCTTTTCAAATTCATCCAGACGCACCTCCAATTTGCCCCGCTCTTCTTCCAGTTGAATTTTTTCAGCTGAAAGCTTCTCTAGGCGGGCGGCGTTTCCCTGTTTCTGTAGTTCCAACGCGTTCAGTTCATTCCGGGCGTTGGTGAGTTTATGGTTAATCTGGCCAGCCTGAGTTTGGGTTTCCTGTTGTTTACTCAGGCGTTGGTTGATGGCTTCCTCCATTCCTTCCAGCACGTTGGCCTCTTCCGTGGATTTGGTGCGGGCGCGTTCGAGGGCATGGCCGGATTCGCCGAGTTGTTGATTGATAGACCCGAGTTCAGCGTCCACGGCTTTGCGGCGTTCCTGTGCGCTGGCAATTTCCTCCTCGGCGGTGGCGTGCTCCTGATCCAATTCGCC
This sequence comes from Verrucomicrobiales bacterium, assembly GCA_002718935.1. Taxonomy (GTDB): domain Bacteria; phylum Verrucomicrobiota; class Verrucomicrobiia; order Limisphaerales; family UBA1100; genus UBA1100. The sequence goes on from PBFV01000066.1 coordinate 24,330, forward strand.
CATGCGCGTTTCGTTGAACTGAATGCGGTTCTCGTGCCGCTCCATTTCTGACTTCAATTCCAGTCCGGATTGTTGCGCCGCGTTTACCTGCTGCTCCAGTTCGCTGAGAGTTTGACGAAGTTGCTTGAGCTGTGTTTCGCCCTCAAGGATATCGCTGGAATGTGTTTCCAGGCCGGTGCGGATGGCTTCGGATTCTTCCTGGATGGCCTTTAAGGAGGCGTCAATTTCATCGTATTCATGACGCGCCAGCTTGGTTTCCAGCTCGCGCAGTTCATCCATTATTTTTTGGTATCGCCTAGCTTTGCCAGCCTGACGCTGAAGCGAGCCGATTTGCCGTTTCACCTCGCGGATGGTGTCTTCCAGTCGCAGGAGGTTTTATTCGGTGTAATCCAGTTTGCGCAGGGCTTCCTTTTTCTGTTGCTTGAATTTGGTGATACCCGCTGCTTCCTCAAATACCTGTCGGCGCTCAAGCGGCCGGCTCTGGATGATTTGGGTGATCTGGCCCTGGGCCATGATGCTGTAGCTATTGCGGCCAATGCCCGTGCCCATGAATAGCTGCTGTACGTCACGCAAGCGGCACGGCACGTTGTTGAGGAAATATTCGCTTCCGCCATCACGAAAAACTCGGCGGGTCACGGTCACTTCCGAAAAGCTCAGATCCACCCCGGCGGCCTTGAGGTTTTCCTCGTCCATGTCGCCAATGGTAATGGACACCTCGGCCATGCTGGTGGGCTTGCGGCCGCGTGGGCCTTCGGTTCCGCTGAAAATGACATCCGCCATTTCTGAGCCGCGCAATTGCTTGGCGGATTGCTCGCCAAGCACCCAGCGGACGGCGTCGGAAATATTGCTTTTCCCACAGCCATTGGGGCCCACCACGGCGGTGATGCCCTTTTCGAAATTCAGCGTGGTTTTATCCGCAAATGATTTGAACCCAATTGCCTTCAGGCTTTTTAGATACATTAAGACCTCCTTGTTGCGCCGCTGTCGGCTGCCCATTTATAGCCGGCTCTGCGTCGCAGACATGAAAACTGTAGTGGCTGGCATGGGCTTTGCCATCCAAAATTGTCCTCAATTGTCGAGAATTGACTGCGCTTCGGTCTTGACCATCTCGACCAGTTCGGGGGGCTCAAGCACTTTGGCCTCGCCACCCCAGCCGAGAATCCATTTCCGAAAATCAATGAGATGACTCAGCTTGAGGCTCAATTCCAGTCCGCCGTCCTTCAGATTTTTCAGTTGCTGAGTGGGATGCCATTGGCGTTCACGAATAAACGGGCCCACCATTTTGCTGAAACGCACGCGCACCTGATAGGCTTCATCGCCAGTAAATACTCCGAACGAGCCAGCTAAATAATCAGTGAGTGAAAAATTGGCTGGCCGCTCGAAAAGTTTGCCGGTGGTTTCCACCTTTTCAATACGCGCAGGCACAAAGCAACGGATATCTTTCCGCATATGATCGTATGCATACAGGTACCATTCGTTGTTGATATTCGCGATCTGATAGGGATCGATTAGCCGTTCCTCGGGCTTTTGGTTGGGCTTCGTGTACAAGATGCGCAATTGCTTCCGTTTTGCGGCGGCCTGGCAAATGCGGTCGAATACGTTCACCTCCATCACTGTGGCACTGGTTTGATGGAAGCTGAGCGCCTCACTCCATTCATTGAGGTGTATGTTCACCGTGTCCGGCAGAGAGTCGGCAATCTTTTGAAAGGCACCCGAAAGCCGTTTTTCGAAAACTGTGCCGCGATAATTTTGCAGCGCCTTTTCCGCTATCAACAGGGCGAACAACTCGCCCTCATTGATTTTGAGCATCGGAAACGAGTCCACGTCGCGCGTGTACTTGTAGCCATTGTACGCTGCGTCAAACTCGATGGGTAGTTCCCAGCGATCACGCATGAAGCGGATGTCGCGGTGGATGGTCTTGGTGGTAACTTCTAGTTTTTGCGCCAAGGAGGTGGCGTTTGGGTAATTGCCGCGCTTGATCGATTCATGAATCTGCATCATGCGATCCAAAGGCGGTCGCGAATGCAATTCCTTCGGTTGGCCGCGTTTGGCGGCCACCTTTCCCTTCCCTGTACTCCCCCGTGCCATGACGGAAGGATCAGGTTTTCAGCTTGGAAAGCAACTCTTCGTTGGTCTTATGTTTTTTCAACGCGCCAATGAGCGTTTCCATGGCCTCAATGGGATCGAGATCCACCATTGTGCGCCGCAGTTTACGGATTGCATCAATGTGTTGCTCGGGGAAAAGTTTCTCCTCTTTTCGGGTGCCACTCTTGGGGATATCGATGGCTGGATACAAGCGGCGATCAGCCAGTTTGCGGTCAAGGATCAGCTCCATGTTGCCGGTGCCCTTGAATTCCTGAAAGATGAGTTCATCCATCCGGCTGCCGGTATCCACCAGCGCCGTGGCGAGGATCGTGAGGGAACCGCCGCCTTCGATGTTCCGCGCAGCGGCAAACATGCGACGGGGGATTTCCAGCGCGCGGGCATCCACACCACCGGACATTGTCCGGCCGCTGCCGCCTTTCACATTATTATAGGCTCGGGCGATACGGGTGATAGAGTCCATCAGCACAAACACGTCCTGACCGCATTCCACCATGCGCCGGCAGCGTTCCACCATGAACCGTGAAAGACGCACGTGCGTCTCCAGATCCATGTCGTTGGAGGAAGCGACCACTTCGGCATCCACTGAGCGTTCAAAATCGGTGACTTCTTCGGGCCGCTCATCGATGAGCATAACCATCGGCTTCACTTCCGGGTGGTTGGCCGTGATGGAATTACAAATTTGCTTGAGCACCGTGGTTTTGCCCGTGCGTGGCGGGGCTACGATCAGGCCGCGGGTGCCCTTGCCGATGGGGGTGACCAAATCAATGATACGCGTCTCGATTTCATCCGGTGACACTTCGAGATTAAATTTTTCAATCGGGTCAATGGTTGTGAGGTTTTCAAACCGGGAGCATTCCGTGTAATCCTTGAAGGGCATTTCGTTTACGGAATAAATCTCTTTGAGTTGCGGGCTGTGCCCCTTGTGTGGCGGCACGAGGCGGCCTTTCACAAAGCAGCCCTCGCGTAGGTAATGCCGGCGGATAGTATCCGGCGTTACAAACACGTCGCTGGGCTTGGATTGGAAACGGTTCCCCGGCGAGCGGAGAAAGCCGAAGCCCTTGTCTGAGATTTCCAAGTAGCCTTCACCTTCTTCGGGCCACTCGGTCTTATTGTTCTTTGGCATGATAAAACTAGGTGTTCAATAAACGTGGCAGGTCAATGGCCTGAACGAGATCGTGATCGAACGGGAATCCCTATCCGGAATGAATCCGGCGGGAGGTGCTAACCGCGGTAATTAAGTGCCAAGCGCACCGCGCTGGCAACCATTTTTTGACATTATTTTACGCGGCCGGATCCACCACGGGCAGCTCCAGAACCGCGTTGCGGGATTCCTCGGCCAACGGTGTGCTGAGGTAGCGCTCACCGGTCGAACAGGCCACCGTGACGATTGTTTTGCCGGCGTTCTCCGGGCGGCCGGCGACTTCCAATGCGGCAACCACGTTGGCGCCAGAAGAAATTCCGCAGAGAATACCTTCTTCCTTGGCCAGTTTGCGGGCCATCGCAAAAGCATCATCGTTGCTCACCTTGATGCACTCAGTGATTTGATCCGAGCCGTCCTCAGCCTTCAAATGGAGGTTGTCGGGCACAAATCCGGCGCCAGTGCCCTGAATCTTGTGCGGCCCCGGAGTAAGTTCATCCCCGGAAAGAGTTTGGGAAATGACCGGCGAATCCGCAGGCTCCACAGCGATCGCCTGAAAAGATTCCTTTCGCGGTTTGATCACCTCGTAAGATCCCGTCAA
>PBFV01000067.1 GCA_002718935.1 Verrucomicrobiales bacterium
ACACCAACGGTTATCAATACGACACCCACCGCAACATGTGGCCGTGGCGGGATTGGGGAATCAATGCCTACAACCGCAACCTTCCCTTTGATCGGGTCACCGTCGAGCAACTTGCCGGCGATCTGCTACCCAACGCCACGCTACAGCAGAAGGTGGCCACCGGTTTCAACCGCAACCACCCCATCACCATCGAGGGCGGCATTATCCCAGAGGAATACCGTACGGAGTACGTCATCGACCGCGTCACCACCACTGCACAGGTGTGGATGGGCATGAGCTTCCTTTGCGCCCGTTGCCATGATCACAAGTTTGATCCCGTCTCGCAAAAAGAGTTTTACCAGTTCATGGCTTACTTCAACCAGGTGCCCGAGCGCGGCAACAGTGGATTTACTCCCAACATTAAGGTGCCTCCCGCCGGTCTCGAAAAAATAAAAGCCGACCTCGCCACTGCCGAACAAGCCATGAAACAACACGAGAACGCCATCGCTGCCGCGCAATTAAAATGGGAGAAATCCCTCAAGACCGAGCCGGCCACCGCGACTTGGACGCCGCTCAAGCCATTCGAAACCACCGGTGGACGCGGCACCACGTTTAAGCTGTTACCTGACGGTTCCACGCTCGTCGGCGGCAAGTCACCCACCGGTGAGGTGTACACCATTCGACTGCACACTAAGGAAACAAAAATCACCGCCCTGCGGCTCGAGGCACTCACACACCCTTCACTGCCTCATGGCGGCGCGGGACGAGCCTTCAATTCCAATTTCGTTCTGAGCGAGTTCGAAGCCCAGGTTGGTCCGTCCACCGGCGACTCCCAACGCGCCCCCGTTAAATTCACCCGCGCTGTTGCTGATTATTCGCAACGCAACTACCACATTAATGCCACCATTGACGGCAACCACGGCACCGGCTGGGCGGTCGATGGACCGACTAAAAAAGAGAACCGCAAGGCCATGTTCATCGCGGCGAAGCCATTCGGCTACCGGGGCGGCACGGACCTAACAGTGCGGCTTCGGTTTGATTTCGGCACACTCCATACCATCGGCCGGTTCCGCATTAGTCACACGCAATCTGCCACGCCCACCCTGCAGGGGACCCTGTCCATCCCACAAATCGCCGCCCTGCCTGCCGCCAAACGCACGCCTCAACAGGCCAAACAAATCCGCGACCATTTCCTGCGCGCCGCCGGCCCCGCCGAAGCCAAGGCTTTGCACACAAAAATCGTTTCGCTACGCGCTCAACAGCAAAAACTCAGCTCCGCCGGCTCCACCACCATGATCATGGCGGACATGCCTAATCCACGCAAAACCTATATCCTCCACCGCGGCCAATATGATCAACGCCGCGAGGAAGTTTCCGCCGGTACCCCCATTGCCCTCGGCGCCATGCCTAAGGATGCCCTCCGCAATCGCCTCGGACTCGCGCGTTGGCTGGTGAATGGCAAACATCCCCTCACTGCCCGTGTGGCAGTGAACCGCGAATGGCAGCGGCTCTTCGGTGAAGGGCTGGTAAAGAGTACGGAGGAATTCGGCACGCAGGGTGACTGGCCCAGCCACCCCGCCCTGCTCGATTGGCTCGCCGTGCAATTCACCAAAAACGGTTGGGACCAAAAAGCACTGCTCAAGCTCATCGTCACCAGTGCCACGTATCGGCAGGATTCGCGCGCTTCCGCTGAATTGCTTGCCCGCGATCGTGACAACCGCCTCCTAGCGCGCGGCCCACGGCATCGACTGGACGCCGAAGTTATCCGCGACAATGCCCTCGCCGTTAGCGGGTTGCTGGTCAACCAAATCGGCGGCCCGAGCGTATTCCCGTATCACCCGAAAGGCTTGTGGCTCGAGCTGAACAATCGCCCCGGTTACTCGCGCACCTACCAGCAAGGCAAAGGCGACGACCTGGCTCGCCGCAGTCTGTACACCTACTGGAAACGCACCGTGCCGCCACCCTCGATGGCCACCTTCGATGCGCCCGAACGCGAGTTCTGCCTCATCCGCCGCAGCCGCACCAATACCCCGCTGCAGGCATTTGTGATGCTGCACGATCCTCAGTTCATCGAGGCCGCTCGCCGATTGGCTTCTCGAATGATGGCGTTTGGTAAATCGCCTAAGGACCACATTGCCCANGGTTTTCGGATTATCACCGCTCGCAAACCTAGCCCGCGAGAGACACAAATCCTCAGCCGACTATTCACCAAACGACTGGCACATTATCAAGCCGATCCCAAAGCGGCCGAAGCGCTGCTGGCNATTGGCGAATCAACTATACCCCAAGCGCCTTCAACCGCCGAGCTCGCTGCCTGGACCACCGTCGCGCGGGCGATGCTGAACTTGAGTGAAGCTATAACGAAAAACTGATGAACACCACGCGCCGACATTTTTTTGGCCGCGNAGCTACCGGCATTGGNACCNNGGCNTTAGCTTCGCTGTTAAATGACNACCTCTTCGCAAAGCCGAANCTGCCCGACCTGACNGCAGCATTGCCCGGCCTCCCACATTTTGNGGCCAANGCCAAGCGGGTCATNTACATGTANCAAAGCGGCGCGCCGTCGCAGGTGGATTTNTTCGATGACAAGCCGTCACTCGAAAAACTCAACGGCCAAAACCTGCCGGACTCNATCCGNCAAGGGCAACGCCTCACGGGGATGACCTCCCGCCAAAAGACATTTCCCGCAGCCAAGTCTTTCACCAAATTCAACGCGCACGGCAAGTCCGGCACCCGCATCAGCGACCTTCTCCCGTGGCATGCAAAGATCGTCGACGANATGTGCCTCATCCGTTCAATGCACACCGAGGCCATCAACCATGATCCCGCGATCACCTTCTTCCAAACCGGCCACCAACAACCCGGCCGGCCCAGCCTCGGTTCGTGGGCCAGTTATGGNCTTGGCAGCGCAAACAAAAATTTNCCGGNGTTTGTCGTNCTNCATAGCAAATGCACCGACCCNCAGGCNCAACCGCTGTACGCCCGGCTTTGGGGCAGCGGTTTTTTGCCGAGCAANCATCAGGGCGTNAAATTTCGCGCGGGCAATAANCCCGTCCTCTACCTCAAGGACCCCACCGGCGACACCNCCGATGGCCGCCGACAATTGCTCGANTCCATTTCCGAGCTAAACACTCTGCGCNGNGAAACCACCGGNAACCCGGAAATTGACACGCGCATCGCCGCCTACGAAATGGCGAATCGCATGCAGATGAGCGTGCCGGAGCTGACTGACCTCTCAAAGGAACCCGACAGCACCTTCAAGCTTTACGGCGAGGATGCCCGCANTCCCGGCACCCACGCCGCCAATTGCCTGCTTGCCCGCCGCCTNGCNGAGCGCGATGTGCGNTTCATTCAACTTTATCACCGCGGCTGGGATCACCACAGCGGCTTGCCCGGGCGCCACCCCAAGATCGCTCGTGAGACCGATCAAGGCAGTGCCGCGTTGGTGATGGACCTCAAGGAACGTGGCCTACTCAANGATACACTGGTGATTTGGGGCGGCGAATTCGGCCGCACCGTTTATCGCCAAGGCGGCAACGCCACCAACTATGGCCGTGATCATCATCCGCGTTGCTTCTCAATCTGGATGGCCGGCGGCGGCGTGAAAGGCGGCATCACTCACGGCGAAACCGACGACTGGTGCTACAACGTCGCCAAGGACCCCGTCCACGTGCACGACCTCAACGCCACCATTCTCCACCTCCTCGGCATTCACCACGAAAAACTCACCTACCGCTATCAAGGCCGTGACTACCGGCTTACCGACGTGCACGGCAAGGTGGTTAAACAGATTCTTGCGTAATCACTCGCAGTCAGTCGGCGGCTCATCAGTCTCCTCGCCAAACCACAACTGACACACGTCCGGATCGTCCATTTCGAATTCTTTCATTCCGTAAAAAATCACGCGCAGGGGCTGCACTGCATGACCCTCAGCGGTCATATGAGAATGCAGTGTCTCCACTCTGTTCGGGCAAAAATACAGGTAAGTTTGCCGCCGCCCCTCCCAGACGGCCTCAGGGTTAGCGACCTCGATGAGCATCAGCTCCGTTTCACCGTGGCACAAGTGTGCCCAGCAAATGGCGGCGGCACGCTCGCTGGTGTCGCCCAGTTTGAATCCGAGCACTTAGGTGCAAAATTGATGCTCTTCTGAACGTCCGCCACGCCTAGCTTGGGCGTTAAACCTCATAGCTTTATTTCTTTTTGGGCGGCTTCAAGGCGTGGCGGGGCACCCACGCTGCGGAGGTCTGAATGGAATGCGTACAACCGCAGCCGCTGCTGCTTTCCGGCGCTAGCATCAGCCCCTGGGCGGGAATCAACCCTAGCCAGCAACCGCTGCGAATACCCTTAAACTCAGATTTTGTATTAGTTTTCAGATCCCACATGCCGTGAAAGTAGTGACGGAAAAACATGCTGTGATTGCTAGCCGCCATGTTGCCGCAGCCACGCCGCGCTGGCAGATCGGTGCGCAGCAGTTTACCGGTACGCAAATGAAAGGCGCGACTGTCAGAAAAGAATGTTTCACCCACCACAAGCGGATGCTGCAAGTGACCGCCATGATGATCCTTGGCCGCCTTATGACTCTCACGCCACAGTNCCGGTACGTCAGCCCCCTTNCCATTGATCCGTAACGCCGGCGAACTNACGTCGTATGCGTAGGTNTGNTACACCTTGCCTTTGTCCGAGCCCGTGGCCACGATAGTGCCTTGGGAATGGACGAGATACAGCATATGCTCACACTTTGAAAAATCCACCGGCTTCTCCCAAAGTTTTCGGCCGGTTACGCGATCGAGNGCNACGAGATGTTGCCCNGTTAATTCAGCAGGNNGCACACGGCTTCCANCCAATTTGGCGATTGCTGCGTTTCGGCTTTCCACAAAATAAATGNCTTCATCCGCAATGGTGAGTGTNGAATTCATNACCGCGCCGCCTTTGTATTCCCATTGTTGCTTGCCGGTTTTTGGATCGTGACTCTNCAGCCCNTCGCTCACAACNCGGCCCACATCCCCCGGCCCGGATGCATCNTACCACTCGCCATTATCCGCCTTGTATGCCGAACCCTGCTTCACGGAAGCCGTAATCAACTGCCCCTTGCCAGCCGAAAGCCAGCCCCAGTCCCNCCCCTTGGCGGCATTGACTGCAGACCGCCGTTTGCCAGTCTGGGCATCCAGCGCAATCGCCTCACCGCCGATGCTGACGAANAGTNTNTNGTCAGTTGCNACCATATTCGAGCCATCACGAGGNACATTGGAGCGCCGCATCTCGGGCGAGAAAAACGTCCACAGCACCGTGCCGTTGTAGGCGTCCAATCCGAACAACACCCGATCGCCCTGCACAAACATCCGTCCATTGGCGGCCAAGGGCGCCGGGTTGCGTCCACCACGATCCGGCATCGGCCGCGGGCCGGGCTCGCCCCACCAGAGGATGCCCATCTCGCCACGTACGAGGTCATCGCGGCTGTTGGTCGTATTATCCGCCGAGCCGTATTGGTGCGTCCAGTCGCCCGCACCTTCCAGCTTGGCGCGCCTGAATATGGCCCACGCCAATTCATCCTTNACCGAGGATTGGCAATCCACTCCGCCGCGCTTGAACCATGCCCGCAATTCCGCCGAAGATATTTTGCCGGCATCATGCCCCAGCATCGCGACGCCACCGGCGGGACGCAACACGCGCAAGAGTTCTTCCGCCGATTCACCGGGCAATTTGCCCTCGGCCAACAAGCTGCCCGAGACGATGAGATTCGCAAAGTACGGGCCGTACGGCAAGTCCGCCAATCCGCCCTGATGCACACTGGCACGCACGCCATACAGCCCCGCGGCGTTCAACGCCTTTCGAGCCGCCTGCGCCTTGTCGGCATCCGGCTCGACCACGACGACTTGCATTTCCGTTCTCCGCGCCAGTTCATAGGCCAGCTGGCCGCCGGCACTTCCGAGCACCAGCGCGTAGCCCTGCCGGATTCCGCTCTCGGCAAGAATATGTTGGGCGGCGGACTGCACCCGATCTGCGCCTGCAAAATTGGGGAAAGGCGATGTCCGCTTTGGAATTGGCGGCAGGCGATAGTGAAAGGAAGTGTCAAACTTGTACCACGGACTGGCGAACTCCGTTTGTCCCGGGCCTTTGGCGATGATGCGATATTGAAAATCGCCCTCGGGCGGCAGGTTGTCAATCAGCNTTGAGACTTGCGTGGCTTCGCCCGCGTCAATGAGCCGCTCTTCATCATCGCCAGCCCGTGTCCAGTGAATGACCGTCTTACGCGCACGGGCAGTCTTCCACTGTATGCGTAAGGCATCGCGGTGTTCCCAGCGCAATTGNGGGTGCGACACAAACTCCAACGGTTGCGGCGGCAACGGAAACTCATTTTTGCGGGCCGCAAAGCGGTTCGCGATCGCCTCCGCGTCCATCGCTTCGGCATAAACAGAAATCTCATGCAGCCGTATGGCGCCACGATAAAACTCATTGTCGTCCTTGTAACTGCCCAATTCAAACGGCGCCTTGGGCGGATAAAGGATGGACCCTGAATGCACTCTCTGTTCCGCCTCAAGTTTGCCGTTCACATACAGGCGAGTGGCATTGGTATCGTGATCATACGTGCCCACCACGTGATACCAGCGATTTTCCTGAAACTCGGTCGTGCCCTGCATATAAGGCAGGCGCTTGTGCCCTTCACTGGCGAGCGCAAAGGAAAACTTGCGGTTCACGTAGCCGAGCAGCCAGCCGCGTTCGTAGTCGCCATTGTCCTGGATAACCCCGGCAATGCCTCCCCATTTCATTGACTTGGCCGGGCTCACCCAGGCCTCAACAGTGATCGCGTCGGCTGGAAACTTCGTTGCGCGAAAATCGTCCGCCACCCAAACCCGACTGTTTTGGCCGTCCAGTCGCAGCCAATTCAATTCACCCGCCCGCTCCACCTTGACCCCGCCGGAGTATTTCGCCGAAGCCCCCGCCACGGCCGGGACGAGTCCGGCCTTGGCGGCACCAAATCGCCATTGATGCAGCAAGCCATTCTCCGCCGCCGGAACGGAGAACGCCATCAAACCTATACAAACAAGAATTTTCATTTCGCAGTAAAACAGTGAATCGTACCTTTGTGAGTGCTAACCAACAGCCGCCCATGTGCCACTGCCAGGCCAAGGGCTACGCCGTTGACGTTGGCCCGCCAAACCGGCTTGCCATCAGCCGCAGAATAAGCAACCACCTCGTCATTGCCTCCTGCAAAAAGAGTATCACCCGCCAGGATCAAAGCGTGCGGCTGTCGACACTCCGCTCGCCACAGAAAACAGGCTTTCATTCCAGCGCTGATTTCATCAAGCCGACGCCCAGCAGCTATGAGCTGTTCCTGCACCTTGGGAGCTTCGGGTGACTTTTCTTTCCGTAACTTGGCGAGCTGCTTGCCCAGTTGCTGCCTCTGAGCGGTCACGGCTTTCCGTTCACTCTCTAAGTTGAGATAGCGTACCCGATCGAGCACGCTCAATTCACGGTCGGCATGCAAAAATGACTTCTCTCCTGATACAATCATATGATTACCGACAAACGAAGCGAAGATGTCTTTACTTTCGCCAGGAACCAACTCAAGCTTACCTTTGCGTCCGGGCCCGTACACCAGAGCGTCACCAGCCAACAATGCGTATGTGCCGCCACCGCCTTTCATCACATGCAAGCGCTTCCCGCTGGCACGATCTATCACGACGGGATTATTCCGGCCGGCCGGCACATAAACACGATCCTTGGATACCAGCAAATAACCCTGCGCCGTCACATCGGTTTGAGTCGTGCGCCAAATTTCCTGGCCTTCCACAGTGTTGAAGCCAATAATGTGCACGCCTTCACTGGGAAACATGCCCGCGCCGGCATAAGCTATCCCATCCCATATCAACACCCCGGTGCGAACGGGCCAGGCGGAGATGATGCGGTTATTGCCGGAGATGCGGTAATCTTTCGGCGCCAAGCGCTGCCGCCAAACCGCTTTGCCATCGGTGGTGATGCAATAGGCGTGCCCATCATCTGAGCCAAAATAGAGTTTGCCCTGATGCAAGGTCGGTGCCAACCGCACAGGCCCTTCCGTGAAATAACTCCAGCGCTCCTTGCCGGTGGCGGCGTCCAGACAGTGAATCTGGTCATCCGCTGAGGAGCCGAAATAAATGTGTTTTGCATTAGCCACCACATGAAAGGCGTGGTCGAAGAGTTGGCGGTTTTTAAGGTCGCTGGTCTTGTCATTATACATGTCCCGTCTGGCGGGCCCGCGCCACGCTGGGCGGGGGGCATGCAGGGGTTGATGCGTCCAAGCCGGTTGCAAGGGCGGCTTGAGCTGCTCCTTGGTCACCCCACTGCGGGCAGAGTCCGCGCGATAAGTGGGCCAGTCCGCAGCACTGACACCAAGGGCGATAAACAGGAAAAGGTATCTCATTAGGGGGATTTAAGTTCCACGATTCGGTCGGCGAATTCATCGGCAGTGGAGCCGTGCGTCACAACGATAACCGTTCCGCCGCTACGATGAAATGTTGAAAGGTGCTCGAACACCTGTCGATCATTTTCCGGATCCAGATTGCCGGTCGGCTCATCGGCGAGGATGAGGCGCGGCTCATTCACCAGCGCCCGCGCCAAGGCCACCCGCTGGCGTTCGCCAGCGCTGAGCTCGCCGGGTGTGTGGGTGAAACGATGACTAAGGCCAAATTGCTCCAGCAGCTCGGTTGCGGAAGTGCCATTACGCGCGGCAAGTTGAACATTTTCCACCACGCTCAAGTAGGGCACGAGGTGGAACATTTGAAACACGAAGCCAACCTCCGAGGCACGATATTCCGCGCGTTCGGCCCGGGGCTGGGCGTAAAGGTCAGTGCCTTCAAATGACACCGTCCCATTGCTGGGCCGCAACATTCCGCCGAGGGTGAGCAACAGCGTTGTCTTGCCACTCCCGCTGGCGCCCTTGACGGCGACAAATTCGCCGGACTGAACGTCTAAGTCAAACGGCGCCAGCGCGGTAACGGCGCCGAATCGTTTGGTGAGCTGTTTGCAATTGAGCATTAGTCGTGTCGCAAGGTGTCTGCCGGATCCTGCGTAACCGCCAGCATCGCTGGAATAAAGCTGGCCAACGCGGCAAATGTCGGTGCCAACAAAAGTGCCATCGGCAAATATGCGGGCTTCCACGTAGGTTGACCGGCTGAGGTTTGGAATAGATCCTGACCAAATTGAATGGCGAGGCCATTACCCAAGGCATAGCCCAGCAACGCCCCGATGATCCCGATGACAATAGCTTTGCCGAGGAACATCACGGCAATGCGCTCACTGCCTTGGCCGAGAGCCCGAAGCACGCCGATTTCCGGCCGCCGCTCGCGGGTGTTCAACAGCGCCAGCACGGCAACCAAACCGCCACAGGCAAGAATCACCAACGGCAACAGGCGCCCGAACACACCGGCCAAGTTGCGTCCTTGTTTATCGACGGCTTTATCCAACACTTCCGGCATCGCCTTACCCAATTGGGCCTCCATCAAGTGGCGCTGTTGTTCTCGCGCCTCGGCCATGTCCTGCATCCGAAACACCTTGGCCTCGGGCAGGATCGGAGCCAATTGAGTGCGCAGCAGCTCAAGCGTATCCTGAGTTTCGTCCGCGCAATAACAGTCCAACGCCTGAATCTCGTTGATTTGCCCTTCACGTTTGAGCACCGACTGCGCGTCAGCCAGATGCATGTATATACGCACTTCCGCTGAGCTGCCCTTTTCAGCGAGCACCCGGTTCACCATGAACTCACGCCCTTGAACAATGACTTTTTCATCTCGCTTCACGGACTTTATCTCGGCCAAGGCATTTCCCAGCAGCACGGTGCCCTGCTTAACGGGCGTAATCATGATCGGCTTTTCTCGCCCCGGTGGGGCTACTTCACGTGGGGCTAGGCCGTAAATCATCGCCGGCGTACCGTCCCAATCGATTTTCCATTTCAAGACCGCTGAAAGATGCGAGTAATTGATGGAGTTTGTTACGCCCTTGAATTTTTGAACCCAATCTTCCGAAAATAATTGTTTGGAAAATCCTTCATCCCAAAAATGCGCGAGGTCAGTCTTGGTCGAAACAATCCGCAGGTTTTGACCCATGTCCCGCTGAATGCGCTTGGTCTTTTTCTGTGTGTTCTGGGAGATTTTCGACGCCGAAGAATTCATATCCGCCATGATGCCGGCTGATTCCTGCTGTGCCCCTTCGCTGGCAGCAAAAAACATCACTGCAAAAGCCACCGCGATGATGACTGCGAGCAGGCTCAAGGCAGCGTTCGCCTTGCGATGTACCATTTCTCGAAGAATTAGGGTGAGCGGATTCATGAATTACTCCTACGCCCAAGAAGCAAAATAATCGCACCGCCGATAAGAATCGGCACACCGGCCATGATCATCCACCCAACAATGGAGTAGCCCGTTTTTGACTCAACGACGGGTGGTGATGGCGACGCTTTTTTCTCGGGCGCCGGTGCGGAAACAGTTTTCTTCGGCGCGGCATTGGTTGGGGTGGCTTCAGCAATTTTGAGTGCGCCTTCGCGATAGCCCATCAGCAACTCATCGAGGGTGCCGCCAATTTGCGCGTTGCGATTCGCGCCCTGCCCCTTACCGCCCTTGGCGAGAATCTGGCTCATCTCCACGCGGATGGCCGGGCTCTCAGGATCGAAGCCCAGATGATCCGCGAAATGTTTCCGCACATCTTCATCCCAACTCTGCGGGATCATCGTGCCCTGCATCCATTTTCGATCCAGGCCGCACTCGCAGTTCAGGCCAATGGTGTTGACGATGGCCGTCAGCGAATGCTCGTCCAATCGTTCGTCGCGCAAAACGGGCCCCATCTGCCGACCGCGTCCGTACAACACGACCACTTGTGGCGTTTCGGCAATGGCATCCACGCCGAGACTCCAGAGGAAAGTCTTTTCGGCAGCAAAATCCTTTCCCGCAATCACCTCCACCACTGGCGCCTCTTTGATTTCCTTCTCAAGTCGATCCATGCGAGCGGTGATTGTTGCCACCACGCGAGCGGCCTGTTTTTTGATGCGATCATTTTCCGCAGCATTTTTGCCTTCCACAACAAGGATCACGCCATAGTGCTCATACACTTTTGCCAATACAGCGTTGCGTCGCGGAGAGTCAATCACCGACTCCAGCCCATCCCAAATGGACACCGCCAATGGCTGACCTTTCTTCGTGAGCTTCACCGGCACCGACCGTTTGCCATCGCCGGACACAAACACGCCTATCGGCTCGGCCACCTCCTTCGGCAAGAACGCCTTCGCTTCACCGTCGGCGGCCTTGGAAGGGGTTTGAATCTCGAACTTGATATTCGACTCCAGATAAGTGGCGTACGCGGTGGATTGGATGATTTCGAGATTCGCACGCGGTGTGTTTTCGGGTACAAAAATGTACAGTCGATACGGATCGGAGCCGAGATCGACAAAGCCCACATCGCGCACATTGAACCGGCAGGCTAACGCATCAATCGCCAGCACAAGGGACAGAATAGTGGCCAGTTTTCTCATTCGTTTTCGCCGCACACGGGGCAATCGGGTCTTTGACGCAACCGCACTTGGTTGAATTTCATCGATTTCAAATCACACGTCAACAAGCGACCGTACAGAGGTTGCCCTAAGTCGGCGATAATCTTAATCACTTCCATCGCGCCGAGACAGCCAACCATGCCGGAAACCGCGCCAAACACCGGAAAACGCCGCTGCCAATAGTCCGGCGCCTCGGGATACAGGCATTGCAAACAGCCGGTGATGCCGGGCTTGAAACTGGTGATGTGAGCCTCAAGCTCGAACATCGCGCATTCCACCAGCGGCTTGCCCTGCCGCACCGCCTCGCGATTCATGAAAAAACGTTCCTCGAACAACGGCGCACAATCGACGACCACATCCGCCTCGGCCACCAGCTCGGCTGCATTGCTTTCGTTCACATTTTCCTCAACCGAAACAATCTCGAGGCGCGGATTCAATTCCCGCAATCGTGCCACGGCACACTCCATGCGCGAGCTATCCAGCGCGGCGTGGCTCATCAGTAACTGACGATTCAGATCACTTGGTTTGATATTGCCGCCGTGCGCCAAAACCAGCTTGCCAATGCCCGCCGCCGCCAGCTCGTACGCCACCAACCCGCCCAGCCCGCCAATGCGGCTGACCATCACGCTGGCACTCTTGAGCCTCTGCTGCCCCGGCTCGCCGAAACCCTCGATGGTCGTTTGCCACGAGTAGATTTCCTGCTCCAGCGAGGTCAATTCGGGCAATGACATCTCGTCATTCATTGCGCGCCACCTTGCCATCTGCCATCCGAAAATGACAGCCCGCGAGCCGTTCCGCTTCGCTGGGGCTGTGCGTGATGTGAAGAATCGTCACGCCCGTCTCGCGATGCACGTGCTCGAGCAACCCACACATTTCCTCATGCAACTCCTCGTCGAGCGCGCTAAGCGGCTCATCAAGGCAAAGAACCGCAGGCTCATGGGCCAGCGCCCGGCCTAGGGCCACGCGTTGCGCCTCGCCACCGCTAAGATTTTCTGGCGCACGATCAAGGAGGCTTGTGATGCCGAGAAGTTCGGCCAATTCCTCAACCCGGCGAGCAATCACATTTTGCGGTTGATCGCGCAACACGAGCGCAAATGCAAGCTGCTCGCGCACAATCTGAGTGGGAAACAAAGCCCGATCCTGTGGCACATAACCCACGCCGCGCTCGGCTGGCGGCAGCACGGTCACATCTCGGCCGCCAAGCTCAATGGTGCCGCCAGCCACCTCGCGCAGACCGCAGATCGCCTCGAGAACCGTCGTCTTGCCGCAGCCGCTTTGGCCCATAAGCACGCCGTACTCACCGGCAGCCAGCTCAAGCTGAATGTCTTCCAGCTCAAAACTGCCCTGCTGCAATGCGATGTCTTTCAGGCGAATCATGCAAAGATACGTTTCATTCCAAAGGTGCGGGCCACGATGAACACCACCGCAGCGGCAGCGATCATGATCAGCGAAACCGCCAGCATGCCTTCCGTGCGGCCGGCTTGCAGCTCCAGAAATGCACTCGTGGGAAGCACTTCGGTTTTTTGGCGCGTGGCTCCCGCGAAAACGAGAATGGGGCCAAACTCACCCAACGCCCGGGCCCAAGCGAGCGTGCCTGCAGCAATAAGCCCGCCCTTGGCCTGCGGCATGATCACCCGCCAAAAAGCTTGGCGACGATTGCAGCCAAGTGTGAGGGCCACTTGTTCGTAGCGTTGCGGGATTTGATCAAACGTGACGCGCATCGTGCGCACCGCAAAGGCGCAGGCCACCATGAATTGCGCCAGCACCACCGCCGGCCATTTATACACGACGACATCGCTGAGCCAATCGGGCACGTAGCGGAACAGGATCAGCAACGACAAACCGACGACCAGTGGCGGCAGCACAATGGGGATGTCGAGCAACGTGTCGATGAAGGGTTTGCCGCGAAACTCAAACCGGCTCATCACATAGCCAATCGGTACCGCGACCCACAGCGACAACAACGTGGTGAGCGTGCAGCTGATTAGGCTGAGCATAATTGAAAACTGTATGTCACGATTGCGCAACGCCTGCACGAGTGGATTCGGCTTGGAGAGCTGAAGCGAATCGGCCGCCTCAGCACCTTCCGGCACGACAAATGAAAGCTGCGTGAGGGAGGTATCGGTGATTTCATGCACGCCATCCCAACCGCCGCCAGCGCCACGCACACGAATAAACTCGCCCCACAACAATCCGTGCGGCTCATCCATGGTGAGCGTGGCGACGCCATTTGTCACAGCCACCGTCGACACTGTTGTTTCAACCCGCAGAGAAGCCGTCACCGGCACGTCAGTCTTGGCGGGGAGGAGACTGATTTCATCCGTGGCGGCAGTGAAAGACTGATCCCCGCGCAAAGTTTTGCCGTTGTGGTCGAGGCCCTTTTCGTTTTTGCCGGGCCGAAAATGATACACACGCCCCTGTTTCACACGCACGGGCAAATCATCGGCAGCGTAACGGCCTTGTTGAATGACTTCGTTACCAAGTATCGGCCGGTCGCCGTAGTCAAGAAAGACAAGGTCGGCAAGTACCATCGCGGCAATGATGAGCAGATAGCTGCCGCCGAGCACGCCAAGGCCAATGAGGAAGGGCTTGTCGGAGGCGACCTTGAACGGCGGCTGCCCGCGATCGCTCATTCCGCGCCGGCCTCCCATTTGAAGCCCAATTGCTCAAAGCGCCGGCGCGAGGCATCCGAGGCCAGCTGCTGCATGAGCCGCGCGGCCAGTTGCGGATACGGCGTGTCCTTGCGCGCGGCGATGTTTTGCACGGCGATGGCGCGGGCGGGCTTGAGTGGCACGAGGTCAAACTTGTCCTTGAGATGTTGCACATTGGCCTCGTACACCAATACCACATCGAGCTGCCCACCGGCTTCCATGCCCTGAATGAGCGTGTGTGCCGTGTCCTTCTTGACTGCAATATTTTTCGCAATGGCCTCGCCTTGACCGGTTGCAGCAAACATATCCTGACAAAGCTTGCCGAGCGTGCTGGCTTTTGGCTCAGTCACACCGATGCGCAGGCCCGGCTTTGCGAGGTCCGTCAACACGGCAAGTTCCTTGGGATTCCCCTTGGGCACAAGCATCACAATGCGCGTGCTGGAAATGACTGTGTCCGGCCCGAATGGACTGGCCATGAGGCTTTGCGCCATGTCGAGATACGTTGCGTCGCAGGTCATGAACAAATCTGGAATGCCAAAATCGCCGGTTTGCATTTTGCCGACCAACGTCCCGCAGCCGGCGTAAACCATAACAATCTTACAACCTTCTCGGGCCTCAAACTCGCGCACCGTCTTCTCCACCGCTTCACGATTTACGCCGCCACAGTCCACGCGCAGCCGCGGCACCTTCGCCCACGGATCGCCCTTCAGCGGCTCATAATTGTGCCGGGCAAAGACCTTGCCGCCCTTTTCGGGCGCGCCGAGAAACCGCGCGAATTGCAATGCCAAAGCCGGCCGATCCGTCGAGGCGGTGATGGCTACGGAGATGTCCGCGCGGCTGGCATTCAGCTCGGGTAACTGGACGACCCGCAGTCCATGTTGTCGCGCCGTTGAGTCCCACACAAACGCCGCCTGTGTTCCGGCGTTTTCCTTCACGGCCATTGCTGCCTCGGTGACGGTGGGGAAGGAAGACGCCTTCGCGTCATCAATCGCTTTCCAATGGCCCGATTTCTCGAGCATCTTTTTGGTTTTTTTGCCGACACCCGCCAAGGGATCGCAAATCACAAAAGACAACTTTGCCTTCAGCACATCATCCACGTTTTCCACGTCGACATCAGCGCCCGGCTTAAGTGCCAAAACCACCTGCCAAGTTGCCACGCGCAACGCCTCGCGCGTGAGGCCATCGGCCGCTGCGCGCTCTGTGAAGGGATAATCGGCAGGGATATAAACATCCGCACTCGGTAAGCCGCCGCCCTTGTCGGTTTTCAGTCGATTGGCCAAAACGCCGCTGTTGGCAAACTCCAGCTTCACCGTCGTTCCAGTTTCCTTTTCGAACTGCTTAGCTACCTCTTCCACCGGCGGCCGCACGCCTGCGGCGCAATAAACGGTGAGGCTGGAGGCCACTTGCCCGTCACCCCCTTCGATTGGCGCATCGGCCGTTTTTTCGCGCAGCAGAACAACCAGCAAACCGATGAGGAGAGCCGTTCCCGCCAGCAACAACATACCGTTGCCGCCGCTGGCGCCGTATTGATGTTCCGACTTTTTGGAATCGGTCATGGGAAGGCGGACGATAGTAAGCCTGAGCCTCGTTTACAAGTCACGGCTTGGCCGCCGTCTTGTTATCCTCGCGAATGATTTCCAGCGACTGGATGACCGTGGACGCCGCATGGCCGGGCAGCAGCTGCACCTTGCCCACCTGAATATCATCCTTACTGTCCTCCGCTCGCTGAACAACCAACTCATTGGCGCCTTGTTTCAGCAACCCCTTGGGGATGTTGTAACGGGAAACCTCTCGGGCCACTGTTTCGCGTAGCCGCCCAATCTCACGCCCGTTCAACATCACGCTCCACGCATTGTGAATATGCTCCTGCGTGAG
>PBFV01000068.1 GCA_002718935.1 Verrucomicrobiales bacterium
ATCGAGAAATTTGTAAAAACAGGATTCCGTGTTTTGTATTCTCCCGCAACCTCAAGCCGGACAAGGAATTTCTGGCGGCGGCTGAAGCGGCGGATATTCCTGTCTTTCGATGTCCGCTAATCACGATGAAATTCATCAGCCGCGCCACGCTAGCGTTGGAGGATTTGTTTGCTCCACGCGGTCAGATGCAGGGCAGCATGGTCGATATTTTGGGTGTGGGTGTGGTGATTGTCGGCGAAAGCGGTATCGGCAAAAGCGAATGTGTGCTGGCCTTGGTTGAGCGTGGCTACAGCCTTGTGGCAGATGATGTGACAAAAGTGAAGCTCATCGATGGCCGTGTGGTGATTGGCACAAGCGCCGGCGTCACGCGCAACCACATGGAGGTGCGTGGCATTGGTATCATTGATGTGGGGGCCATGTTCGGCGTGAAGAGTATTCGCCGCGAAAAGGAGATCGATATCATCGTGTCATTGCAGGATTGGGATCAGGTGGACGAAGTGGATCGGCTGGGAATTGAGGAGGAAACCTCCGAAGTTTTGGGCATTTCTGTGCCGCACATCACCATTCCCGTGCGGCCTGGCCGTGATATTGCCCGCCTTGTGGAGGTGGCTGCTTTTCAATCCAAGCTCAAACGATCCGGGCATAATGCTGCGGATGAACTGAACAAACGGCTCATCGCCCAAATGGCCCGGGAAGTGCCCGAATAGAATAAAGACTCGCCAACTCAGCGCCCTTTGTTGAGAATCCGCACCCCGACATGACTGAGGTTAACTCATCCAACGGAGAAACCATTATCCGCGAACTGGTCATCCAAAACCAATTCGGCCTGCACGCACGGCCTGCGGCGGCGTTTGTGAAAACGGCCAATCAATTTTCCGCGGACATCATGGTGAGTAAGCCCGGGGAAGATGCCGTGAACGGCAAAAGCATCATGGGGCTAATGACTCTGGCTGCCGGAAACGGTACGAAGCTTGTGCTGGAGACTTCTGGTCCGGACGCCGAAAAGGCCGCCACCGCCATCGAGGAACTCGTGCAAGGCAAATTCGACGAGGCTTGAAATGGATCTGGACCTCGAACAGGTCGTCAAACTTGCGCGCATTGACCTTACTCAGGACGAGAAAGAACGCATCGCTCCGCAAATGGCGGAAATCCTCAAGTACGTCGAAAAGCTTAAGGAGCTAGATGTTGCCGATGTCGAGCCGACGGCGCACGCCGTGCCGCTAACCAATGTGATGCGAGCAGACGAGGTGGGTGAATCCATCGCGCACGAGGAAGCACTGCGCAACGCGCCTAAGAAATCCAACGGCCTCTTTGTCGTCCCCAAGATCGTTGAGTGATCATGCCGCACAAACTCACGATCCAGGAACTCACCGCCCAGCTCGCCGCGAAGCAACTTACTGCACGCGAGGCCACCCAAGCCTGCCTGGATCGCATTGCCGCTGTTGATGGTCGCCTCAATGCCTTTAACAGCCACGACGCCGAAAATGCTCTTGCTCAGGCGGATACTGCTGATGCTGCAATTGCCGCCGGTGAATCCAAGCCGCTCCTCGGCATTCCAATTGCCATCAAGGACGTGATCGCCGTCAAGGATCAGCCGCTTACCTGCAGCAGCAAGATTCTCGGGGAATTCAATTCGCCCTACGAAGCGACTGTCATCACCAAGCTTCGCAATGCCGGAGCCATCATCTTTGGCAGGTTGAACATGGACGAATTCGCCATGGGCAGTTCCACGGAGAATTCCGCCTTTGGTGTCTCGCGCAACCCTTGGGACACCGGCCGCATTCCCGGCGGCTCTAGCGGTGGCAGCGCTGTGGCCGTCGCCGCTGATGAATGCATTGCCGCTCTGGGCAGTGATACCGGCGGTTCCATCCGGCAACCCGCCGCGCTCTGCGGCTGCGTTGGCCTCAAGCCTACTTACGGGCGTGTCAGTCGATACGGGTTGGTTGCCTACGCTTCCTCGCTTGACCAAATCGGCCCTGTCACCAAGGACACCCGTGATGCCGCAACTTTGCTGAATGCCATTAGCGGCCATTGCAAATATGATTCCACCAGCATTCCGCGTAATGTGCCCGACTACACCGCTCCACTTGGTCGTGATATCAAAGGCCTGAGAATCGGTTTGCCCAAGGAATTTTTGGGGGAGGGATTGGATCCTGAAGTCCGCGCAGCTACCGAGGCCGCCGTGAAGCAGCTTGCCGAACTGGGCGCGAAAGTCACCGAGATTTCCTTGCCTCACACCGAGTACGCCGTGGCCACCTATTACATCATTGCCACCGCTGAAGCATCGGCCAATTTAGCCCGCTTCGAAGGCGTCCGTTACGGCGCGCGTGTTGAGGGCGACGATCCCGAGGCCATGAACCGTGCCACCCGAGGGGCTGGTTTTGGCGAGGAAGTGAAACGCCGTATCATTCTTGGCACTTACGTCCTTTCCAGCGGTTACTACGATGCTTATTACCTCCGCGCGCAGAAAGTCCGCACGCTTATCCGCAATGATTTCCTGGAAGCCTTTGAAAAAGTTGACCTCATTGCCAGCCCCACGGCGCCCACGGCGGCATTCAAAATTGGCGAGAAAGCCGACGATCCGCTTCAGATGTATCTGTCCGATATTTACACCATTTCCGCGAACCTCGCGAGCATCTGCGGCATCAGTGTGCCCTGTGGGTTCACCAGTGAAAACCTCCCGGTCGGCCTGCAACTTTTGGGTAAGCCATTTGGCGAAGAAACTCTTTTGCAAGCCGCCCACGCCTATGAGCAATCCACCGAATGGCATCAGCGAAAGCCGGATTTGAGTTAATGGAATACGAACCCATCATCGGCCTTGAGACGCACGTGCAATTGCGCACGCGGTCGAAAATGTGGTGTGGCTGTCCCAATGAATACGGCGCGGAGCCAAACACGCAGGTGTGCCCTGTGTGCCTCGGGTTCCCCGGGGCCTTGCCGGTGCCCAATGCGGAGGCACTACGCTTGACGGCGTTGACGGGATTTCTGCTCAACTGCGATGTGCCGCGTCGGGCGAAGTTTGACCGAAAGAATTATTTTTATCCCGACAGTGCGAAAAATTACCAAATTACGCAGCTGGATCTGCCATCGACGAAGGATGGCTATGTGGAGTTTGAGCTAGGCAATGATTTGGCCAAGGTGCGGATCAATCGCGCGCACTTGGAGGAGGATGTCGGCAAGAGCACGCACTTTGCTGATTACAGCGGCGTGGATTTTAATCGGGGCGGAGTCCCGTTGTTGGAGATTGTAACGGAACCGGACATCACCAGCGCCGATATGGCTTACGAATATCTCAATGCGCTGAAGAACATTTTGCAATACGGCGGCATCAGCGATTGCGACATGGAGAAAGGTCAGGTGCGNTGCGACGTGAACATCAGCGTGCGGCCCGTGGGCCAGNAAANGCTCGGNGAGAAGATTGAGATCAAAAACATGAACAGCTTCAGCGGCGTACGGCGGGCGGCGGCTTATGAAATTGATCGGCAAATTTCCGTGCTACGCAATGACGGCGCGCTGCAGCAGGAAACGCGTCGTTGGGATGATGAGGCCGGCATCACCGACAGCATGCGCACCAAGGAAGAGGCCCATGATTACCGCTACTTCCCGTGCCCCGACCTCATNCCNCATGAGCCGTCAGAGGAATGGCTCGATGAAGTGCGCGTGTGCGTGGTGGAATTGCCGCTGGCCCGCAAGCGGCGTTTCATGAGCGATTACTCACTGCCGGAAAACGATGCGGACGTTTTTGTAAATGATCCCGAATTGTCGGAATATTTTGAGGGAGCAGTTGGCACTGTGAAGAACCCAAAGGCAGTGGCCAACTGGGTGATTAACAATTTGCAGGCGAAACTGGCTGAAACTGAATCAGGTTTAGGAGNAGTTAAATTTCAGCCGGAAGCCATCGGGGAATTGGTGGGTTTGGTTGAGGGGGGACAGATTAGCAGTAAAATTGCGCAGGAGGTTTTTGCGGAAATGTTCGAATCTGGCAAGGCGCCCGCGGCCATTGTTGAGGAAAAGGGCCTGGCGCAGGTCAGTGACAGTGGCGAGTTGGAATCCATTTGCCGTGAAGTGATTGAGGTCAATCCGGGGCCGGCCGATGACTTCCGCAATGGCAAGGAAGCCGCACTGAACTTTCTCAAAGGGCAGGTAATGAAAGCCAGTCGCGGAAAGGCGAATCCGCAAATGGTGGGTGAATTGCTTACTCAGATTCTTCGAGGCTAATGTTGGCCGATTTCAAGTCAGTCCACTTTGTCGGCATCTGCGGGACCGCCATGGCATCCGTGGCGGCGGCGCTGAAGGAACGCGGGATGTGGGTAACGGGGTCGGATCAAAATGTATATCCACCGATGTCCACCTTTCTGGCTGATCAGGGCATTGAAGTGCGCGAGGGTTATCGGGAAGAAAACCTTGCAGATGCACCCGACCTTGTGGTGGTCGGTAATGCGATTTCNCGAGGCAATCCCGAGGCCGAAGTGGTGCTAGAGCAAAAGCTGCGCTATTGTTCGTTGCCGGAGTTGCTGAAGGAGACCTTCATCCGAGGCAAGCGTTCGCTGGTGGTTTCCGGAACGCACGGCAAAACTACCACCGCCTCAATGCTGGCATGGGTGTTCGAACATGCCGGGCTAAACCCCAGCTTTTTCATCGGCGGCATCCCGGAGAATTTTTCATGTGGCGCACGGTTCACGGATAGTGAGTGGATCATCCTCGAGGGAGACGAATACGACACGGCTTTTTTTGATAAGCGCAGCAAGTTTATCCATTACCTGCCGGAGGTGGCCGTGATCAACAATCTTGAATTTGATCACGCAGACATTTTTAACAGTCTTGATGAAATTCAATTAAGCTTCCGCCGCTTCATCAACATCATTCCGCGCAACGGGCTGCTGTTGGCCAATGGCGATGATGGCAACATTGCTCCATTACTGGAGGCGGCACCGTGTCCGGTGGGCCGGTTTGGCTTAAATGACGGATTGTGTGCCAGTGATTTGCAGATTTCACAAGAGGGCTCGCGGTTTGTGGTTGGGGATACGGTTTTCACCATTCCCTTGTGCGGTGAGTTAAATGTGCGTAATGCCCTTGCTGTGATTGGCGTAGCCCGACATTGCGGGGTAGGTGATGAGCAGATTCAATCGGCGTTTAGTTCCTTCAAGAGCATCAAGCGCCGCATGCAAGTGCGTGGTGAGGCTTGCGGGGTAACGGTGGTTGATGATTTTGCGCATCACCCGACAGCCATAGCAGAAACACTCAAGGCACTCCGTGCACGGTATCCGGGCCGGCGGCTTTGGGCAGTATTTGAGCCGCGATCCAACACCACCCGCCGGGCGGTGTTCCAGCAACCGTTGGTGGCAGCGTTTCNTGCAGCGGATTTCGTGGTTGTTGCGCAGGTGGCGCGACTTGAACAAATCCCCCCTGAGGAGCGGCTGGACCCGGAACAATTGATGGTGGATCTACGGGCGGCAGGTAAATCTTCTGAATATTTGCCGGACGTGGAATCCATTGTGGGCCATATTTCAACACAAGCGCAGGATGGCGATGTGATTGCCGTGCTCAGTAANGGCGGTTTTGGCGGCATTCATGAGCGGCTNCTCACGGCGCTTTCGGCTTAGTGGCGCGCTTGCGTTGCGCTGCGATGGCAGCCTTCAGTTGCTTAACAAGCGGCCCGTGTGAACCGGGGCGCATTCGCCGAAGGCTGAATTCCGCTTCTTTCCAGTGGCTGCTTTTTAGGTGGGCAACAGCCATTTGCAGGTGGGCCCAATCNTGTTCCTCAGGGCGCTTGGCCAGAGCGCCGGCATTTTTCCAGGCGGCAATGGCCCGNGCGTGAGGGAAAGGTATTAGGTCCAGAAAAGTCTCAGCATAATCGGCGGCAATTTCAAAATCCACAGGAGCCAGAGTCATGGCGGTTTTCAATTCACGCAGGGCGCGTTGGGTAAGTTGGCGTTCGGTTAATTTAAGATGCGTGCACGCTTCCTTTGGAAAAGTGTTTAGCAGNGTGGCAAAATTGTGGCGGTACAGCGCCTGTTTCGGGGCCAACCGGATGGCTTTTTGTTGGGACCGAAAAGCCGTAGGCAGCTGGTCGGTAATTTCATTGCGTAGAGCGATGGTGCCGATGTGGGTGGCGATGTTATTNAGGGCGGCCGCATTGCCCGGATCATTCTTAAGGGCAAGCTTCCATTGCGTGCGCGCGGCTTCGCGGTCGTCAAGGTTGGTCAAAAAACTGCCGTAAGCCACGCGACCTCGGGCGTGTTTGGGGTGTGCCTTGAGGAATGTCTCATATTGTTGGCGCACTTCTCCGAGGCGCGTACGGATCTGCAGGGCCAGTCGGTCACGGGCCGCGGGGCTGGTGCGGAGAGTTTCTTTTTCTTCATCAATCCAACCCAAAATATCCTGCAACGCCTGATTATCAGCCATCAGGATTTTCTTCAATTGCACCTCAGCCAGTTCGTCAGGCCATGCGGTGGGCGGTAGCAGCAGAATGATGGTGAGGATGAATCGGGGCACACCGCAGAGTGGCATTCCTTGAAGGGACTGGCAATCCTCCGTTCGTTTGCTAGCCTGCGGTATGCCTTTGGAGGATCATATCGGGGATATTTGCCGCAAGGCACGTATGCAGACTAATACGCCCATCGCAGCTGTGGCAGCAGCGGCGGGGGTGGAGGAGTCAGCCTTGGATGTCTGGGAAACAGACGGAGATCTGGCGACGGGAGTAAACGTGGCCGCGCTTGCCGAACTTTTGAATTTGAATGTGGCCAAGGCAGCTGCGGTGGCGGAAGGCTGGGAGCCGGAGCCGGTTGATGTGGGCCAGTGGGGTTTTTTGCGCATGATTACCACGACCGGGTCATTTGATGTGAATAGTTTTGTGATTTGGGATGATGCCACACGCGAGACGGCAGTGTTCGATACGGGGTGGTTCGCGGATGATATATTTCAACTGGCGGAAGCGGAGGGATTGAAGATGGAGCATCTGTTTATCACACACATGCACGGGGATCATGTGGCTGCGATGGGCGAGGTGCGCAAGCAATGGCCGGCCATTCAACTGCATACGAATAATTCCGGAGCGCCGGAAAAGAATCGTGTGCAGGAAGGGAAAGCGACGATGGTCGGTGGCTTGCGGATTACGCCGCAGCTTACACCGGGGCATGCGGAGGATGGCGTCACGTATGTAATTGAAGATTGGCCGGGGAATGCGCCGGCCGTGGCCGTGGTGGGCGATGCGATTTTTGCCGGTTCCATGGGCAAGGATTTTTCAACTCCGGAATTGGCGCAGCGCAAGGTGCGCGAGGAGATTTTATCACTCCCACCTGAAACACTGATTTGCTCGGGCCACGGGCCACTCACCACGGTGGGGGAGGAATTGGAGTATAATCCGTTCTTTTAGGTTGTTTTGGCCGTAAATTGCATTGACCGGTGCATGGGGCATTGCTAGGTTGCGCGCCCCAAAATATCCGGATATGCGGCACACGATCTCCATTCTAGTGGAAAACACCTTCGGCGCGCTCACGCGCGTGGCGGGGATGTTTAGTGGTCGCGGGTATAACATCGACTCACTCAACGTGGCGCCCACTCACAATCCGGAAGTTTCCCGGATGACCATTGTGACGCGTGGCGACGATGACACGCTGGAGCAGGTTGTTCGGCAGCTCGAAAAACTGGTGAACGTGATCGAGATCACGGACTTCCGGGAGCATGAGTACATCGACCGTGAGTTGGTTTTGGTGAAGGTAAAGGTGGATGGTAAGACGCGGGCTGAGGTGATGCAGATCACGGATATTTTCCGCGCCAAAATTGTGGACGTGCAGGCCAAGAGCATGACCATTGAAGTGACCGGAAACGAAAACAAGGTCGAGAAGTTCATTCACCTGATGGGCAACTTCGGCATCCTCACCCTGACGCGCACGGGCAAGGTCGCCCTGCCGCGCGATTAATCTTTTATTATGCCAGCAAAAGTATACACGGAAAAAGACGCGGATATGCGCGTGCTCAAAGGCAAAACCCTCGCGGTTCTCGGCTTCGGCAGTCAAGGCCACGCGCACGCGCTCAACCTTAAGGAGAGCGGCTGCAAGGTAATCATAGGCCTGTACAAGGGCAGCAAGTCACGCCGCGTAGCGAAGCAAAAGGGTTTTGAGGTGTACGACACCGGTGAGGCCGTCAAGCGCGCTGACGTGATCATGGTGGCGCTTCCGGATACCAAGCAGGCCAGTGTGTACAAAAGCTGTATTGAGCCAAATCTGGAGAAGGGCAAAACCCTTCTGTTCTCACACGGTTTTTCGATCCATTTTAAAACCGTGATTCCGCCGGAGAATGTGGACGTGATCATGGTGGCGCCGAAGGGCCCCGGTCATATTGTACGCCGTCAATTTGTGGAGGGCAAAGGAGTACCATCCCTCATCGCGGTTTACCAAAACCCCACGCGCAAGGCCAAAAAAGTGGCGCTCGCCTGGGCCAAGGGCATCGGCGGTGCGCGCGCGGGCGTGTTGCAGACGACCTTTAAGGAAGAGACGGAGACCGACTTGTTCGGTGAGCAAACCGTTTTGTGCGGTGGGGCAAGCGCGCTGATTCAGGCCGGTTACGAAGTGCTGGTGGAAGCCGGCTATCAACCGGAGATGGCCTACTTCGAGTGCCTGCATGAATTGAAGCTGATTGTGGACCTTATGAACGAATCGGGCATACACGGGATGCGTTTCTCCATTTCCGAAACTGCTAAGTGGGGAGACGTAAGTGTCGGCCCTAAGATCATCGACAAGAGCGTGAAGAAACGCATGAAAGTGGCGCTCAAGGAAATTCAAAACGGCAAATTTGCCAAGGGCTGGGTGCGCGAGTACGAGACCGGCTACAAGAAGTACAATCGCCTCCTCAAGGCCGGTGAAAAACATGGCATCGAAAAGGTGGGCTCACGCCTGCGCGGTCTGATGCCATGGATGAAAAAGCGCCAAGTCAAAGGCGCGCAAGCAGCGTATTAATGTAACAAAGCTGGCCCGTCTGCGTCCTTGCTGGGGATGAATCGGTGCTGGAGGATATTTCAAACTCGCAATTCGGCGCCTAATCGCCTAGGTTACTCGGTATGAAGGCGGGGGCATTCATCATTTTAGGGGGAGTCTTGGGAGTATTCCAGGCTATTCAGGCAGCCGACACACCTGTCGATGGGATAAATAAAAAACCGGAAGTCGTTCCGAGTTTTACTTCGCCAGGGATTGGTGCCGACAAAAATGCCACCAAAAAAGTGGAAACGCCGCTGCCGGCACTTCCGGATTTACCCAGAGTGATTGGACAAACCAACGCTCCGGCCAAGCCGGCGAATCTTGGGCAGTTTGAAGTCATTCCAAACAAAAACCCATTTGGCCTTATAAAGCCGCAAGGCGCACAGGGCGCCAAGCCGGATATTGTTCAACCGAAAACAATTGGAGTGCCCGTATTGATTGGCATTTCGCATTTGCGCAATAACGTGAGGGCGGTTCTGCGGATTTCAGCCCCCGGAAGCGGCGCAGCGGAAACCAAAAGATTGAAAGCCGGCGAAATGGCCAATGGCGTGGAGGTGCTCAAGATCGATTCTGCAAAAGGCATCGTGGAAGTGAAGGTGGCGGGTAAAACATTTCCGCTCGAATACACCGGCGCCAGATCCAGCAAGCGACCCGTCGGCACCAAGCCGCTGGGCAGGCCAACCTCCACAACGTCTGCTCCGAAGCCAAAGTCAACTAAGCCGGAGGATAATGGCAGCCTCCAGCCGGTGCCTCAGCGGCCACTTGCGGAATTCTTGGACAAGGTGCGCACGATCTTGCCGGAGGAGCCTTCCTTGTATGAACGCCCGGCGTTTAATGCGAAGGTGCAACGCACAGTGGTGGATCCGTTGGATATCCGCTCGCAAAGGGACATCGTCCGGGGCCAATACTCGCCCCAGCCGCCGACGGATATTCCGGTTGACCGCCGTTAGGTGGCGATGGTGCACGGTGTGAGGATTGCGTCACGCATGCCGTGGATGATTTTTTTATCTGCCGGACAAATCGTGGCGAGAATGCCGCCGAGTTTGACCTCGGGACGTTCGCCGGACTGCACAAAGTAATATGGGCATAATCGAACCCGGCCATTCATGGAGACCGTTTCGCCCGTATCAAAGTCGAACCACTCATGCGTGACCTGCATAGGTTTGTGGTATCGCTGGAGAATCCAAGGCGACTGGTCAAAGTCATCGACGGCTGTTTGCACGGCCTCGGCCCATTCAGTTTGCGGGAGATCGCTGCCCAGCCGCACGCTGCGTGCCCCCCAGGCTTCTTCGTGAAAACCGGAGCGCTTCAGGATCAGCGCCCGATCGCGTTGCGACAGTGTTTTGAGTCGGTTCCAATCAGTAAGATCCAGTTCCGGAATTGCCGCATGCGGCGGAAGTGGGGTCGGGTCCATCAGCCACGTCATGGGCATTGCGTCACGTAATTGCCTGAAATATTTCCCGCCCAATTCGCGCGCCCAAAAATCTGAAAGGTTATCGTTCGCTAAAAGCGCGAAGGTCATCTTTTCTTCCAAGTGAGTCTTGGGTGGCGCCGTTATTTTGGCTTTGCTTTCAAACAGCTCTTTAGCGCAGGTTGCGTTTGGTAAATCGAACAGCTCAAAAAAGCGGTAAATTGAATCACTTGCACGAAATGATTTCGCGTCATTCGTATGTTCAACTATGCAATCCAAGTCCAGACGCCCGGCCAACCAATCCATTTCAGGCCGATACGTTGCTGATTCTTCCGAAACCAAAATCCGCACGAGTGTTGCATCATCAAAAATGCTGGCAAAGCCTTCGGCCATGGCATTGGCGCCGCCGATCACTTCTTGGTTTGCGGAATAAGTTTGATTCAGCCAATCGGTCAGCCCAATGCCGCCGGGAACGCTGTCGAGTTCAGTGATTTTCCAACCGTCTTCGGTGAGCAAAATGTCAGGACGAATAACGCGGGGAAGGGCTGAGCGAAAGCGTTCTCGGCGTTGCAGTTCGATGATGTTTTCCGGCTTGCCTTGGTCTAGCCATGAGTGAATCCAAGCGGGTTGCTTGCCAGTACCGCTATGGCGGTAAAGGAGATCAGTGGCCCGGTAAAATTGTTGCAGGATGCGGCCCAAACTCTCTAACTCGCTGGCCAGTTTGGCTTCCAGCGGAAAGGGTGCAGTGGCTACGCGCCATTCGTGGCCGGCAAATAACCCGCCGGGAGGCACGCTATTGCGAACGTGGTGGGCCACCTCGGCCGGGTTAGGAACGGATGAGGCCATCGCCTTTGCCGAGCCACTTGTATGTGGTCAGTTCCGCCAGGCCCATCGGGCCGCGCGCGCCAATCTTGTCGGTGCTAATGCCAATCTCCGCGCCCATGCCGAATTCGCCACCGTCAGAAAATCGGGTGGACGCGTTCCAGAACACAGTTGAAGCATCTGCTTCATTTTGGAATCGGAGAGCTGTGGCTTCATTTTCGGTGACGATGGTTTCCGTGTGGCCGGAGCCATGATGGCCGATGTGCTCGAGTGCTCCCTCCACGCCATCCACCACGCGCACTGTGCAAATAAGGTCAAGGAATTCAGTATCCCAATCTTCACGAGTGGCCGGTTTGGCATCGGGGCCAAGGATGGCAGCCGCCCGTTCGTCGACTCGAAGCTCCACATTTTTTGACTTCAATTGGTCACTCACGCGAGGCAGCAGTTTATCAGCCACGGCGGCATCGACCAGTAATGTTTCCATGGCGTTGCAAACACCGGTTCGTTGGGTTTTGGAATTGACGGTTACGGCGACGGCCTTGTCCGGGTCGCAGTCACCGTCGAGGTATACACTGCAGATTCCTTTGTAATGCTTGATGACCGGCACGCGTGAGCAAGCGGCCACTGCTCGAATCAGCCCCTCGCCGCCGCGGGGAATGCAAAGGTCGACAAGTTCTGTGAGGGAAAGTAGTTCGGGGATGGCCGCGCGATCGACAGTGGGGACGACCTGAATGGCATCTTCAGGAAAGCGATCCGTTGCTTCTTTGCCGGCTTTGGACAAAATCCGTGCAATGGTTTGATTGGAATTCAGCGCTTCTTTGCCGCCGCGCAGAATTGTGGCGTTGCTGGATTTAAAACACAAGCCGGCGGCATCCGCAGTGACGTTTGGTCGCGATTCATAAATCATTACAATCACGCCGATGGGTGCAGAGACTTTGCGGAGGTGCAGGCCGTTGGGGCGAGTGCGTTCATCCAACACGCATCCCACAGGGTCCTCAAATTCGGCCACCTCGCGCAGGCCCTTGGCCATGGCGGCGATGCGGGCGTCATCCAGCTGCAGTCGATCCAGCATCGCACTACTGAGATCCATGGATCGGCCGGTTGCCATGTCCTTTTCGTTTGCGGCCTTGATGGCCTCAGCGTTGGCATCCAGCGCATTGGCCATGGAAATGAGGCAGGCATTCTTTTCCGGGGTTGTCAGCCGCGGCATCTGGCGGGCAGCCGCCTTGGCGTTACTGGCAATTGCACGCATTTCTTCCTGCAAACTCATGGGAGGGGCGAACATACCGTATGAAGCGGCTGTTCAAAAGTCAGTTTTCGCTGATGAAAACCAATGTGCCGGAAGGGACAGCGTCAAACAACGGCAGCAAATCAGTGGCAGCTAGGTGGATGCAGCCTTGTGAGTTTGGCTGGCCGAGCCGGGATTCGTCACCTACGCCGTGGATGTAAATGTACCGTTCATGGGAGTCCACGGTGCCGCTTTGATTGAGTCCGGGCTCGAGGCCTGCGAGCCACAGAATGCGATCGGTGATCAACGCTTGAGCATTGCCTTTACCATTGGTGGCCACGGGTACGCGGCCCCGGAACACGGTGCCGACCGGTTCGCCCGCGCCAATTTTTTCCGCAATGCGATGTAATCCCAGCGGGGTTTGGAATGAGCCGGATTCCTGTCCGGTGCCGGCTTTCGCCGTGGAAATCTGATAAGTGGTTTTTTTCTCGGAGTGAAAATACACCATCTTTTGACCGGCAATTTTCACCCATAGGCAATGTGGGGTGGGTTCGATGCCGGTCCGGTGGCATGCGGCTCGGAATGCCTCCGGGAGATTCATGGCTCAATGGGCTTGATGGAGGCTCGGGGGATAAAATGGCGGGTTTTGTTTCCATCGCGGCCCAAGTGCAATCCTTCGGGGGTCCAGCGCACTACGGACCATTTTGCGGCGGCGGCTTTGGAGTCGGCCACTACATCGATTTCGCCATTGTGGCTTTCTTGATAAAATGCAGGGTCGCCCCGCCCGATGTGCACAATGAGCCGGACAGATTTGCCATCCATGTGTGGCTCAAGATAAATGTGTGCTCCCATTGGGGGATCATCGATGATGCCGTCGCTCCACTCGAGAGCGATGGTGGTTTCCGGCGTGATCATGTGTGCACGCTCGGTAAGCACGGTGCCGGTGCCATAGCCGATCATCAGACACACCAAGGCTACGAGAATAAATTCCGCTAATTTTTTGGGTGCAGTCATCAGGTTAATTGTTTGATGAGGATCTTGGAATTACGGCCTTGCAAAGAATGTTCTTCCCGCCGGGCTTCAGGTAGATCATCGCCGGTGCCTTCGCTGTAGCCAAGCTTGTTGGAAAAAAAACTGAACGCTTGAGTGGAAAGGGTGACCAGTTTTTTCAGGCCTGCTTCACGGGCTGTTTGCTCGACAAATTCACCAAGGATTCGACCGATGCCCTGATTGCCATGCATGGGGTTCACGTATAGGTGAGCCAGTTCCCCGGTGGATTCCCCGGGGAATTGCCGCAGGGCAACGCAGGCGACTGGGTTTTCGTCGATTTCGTAGAGAAAATAATCGTCTAGATTTTCTTCGATCATTTCTTCACTGCGTTCCACAAGCTGATTTTCATCCATCGCTTCACGCGTCAACCGCAGAATGCTGGCGGCGTCCCGTTTTCTGGCGGGGCGTATGTGCCGGTACTCATTGGCAAACACCAGCGTACCGATGCCTTCATTGGAAAACACTTCCGCCAACAACCCCTCGGTAACGAGGCCGTTGATGAGATGCACGCGGGGAATACCCACAGCGCACGCCTCGGCTGCGTGGCGGGCCTTGGATTGTTGGGCGGGCGGGATGGGGTTGCCGTGATCGGCGAGCAAGGCTTCGAGTTCCGAGCTGAGAATTTGCCGGATAACATCGCCTTCGCAAGTGAGGCCGTCCTCGGTCGAAATAAAAATCAATTTCGTGGCCTGCAGGGCCTGCGCCACTTTGGCTCCCACGGCATCGCTGTTGAGCCGGTATGTGTTTCCTTTTCCATCGAAGCCAAGCGGGGGGATAACTGGTGTGATGCCTTGGGACAGCAGGGTCTGCAGCATTTCCGTATCTACCCGCTCAACCGTGCCGGTATGTTGATGGTCTAACCCATCGATGACGCCGAGCGGTAGAGCGGCAATCACATTGGCGTTGGCCGCGCGCAAATCGTTGGTGGCGAAGCCTTCAAGAATCTCATGGGTCAACCCGTTGGCGGCTGTGAGCGACAGTTTTAGAGTGGCGTCATCAGTGACTCCTGTACCGTCCAAATTACTGGGGGTAATCTTTTGCTCGGCAGCCAGTTTCTGCACCTGTTGCGCGGCGCCATGGACAAGCACCACGCGAATGTTCAGTGACCGCAACACGGCAATGTCCAGCAGCAGGTTGGCGAAATTCATGTGCGTCACCACCGCGCCGTCTGCCTCAACGACAAACGTCTTGTCGCGGAAGAGCGGGATGTACTGCAGAATGCCCCTGAGATCGGTAGGTTTCACAAATGCTGGATGTCAATTAGCTGACAATGGGCCGGGCGTTCAACGCAATTCTGTCAGCGCCGCAAGGCAGCGCTCATTTTCCGCCGTTGTGCCGATGGAAATGCGGATCCATTCCGGCAGCTGATACCCCGCCATGGGGCGGGTAATGATGCCACGCGCCTGCAAGCCTGCAAAAATTGATTGTCCATCGCCGACTTTGGCGAGAATGAAATTGGCAAAAGAGGGAACGGTTTCAATGCCCAGTTCGCTAAGGCCGGACTCAAGCTGCTTCAAGCCCTCGTCATTCGCCTGGCGAGTGCTGCGGACATGCTCGTCATCCGCCAGAGCTGCGCGTGCGGCGGCTTGGGCCAGCGCATTTAGATTGAATGGTTGGCGAACTTTTTCCAGTGCGGCAACAAAATCCGGATGGCCGATCCCATAGCCGACCCGGAGGCCGGCCAGTCCATGAATTTTTGAAAAGGTGCGCATCAACAGGAGGTTCGGCCGTTCTGCCAGCAACGGAACGAGATCAATGGGTTCGTCCAAAAACTCAAAATAGGCCTCGTCCATCACCAGCAGCGCGTGATCCGGAAAATCTTCGAGAAGCGCGTGCACTGTTTCAGCGGAGGCCAGCGTGCCGGTGGGGTTGTTGGGGTTGGCAACAAAGACAATGCGGGTTTCCGGCGTGATCGCACAGCGCATGGTGGCCAGGTCGTGCCCAAAGTCTTTTGCCGGTACCGTAATGCAGTCGGCGCCGGTGAGATGGGCAACGATGGGGTAGATGGCAAAACAATACTCGGAGACGACAATATTGGTGTCGGGACCGAGCAATGCGTGGGCAACAAACTCAATGATTTCATTGGAGCCATTGCCGAAAATGAGCTGGCCAGGATCAATGCCGAGTTTGGCGGCCATCTCTTGCCGCAGATAAAAAGCATTTCCGTCGGGGTAAAGGTGCGCTTGTTCGGCTGCCGTCTTCATGGCCTCCACGGCCTTTGGCGAAGGGCCCAGAGGATTTTCGTTGGAAGCCAGTTTGATGATTCCGTCCAGTGACAGGCCCAATTCGCGGGCCACCTCTTCCAGCGGGCGGCCGGGTTGATAGACGGGTAGGTTGGAGAGTTGCGGGTTGAGTTGCATCAGCCCATCCAGTTGGTGCGACTGCTTTGGCCCACCTCAGTGAATTCGCCCACGGAACGTTTGGCGATGTAAATGGTAATGCCGATGACACTGGCGAATATACCGAGCATCACCGCCGCTACAAACCACTCCGGAATAGCGCCTACTTTTAACGCGCTATAAAACGAGCCGAGCGATTCGATGGGCTGCCCTTGAGGCGGGTGAATGAAAATTTTTGTGATCCACGCCGTGAGGATAATCATCGTGATGAATGCATAATTCCGTTTCAAACGGCGGCCGATGGATTCGAACATTGACACCTTAAAGGCCGGGATCATCAAATCTTCCGCCACCAGTTTGCGCCAGTTGCCCTCCAGCTTGGGAGGCTGTCGCATCAGTACGGGCACCAGAAAATGAGCTTCCAACATGCGCACTCGCGCGCGAAACGCATCGTAAAACCGGTATCGCCGCGCTTCAATCCACAGCATCATCAACACGATGGCGAGGTTGAAGAAGAAGATTAAGTGCGGCACTTTTTCGATGGAAAAGGCCACGGTGAAAATGGTGCCGGTGGAGGTGATGGCCCAGGTGGTGGTGGTGTCCAGCCGTTGCCGCCAGGTCATAATGCGCCCGACTTCGCCGCGGTAAAAGTGCGACATGGCGGTGACGTAATCCGGCTCGTGAACTGCATCTTCGCGCAGTGCGTCCAGCACGTCAGTGTCGTCCTCAAAACCCGGCATGTGTGGAGTCTATCACACAATGGGGGTCAACGGCCAGCCTCGATATCAAAGGCAATATTACGGGCTAGTTCGAGCAGTGGCAGGTCATGACGCAGGTCGCCGAATTTCAAAGCCGGCAGGCCGCTTTGTTCCTGGCCCACCAGTTCGCCCGGGCCACGCAGCTTGAGGTCGGCCTCGGCTACCTCGAAGCCGTCCCGGGTTTGCTCAAGAATTTTCAACCGCTCATTGGTCTCCTCGGTTTTGCCCTTAGTGAGCAGAATGCAGTGGCTGTCGTTGGCGCCGCGGCCAATGCGGCCGCGCAGTTGGTGCAGTTGCGCCAGACCGAATTGATCCGCGTTCTCGATCAACATCAGCGTGGCGTTGGGAACGTCCACGCCAACCTCCACCACGCTGGTGGCCAGCAGTACCTGCAACTCACCGCTGGCAAATTGAGTCATGACCGCATCCTTTTCCTCCGGCCGCAGTCGGCCATGCAATACACCCACGTCGTGGGGTGCAAACTCACGCGTGAGGCGTTTGGCTTCGGCGTTGACCGCCTTGATGCCGGCAGCGGTGTCTTCATTGTTCACCCGCGGGAAAATCACGTAGGCCTGCCGGCCGGCTACAAGTTCCGTTTTGAAAAAATCCAGAATGCGCGGCCAGCGATCTGGAGTGCGCACGTATGTGCGCAGGGTGCCCCGGCCGGTGGGCAGCTCGTTGAGCACCGAGCTGTCGAGGTCGCCGTACAGGGTGAGGCCGAGGGTTCGTGGAATGGGCGTAACGATCATCACGAGCAGGTGGGGG
>PBFV01000069.1 GCA_002718935.1 Verrucomicrobiales bacterium
CCAATCCCTCCAAAGTATTCCTCAAACTTGGCTGAATACTCAAAGCTCCATTGAGCACGGCCGGTTTGGGTCGAAAAAGCAACCACCACCTCATTGTTTTCCTGTTGCTCAATCGTAAAGGCAAGGTTGCCTGCAATTGCAAATGATGAATGCCCCCCTCCTATCAATTTGCGCCAAAGGACAGGAGGGCCTTGTTCAGGCCAACTGGTCAGGATTATTTCGTCCTCATAAACGCCATCGCCATTGACTCCACGAAAGCCAACCGGCGAAATCTTTGTCGCATTTGCGTCTTCTTTCGAAATCTTAGCGGGAACTACTTTGGAATCATCCGCTCTCTGTTTCCTGAGCTTGTCAATGTCCGGCGCAGATGGTCTCCAAACCATTTTGGGAATACCGCCGCCGCGCCATTCCAAGTGGTTGCAGGCGACCCACAAAATCCCGACAATAAAGGCAAATGCCCCAAGCAAAATCTTTCTTTTGCGGGTCAGTTTCACTGCTTCTCCAGCCGGTAATGGCTCACGATCCATTCCATGCCCTCGTTGGTTTTCCATAGCTCCGAACACGCCATAAAGAAAATGCGCCAATAGGCGTACCATTTTGTTGCGTGATCAGTGCCATACGTTTGCCCAAAAATCTCACGAATTTCATCTTCATGCAATTGCATGTTCTCCAGCCAAGCTTCGGCGGTTTTATGATAGTGGATTCCGTTAACCTGCCATTGTTTTTCAATCTTCAGGTCTTTATTGAAGACACCCAAAAGATCGTCGCTGGGCATGATTCCGCCGGTGAAAAAGTGGCGTCCCATCCAGTTGGATTCACCTTCCGTCTCAAAATGGTACGCATATTCTTGATGAGAAAAAATATGGACGAAGAGTTTTCCCTCCGGCTTCAGCCACTGATTGATCCGGCGAAGAAGTTCTTCATAGTTCTTCATGTGTTCAAACATTTCAACGGACACAACCCGATCAAAGGGTTGATCAGGCCCGAAGTCGTTCATATCACAGGTTTGAACTTTGAGGTTGCCGAGGCCTCTTTGGGCGGCTGTCATTTCTATAAACTGCCGCTGGTCGTTTGAGTTGGAAACAGAAAGGATCTGCGCATTCGGATAGTGCTCCGCCATCCACAGGCTAATGGCTCCCCAGCCACAGCCTAGTTCGAGAATACTCTGCCCGTCCTCTAACGCTGCCCGTTGGCAGGTCAGTTCAAGCATCTTGGCCTCGGCATCATCTAAAGTCGTGGTTCCCTCCGGCCAATAGCAGCAACTATACTTTAAGTGTTTGCCAAGGCATTTCTGGAAGAACTCAGGCGGCACCTCGTAATGCTGATCGTTGGCCGCATCCATTTCGATTGCAATGGGCGAAGACTTAAGTTCAGCAACCAACTCGGCCTTGTATCCACTTGAATGCCTTTCTGCCTCCGCCCGCAATCTTCGCCGGTTCAGTCTCCGAATCTGATGGCGAATCAGGAAATCAGGGATCCAGTTTTTCTCGAGAAGTGTATCGATCATGGGGTGATTGTCCGCGGAGGCCATGGGATGAAACTGGAAGTTGTCTGCTGATAATCGCGGTATGCCTCACCCTTGGATTTCAGGTTTTGCTCTTCGTTGGCGGGAATTCCAAAAACCCGCACAAGCAGAAAGAGCATCAAAAACGGGCAATACACCGTCCACCAACCTCCGGAACCAATAGCGAAAAAGAAAAATCCCACCCATGCGAACCATTGGAAAAAATAATTTGGATGTCGCGAATACTTCCACAATCCCGTTTGGCAAACCTTCTTGGAATTCTGTTTCTTGAATCGAGCCAACTGCCAATCCGCCAAGGATTCGCCAATGATGGCCACCGCCACGATTGCCAGCCCAACCCATTCAACCAACGTGATGACAGCGTTGGGGTTCCATGTTGGCACGGCAAAGATCGGGCAAAAAATCATTATCAACGCGCCTTGCCAGTGAAACATGCCGAACATGTAGAGGTTCGCTTTGTCCCCCCATTTTTCGCGAAGTTCGGCATAACGTTTGTCTTCTGCGGGATGATATGATTTACACCGTATCAGTAGGTAAAGGCCCAATCGCCCAGACCACAAAGCCGCGGCAATGGCCAGAGCAATACGCCGAGTTTCATGGCCGTCACCTGAAAGGGCAAAAAAAATGGCAATTGTTCCAAAGCTAAATCCCCACAACACATCCACAATACCTGCATTGCGTAGTATTTGGCTCAAGCCGAAGGTCAGGTTTACAATGGTAAAGACCGCAAACCAGCAGAGCAAAAGCTGGGGCCAAAGGGAATCCATGTCAGTTTTGAGCCAACCGCCCCTTCAAAAGGAAATCTTCAAAATCAGAATCCTTGTTGAGTCTGTATGTACGCAACAGTCCATAACTGGAAACAGCAATCATACCTAGACAGCAAATGGCGATCAGCCACGGAACCCTGCTCCACCATGTTTTTTCCTGATAAACCAGCCAGCCGTAGAATACGGAGAAGCCCCAATAACAATCCAGCAGCGTCGCCACATACCACGGGTGCGAGCCGTGCTGATTAAAATAATCAAACATGTTTTGCTGGCTGCCGGCGTAAAAGCAGACTGCCAACATCGAAATGAGCATTAGACCAAAAAAGGCAAAGAGAAGATTGCGGGTCATTGAGGATGCCTCAGGCTAAGGTTATTGGGACGCGTGTACACTGCCTGTGCCACGCCCACGTTTCTCATGTTAAAACCAGCGTGACAGTACTCCAGGTAATAATTCCACTTTCGAATAAAGGATTCGTCAAAACCTTGGGCACGCACTTCGGGTAAAGAAGCATTGAATCGTTTGTGCCATGCCTTGAGCGTCCGGGAATAATTGTAACTAAACTCTTCCCAAGAGTGCAGAAAGAGGCTGCCCACTCTTTCCATGGCTTGAGCCACGCGATGCTGGGCCAGAAGCAGGGATCCCGGAAAGATATGCTTTTGGGTCCAGTCCGTTCCCTTCCGCAGTTGATTGTATCGTGAATCCGGACAGGTAATAATTTGCAAACCCAGAAGCCCATCCGGTTTCAGGAGTCGATTGCATTGTTCGAAATAGTCCTCCAGATAAGCATCCCCAACAGCCTCAAGCATTTCGATGGAGACAATCTTATCAAACTGGCCTTTGACATGGCGGTAATCCTTGAACAGCAGGGTCACCTTATCTTCAAGCCCCGCTTTTTTGATCCGGTCTTTGGCATAATTTAACTGCTCTTCGGAGATTGTAATTCCAGTAATCCGGCAACCGTAATGACTTGCAGCATGTTCGGCAAAACCACCCCATCCGCAGCCTATTTCCAGAACATGATCTCCCTTGTCCAGTTTAAGCTTGCCACATAACCGGTCATATTTCGCTGTCTGGGCTTCCTTCAGACTCTCGCCATCGCCGTTAAAATAGGCGCACGAGTAGGTCATTGTTTCGTCGAGAAAAAGCTCATAGAAACGATTCCCCAAATCATAATGCTCATGGATATTTTTTCGGCTGTTTTCCAGCGTGTTGGCCCTCCTGCGATGTCCCAAACGGTTTAGATATCCCAGGCTGTTGATTAGAAGCGATCGCGCCGCGGATCCCGACATGGATGGAGCTTCCTCGAGATTTAAAATGAACCAGGAAATAACGGCTGAGATATCATCAGTCTCCCAATCTCCATCGACATAAGATTCACCCAGACCGATGTCGCCATAGAGAGCGCATTTTACAAAAAATTCCTCGGACTGAACTCGAATAATCGCCGGACTGGAATCTTCATCTTTACCATAATGGATGGTGTCGCCATCCGGCAAATGCATCACCAACCGTCCCTTTTTCATCTTGATGAAATAACGATGGATAAGCTTTTTGCACTGTCGGGCCCAAAATGATCCCGACTGATTATTGCTGTTGGTTCTTTCCGTCATTGTAAAATCTCAGTCACCTTCCTTCGCCTCTCACCAAATCTTTCTGGAGTTGCGGGTTGTCCTCTTTTGAGTGATGAGCAATCCCTTTGAGTTTCAATTTCAACGCGTGCCAGTGGATTTGCGCCATCACTCTAACGGTCAGCAGCGGATATTTGACGGCAAACCACAGCAACCTACTGCCGGTAAAAGGCTGGGGCGTGCCGGTTAGTGTGCTGGCCAGAATTTTTTGATCACCCTCGTATTCGTCGATGCGAATGTCCAGCTGACTGCCCGGAAGTCCGAGGTCAAAATCGAACTCCAAATCCAGACTCGAAAATGGCGAAACATAAAAGTGTTTGGGAATCCTAAGCCGAAAACGGCCTTTGCTAAACTCAGTCAAAACATACGGCTTCATTTCACGGTAAGTATTGCTGACCTCGGCCACGGCGCAAAGTGGCTCGGAGCCAGCTGTGGAGATGAAGTAAAACGAAACCGGATTGAAGATATAACCGGCTAT
This sequence comes from Verrucomicrobiales bacterium, assembly GCA_002718935.1. Taxonomy (GTDB): domain Bacteria; phylum Verrucomicrobiota; class Verrucomicrobiia; order Limisphaerales; family UBA1100; genus UBA1100. The sequence goes on from PBFV01000069.1 coordinate 4,400, forward strand.
TCGAGGCATGGTGACAAGAAACACCCGCGCATCCTCTGGACATTCAACCCCGTGCTCCCGGCAATGGGAAATAATTTTCTGGCGCGCACTTCGGTCATCTGACTGCATATGATCCCGATCATAGAATGAAAACAGGTTGAACCGGTTGTAACTCAACGGAGTTAACTGATTAGCCAGCGTTTCAACTTCGTTAAGCTCAATGCCAAAAAGGAACAACCGATAAACAAACCGATGCTTCTTGGGATGCATCCGGTGATGCATCACCTGACATTCATATAAACACGATTCTAATTCCACAATGGACGCTCCAAAATAGTTTCACAAAGGTCCATTGCTGAGTTCAAGGCATCCTCATGAAATCCGTACTTGAAGTAACTGCCACAAAAATAAACCTGCTGCCCCGGTGAACGCCGATTGAGCTGGCGAAGCCCCGGCTGAGACTCCACAGCAGGACGGTCAAAAAGGGGGTGCTCAAAAGGAACCTGCTTGATAACGCATTCGGGTTTTACTTCATCCTCACCATTTATGCTGACAAAATAGTCAACTTTCTCGGAAACATTCTGGAGATTGTTCATCCAGTAAAGTGTCCTCGGCGCGAGCTTGCCCTTGTCGTCCTGCTTGATGCGGTAATTCCATGAAGCCCAACAAATCTTATTCTTGGGCATCGCTGAGGAATCCGTGTGCAGAGTGCCAAGGTTTTTTTGGTATTTGAAATTGGATAAAAGTTTTGCCTCCTCGGCATCAGGGGAATCCAGCAACTCCAGTGACTGGTCGGCATGACTCGCCAAAATCACTTTGTCAAATTCATCAGGCTGACCATCCTTGGTATAGACGACAGCTTTATTGTCTCTACGCTGCACCTTTTGTACTGCCCGTTGAGTCCGGATTTGCCCGCCGAAAGGCTTGGTCAATCTCTTCACATATTCTCTGGACCCGCCATCGGGCGTCAGCCATTGATGCTGGGTTTTCAGACCAAGAAATCCATGATTGTGGAAGAAACGCAGCAACGTCGTCGCCGGAAAATTCAGCATCAATTCTGGCGGAGTGGACCAGATGGCTGAACTCATTGGAATGACATAGAGCTCAAAAAAATCCTCACCATATCCCCGGGCCTTCACATATTCCTCCAGGCTCAAGGAATTGAATTTGCCGGATTCCAAGGCCTCAAATGCCTCTTTGTTAAATCGATTGATTTGCAAAAGCATTCGCCAATGCCGGATGCTGAAGATATTTTTGCGTTGCCCGAAAAGGTGATTTAAACTCGTGCCACAATATTCCAAGCCCTTGGGAAGGTGTTGCACGCTAAAAGACATGTTTGATTTCTTGTAAGGCACCTTCAGTTCATCAAACAGCCGGGTAAGGTTTGGATACGTTTTTTTGTTGAAGACCATAAAGCCCATGTCAATGGGGATTTGCTTTCCGGATTCCTCCGCTTGAACAGTTAATGAATGGCCGCCGACATGTTCGTTTTGTTCATACAAATGGACATCGTATTCCTGATGAAGAAAATATCCACACGCCATTCCTGAAATCCCCGTACCGATGATAGCGAGTTTGGGTTTCATGACGTCGAATCTCGTTTTCTTCCTTCCTCAAGCACCCGATCGGGTACCGGCTTGAGATCACTGACCAATCCCAGCCAAGACATTATTTTCAGCCCGTAATAAGTCGGGTCAATTTCCCACCAGTAAAATCCCTGCCGAGTCGAGTGCATGTGGTAGTGGTGATTATTGTGCCAACCCTCACCCAAGGTAATTAGGGAAAGCCAAAAGTTATTTTTACTTTGATCTTGCGTATCAAAGCGCCTGCTTCCGAAAATGTGGGCCAATGAATTAATGGTTTGCGTGCCGTGGAAGAGCACCGTGGTACTGATAAAAAATCCCCAAACCACCATTTGCCAACCGCTGGTTTCCAATCCGGGCCAGCTTACAGCCACCCAGCTTCCAAAAAAATAGAGGCCGATACCCAGCAATATGGGGACTATTTTATTGAAGCGATTCAGAAAAACCAGTTCCGGATATTTTGCGAAATCTTTGATTTCATCATAGTCCGTCGCAAAATTCTTGGGGCTGGCAATCCACCCAATGTGAGACCACCAGAAACCTTTGGTATATGGGGAGTGCACATCGGTTTCCTGATCTGATTGCCTGTGATGTTTGCGATGATGTGCTGCCCACCAAAGAGCTCCTCGCTGGGCTGCTGTACCTGCGGCTGCCGCGAAAAGGAATTGCATGAACCGACTCGTCTTGAATGTGCGATGAGAAAAGTAGCGGTGCAGAAAGGCCGTAATGGCAAACATCCGCGTGAAATACAAAAACACAGCCACCCAAACAGCGAACCAACTCCACCCCACCCAGATCACACCCAAACAGCCGGCGTGCAGAAAAATGAGCGAGAAACACCGCGCAACATCCAGCTTTCCCTCCGAACTGGAATTGTCCTTCGGTTGAAAGTCCGAATCAAAAGTGTGAACGGCCGACTTGATGTCCAGTTTCATTTACCAGCAAATTTCGTGAAGAAACGCTATCAAGTCTTTGGCGTTAAAAATGTTTATGTCAGGCAAAGGGACATCAGGGGATTATCTCGTTCGGCTTCCAGTCGTACAAAGCGATCGCCTTCAACTCGCGGATGGCAACTTGGCCATTCGAAACCGCTAGGTGCGCCCAAGTCTCTTGATCCGAAACTTTTTTGGAATCAAGTATCTCAAGTTTTTCAGGCGAGGCATTGATGAGGTAAAGCATTCCGTTTTGGTCGAGCGCGAGAATTTTTTCTCCTTGCCGCACCAAACTCATGTATTTGCCAAAACGCTTGTCGCTGACCCAAGCCTCTTTGCCCGTCTTGAGATTATAACATGCGAACCGTTGGTTGCGCAGGTGGAGATAAACATGATCCTTAAAAAGAATCGGGCTGCACATGTAGGCTTGTCCCTTGTTTTCCCAAAGCTCTGTGGATTTCCACGCGGCACTATCGCGCTCAATCCCATAGAAATGCGAGCGACCACCATAAGCACTCGTATAAACACCCTCCTTGTAGGGAAGAGGCGTGAGAATGTTCATCCCGCGAAACGCCTTAACGGGTTGCCGCCACAACACCCCACCGGAAGCAATGTCTACACCAGCTAGTTCCGTTCTGGACTGTACGAGAATTTGCCGCTTGTCACGCAAGGTGGCGAATACCGGCGAGGAAAAAGCGCTGCCATACATGCCGCCCTTGTCCTTCATGGTGCGCCAGACAATCTTGCCCGTGTCCTGTTCAATTTTACAGAAACCGGCGCCGGCCTGCATGTACACAAACTTGCCATCAACCATGGGTGAGCAAACGCATCCGAATGTGGGCAGCGGAGTCTTCAGTTGCTTTGGAAAATCAATCTCCCAAAGACGCTTGCCTGTTTTTGCGTCAAGGCAAAGCAAGTGATCCCGAATGCCCGCTACGAACAGTTTGCCATTGGCCAAAGCCGGCGTGCTGCGAATCCAGCTTCCGTTGCGCGCTGCAAAAAATGGCACGCTCATTTTCCCCGCCCATTCATGCCGCCATTTTTCCTTGCCCGTCGCCCGATCCAGCGCTCGCACCACCTCATTGTTTCCCGATGACTCGGTAACATAAACCGTCGCCTGATCCATGACAGGGCCCGAATAGCTGGAGCCCAACTCCAGTCGCCATGCCGGCGAAAAATGGTTGGCCTTCAAGTCCTGCGGCCAAGGCTTACCGACAACCACCCCATCCCGGTTAGGCCCGCGCCATTGGTTCCAATCGCTTACAGGTTTCTTTTCCGCTGAAAAAACAGCATTTTGAGCGCAAAAGGCTAAAAGCAACAGGGCTAGTTTCTTCGAGAATGTGTCCACGATAGTCATTACGTTTTCCGAATTATTGAAGTTACATACAAAACATGCCAATTGTCGCACAATCAGAAAAAAATCAAAATGAATTGGCCAACAATTTTTTAGCCAGCTTCACCGCCTCGAATAGACTGCTGGGGTTGGCTTTGCCTTCACCGGAGATGTCCAACGCGGTGCCGTGGTCAACCGAGGTGCGGATGATCGGCAGTCCGAGCGTCGTGTTCACCGCTTCATCAAAGCACAGGGCCTTCAGCGGGATGTGACCTTGGTCGTGATAGAGGCACACAAACACATCGGTGGCGCGGCGCTTGGCCGGGAGAAAGGCGGTATCCGGCGGGATGGGGCCTTCCACATCAAAACCGCGTTCGCGCGCCGTCTCGATGGCGGGGATGATGATGCGTTCCTCCTCATCACCAAACAGCCCATGCTCACCAGCATGCGGGTTGAGGCCGAGCACGCCAATCTTCGGTTCCGCGCCACGGATGCGCCGCATCGCCTGCGCGCCAAGCTCCAGCGTATCGAGAATCCGCTCCTTCGTAAGCAACCGCGGCACCTCCGCATACGGCACGTGCGTGGTGACAAACACGCAGCGCACCTCGCTGGAATACTGCAGCATGCACGCTCGCTCGGCATGGGTGAGCGCGGCAAAAATCTCAGTGTGGCCCGGATGCGGAATGCCCGCTGCGCGCAGGGCTTCTTTATTTAACGGCGCCGTGGTGACCGCCGCCACCTGGCCGCTGAGCGCAGCGTTAATGGCGTCCTCCACGTAAGTGTACCCCGCGCGACCGGTGTCGGCATTCACTGTGCCCGTTTCAAAATCACTCGTGGTGATCGCTCCCAAGTCCAGCACACAAGGCTCATCTGCTTCCGCCAAACCTCCGATGTATTTCGCCGGCTTCGCCAATCCGCATTGCTCCGCCGCCTGCTCCAGCACCACTCGATCGCCAAACACAATCGGCACACACAACTCCGCCACCTCGGCATTCTGCAACAAATGCAAACAAACCTCCGGCCCAACCCCTGCGGGATCGCCCATCGTCACAGCAATTTTAGGAAGGCTCATACGTGCGCGGGCAAACTAACCGCAGAGACAAATGTAGCACAGGGATTTTTGTGCCGGGAATAGCAGGCAAGTCACCGCCTCGGCCGTTTCCATATCGGCTCGATCATTTGGGCGTTGAGCTTTTCCCATTCGGCGCGGAGCTCCTTGAGCTTGTCGGTGCGCGAGTCAGCAAGGTTTTTGGTTTCCGCAATGTCCTCGGCAATGTTGTACAACTCCCATGCATTGGATTGATCGCGGCGGGGGTTGCGGAGGATTTTCCAATCGCCTTTGCGATAGGCAGCCTTGGTGCTGATTCTCCAAAACAGCGTTTCATGCGGCGTGCCTTTGTTTTTGCCCACGAGATAGGGCATGAGATTCACGCCATCAATCCGGCGCTTGAGCGGAGCCTTGGCAATGGCAGCTGCGGTGGCAAAAAGGTCGAGCGAAATGATCGGATGTTTATAGACCTTTCCGGCTGGCAATTGGCCGGGCCATTGCATCATGAACGGCACGCGCAAGCCGCCCTCGTACACACTGCCTTTGCCGGCNCGCAACGGCGCATTACTGGAGGTAAGCTCACGCGTCGGGCCACCGTTGTCGCTCAGGAAAATGACGAGCGTNTTTTTCTCGAGGCCCTGCTNGCGCAGTTCAGCCAGCACGGCGCCCACGCTGTCATCAAGGTGCGCGAGCATGGCAGCGAAAATGCGGCGTTGGATGTTNTCAATGTGCTCNAACTTTTTCATGTACGCANCAGCGCCCTGCAACGGGCTGTGCACGGCGTTGTAGGCNAGATAGAGNAANAACGGNTTGTCNCGATGACGNCCNATGAAATCACGNGCCTCACGNGTNAANGCATCGGTGAGATGCGCTTTTTCCTCCACCGGCTGNCCGCCGCGCACGATGGGGTTATTGGCGTCGTAAGCCGGCTCGTCGCTACCCATGTGCGTGGAGTAAATAAGCTTCCCATCAGCGCTGGTAAAACGTCCGCGCGCGTTTNCGGGAAGAGCCTTGCGCCGCAGCCAAGTGGTCATGCCCTTGTACGGTGGCGGCACAAAGTAATGGCCCTCATGCGTAAACCCAAAGAATTCATCAAATCCATGACGAATGGGATGAAACTTCGCATGCCCACCCAAGTGCCATTTGCCAACCAGACCAGTCGTGTAGCCGACATCATGAAGGTGCCGCGCTAAAGTCCGCTCACTGCGCGGCAACCCGGCCATGGGATCTTCATTGTGATCACCGATCGGGTTGAACTCATATCCAAACCGCGACTGATAACGACCCGTCATCAATCCAGCCCGCGAGGCACTGCAAAAAGCAGCCGTCACATAACCTTGCGTAAACCGCACGCCGTTTTTAGCAATGGAATCAATATGCGGCGTGGGAATCTCCTGATTTCCCTGACAACCCAACTCGCCGTACCCGAGATCATCGGCCAGCAGCAGCACAATATTCGGCGGCCGTTCAGCGGCATGGACCGTCCACGCGAGAAACAACAGGAGCAAGCGCATGCCGATGTTTACCACAGCGCCCTTCGGAGCAAAGGGAAAACCGCTTGCGCGGGGGATGGACGGGGAACAGACTGCGGGATGCGGATTTTGCTTTGGATGTTTTGCTGGCTGGCGTGGCCGGTGGCCGCGTCCCCCTTTGCCGTGGCGCCATTTAGTGCGGAGGTGACGGTGCCGATTGGGCATGGGATGATGGGTGGGTTATGGAAAGCCAAGAGTGTGGCAGATCCGCTCTATGCCAAGGGCGTGGTGGTGTTGGGCGGCGAAAAGCCGGTGGTGTTGGTGAGCGTGGACTGGTGCGAGATTCGCAATGACTCCTTTGACCGCTGGCGCGAGGCCCTGGCCAAGGCGGCCGGCACCACGCGCGAACGGGTGCTGGTCAGTGCCATTCACCAACATGATGCGCCGGTGACCGATCTCGCCGCGCAACGCATGCTTGAGCAACGCAAACTGGAAGGCAGCATCTGTGATCTGGCATTTCACGAAAAGGCCGTGCAACGCGTGGCGGCGACGGTGGTCAAGGCGCTGAAAACGCCACAGCCCTTGACGCACATTGGCTTGGGCAAGGCGAAGGTGGAAAAGATTGCCTCCAACCGCCGGTACGAATTGCCCGACGGAAAATTTTCGTTTGGCCGCGGCAGTGCCAGTGGGCGTAATGTACTGGCGGCCAACGCGCCTGAGGGCACGATTGATCCGTGGCTGCGCACCATCAGTTTCTGGAATGGCGACCGGCCTATCGCGGCGCTCAGCACCTATGCGGTGCATCCGATGAGCTATTATCGCACCGGCGAGGTGAGCGCGGATTTTCCCGGACTGGCACGCGCCCGGCGCCAGAAGGAAACGCCAGGATGCCTGCAGATTTATTTCAGCGGCGCCAGTGGCAATGTCACCGCCGGAAAATACAACAAAGGAGACCGCGCCAACCGCGCCGTGCTCGCTGGACGTTTGTATCGCGCCATGACGCACTCCTGGAAAAACACGAGACGCACGCCAATTCAAAAAATTAGTTTCCGCAATGCACCGGTGCAGCTGGCGCCGCGCGATCATGCAGGATTTAAAACTAAAGACTATGAAGCCAAGCTCAAGCCCGGGGTGAATCACTGGCAGCAATGCCTCGCGGCGATGGGCCTCAGCTGGCGCCAGCGTTGCGAGCGTGGCCAGCCAGTGGATGTGCCGGTGCTCGATCTTGGCCCGGCGCAATTGCTGCTGTTGCCCGGCGAAAGTTACGTGGAGTTCCAACTCGCCGCGCAAAAGCTGCGGCCCGATTCCTTTGTGTGGGTGGCCGGCTACGGCGAAGGCGGCACTGGCTATGTGCCCACCGAAAAACATTGGGAGGAAAAAGATCACAACCTCAGCGATTGGTGCTGGGTGCACCCCGGGGCCGAGGCCAAGCTGATCGAAGGCATCCGAAAGGCCTTGTTGCCAAATGCGAACAACCGGTGAACAGCCGGTGAGTTTCGGGCGAATACGATTTAATAACTGCCGCTTTGTTCAGCGGCATTTCGTGGTAGATTGATTCCGTTGAGCGGCTCTTCGGAGCCACTCGGTCAGCCAGCTGGCCACGCAGCGAAAGCGGTTCTTCGGAACCACGGAAACTGCAACGGATGACCGGCCCACGGGCAACCGCGGGCGCAGTCAGAAGGGCTACTGGCAGGTGTCCGACCAAGGGCATTGACCTTTCGAGCAAACGGTCCGTCAGGTCCGTAAGCAAAAAAGGATTGGTAGCCGCCCTGCGGTAAACTCCGGTTTATCTCAAGGGCGGCTTTTTTGTGGTGGAGAAGTGAAATAATCGTTTCCCGAGAATGTGGAATTAGCGACTAATTTAAAGCGCTTTGTCTCTTCAAAAGCCGATTCTAGGCTCTAGAGGAGTTCTCTAACTACCGAGCCTTCTGGAAGCATTTGCATGCGCCTACCTTGGGCAACAAACTCTGCCTTCGGGTCTAAACCGATAGCGTGGTATACTGTTGCAGCAAAGTCTGGAATCGATACTGGGCGATCAACGGGAACGGCTCCGTGCTTGTCGCTAGCTCCGATGATTCGACCAGTTTTGATACCCCCACCACCCAGAGTGAGGCTGAAGCAATCTGCCCAATGATCACGGCCTGGTCCACGTTTGTTATTATTGATCTTTGGAGTTCTCCCAAACTCACCGGCAGTTATCACAAGAGTAGTCTCCAGCATGCCGCGATCATCTAAATCATTAAGTAGGGCTGAATAAGCACTATCATAAATAGGGAGCTGTTGCTCCAAGTGGGGGAAAATGCCCCAGTGATGATCCCACGCATAAATCCCTGTATCCTTATACCCTTGGATAGTTACAAAACGCACACCCGCCTCTACCAGCCTGCGTGCCAGCAACATGCTTTGCCCGACATTATTGCGTCCGTAGGTATCTCTCAGTTTGTCGGGTTCTTTGGATAGGTCGAAAGCTCTTTTAGCCTTGGTTGAGGTCGCAAGGCCCAACGCCTTCTCGGTAAAGGCATTGTGCACCCGAGCAAACTCCATTTGGCGTTCGAATTTTTCCTGATACCGGTCCAAAGATTTCAGGAGATGTGTGCGGCCCGCCAAACGATTAACATCTACTTCTTTAGCCGTATCAAAGGTCGGCACTGAAAATCCAGAGTCATTGGGATTCTCTTTGATGAGAAAAGGGTCATGGGCTCTTCCGAGGTACCCACCATAACCGGGGGCACTATGTGCCGGGTGCTTCATATCGCCCAAGTGGATAAAGGGAGGAACCGGCGCCTGCTGTTTCTGCTGTAAACTGAGGACTGCCCCAATACCCGGCGCCTGCAGATTTTTATCCCGCGGACTCCCGCACATAATGTCTACATCTCCCTCACCATGCTTGGAGCAGAAAGAGTGCATAGACCGAATCAGAGAAAATTTATCAGCGCATTTGCCTAACTTGGGTAACTGATCACTTAAATGAAGGCCCGGAACATTGGTTCGTGCCGGACTGTACTTTCCTCGAATCTCTACTGGAGCATTCGGTTTCATGTCATACATGTCCAAATGGCTAGCGCCACCTTGAAGGAACATGAAAATGACGTTGATTTGTTTTCGGCCGCCACTTGCCTCTTCATTTGCCAGCACTTGAGGCAAAGACAATCCTAAAGGGGATATGGCTCCGAGCGAAATTCCTCCAATCTTGAAAAAATCTCTACGCCCAATTTCCATCGCCTTCAAACTAGATGATTTTAATTGGCTTCGCAAACCTCAAACCCATGAGATTTGATGTTCGTTGGGTTCGATTCCCAAAACACATCCCACTCTTTTCCAAAAGAAATCTACAGGCTCCTTGAATTCCTATATTTGGAAAAGAGGTGCCTCACAATAATATAATTTATTTACCACCCTTTTTGTAGGCTTTCCATTTTATATTTTCTGGTGAGGCAAGGTAGTCTTTGTAGCTATCAATTCCATTAAAGTCAGGGTCGAATCGTACAGGCGTGTTTTCTTCTGTGTTTATTAGCAAGCGAGTGACTTCCTTATAATTTTTGTCCATCAAGGCCAGGTCGATGAGGGTAAAGTAGGGGGCCGGGTTTTTGGGCATGTCTTTGGTAAGTTTTATGAACAGGTCTTTGCCAGCCTGTTTCTTGCCTTGAGACAAAGCAATATTTCCACGGATGAAATTCAGGTATGGATCACCGCCAACCTGTTTGTCTAGTTGGTCCACGGCCGCGCGCGCTTGTTTGTAATCTTTGTTGAGGGTATAAAAGTCTATTAGAAGCAGAGACAAATTTTTAGCATTCGGAAAGGTGCGCCTAAAATCCTCCACAGCTTTTCTATATTCATCGCCCATCGGTTGGCTTTGCTGCAAGTTACTGACCGCAACTTGATTGGCCGCAACAATCCGCATTTGCATTGTTGTTTTCTGCTGCTTCCAATTCGGTTGCATGCCTTCGTAAATGGTTAGTGCACGGGAGAACGCCCCTTTTTGCATAGCCATAGTCATATCTTCAAATTGCTTGATGCCTTGCATGGCCGTAGCGTCCGTTAATTTAACAGCGGGCATCGAATGTGTAATTAAACGGCCAAAGGTCTGGCTGAGATATTCCCCTGAAGTATACGCAAATATGTCTACTACACACGGTTTCATATCTATACGGCGTCCCAATACGAGGTGGTGATAATTGACGCCTCCATTTGGTAATATGAGCCGCATTGTTGCCTGCACTCCATCCGGTGTCTTTGAAACCCTCAGGAACTGGTAAGTGCCCATGCTTAAATTCTGCAATAGAATTTCTTTAAATGCAGCTCTAGCGCCCGCGATAATTTCTTTTTTCTGTTGCGCGTCCGTCAGGCTTTTCGGCATGGCACGTCCAATTAGAATATCGCGATTAATCAATCGAAATACTATTTCAGAATTTTCCATCTCCACGGCAGCCTGCAAATTCTTGGCGACCTTTTCTGCCTCGGCTAACGTGATTTTCGGTCTGGGGGTTACTTCGGATAAAGGATTTTCAGGGGTGCTGTTATTGACATCATTCTTAGATGGGGTTTCTTTTTTTGCCTTCTGATATGGAAGTGGTACAGGAGGATTTTTGTCTTGGTTGGAGTTAGTGGGTTGCTTCTTCCCACACCCCGTAACCAATAAACTTATCAAAATTGAAATCAGTGTTTTCATTGCCAGGAGAAGGGGGCTTAAGGACAGGAGTGCCGCCGTTTTGGTTGCAATGCTTTGGTCGGCTTGGTCGTGTTGTATTGAATTGCTCCGATATCCCAATTGCCGGTCTTAGGCAATGGGCGACCATAGAAGTCTGTTTTGTATAGTTCACTTAGGTTAATTGCTTTACCGCGTAACGGGCTATCTGCTTTGAGGCGATAATCTTGTTTCTCAAGATCTACAAGGCCCGGGTCGCCGCTGCCTGCCTGTTTGCTGTCACCCTTATATTTAGTGCTGGGGGATTTATACTTTGAATACCAGTTGGCTGTTTTCAGGGCGCCGCCGGATCGATTGCCGGTATACGGAGAGGAAGAATAGATAAACAGATTGTTCCTGAAATGGGCTCCCGAAGGTTTGCCAACAGGGTTCCCGCCCCGAACGTCAATTCGGGCACCGGCATTTTGGGCCCTCCCGAATCCATTGTACCGGGCTATCGTATTGTTATCGAAATAGATGCCGGTGCATGGTGCCAACATGAACAGCCATGATTGCCCATCGTAGCACACATTGAAGGACAC